>PNKC01000021.1 GCA_013822275.1 Anaerolinea sp. | reverse complement strand
AGGCCAACGCTTCCATTGTTCATTCTGGTCCCCCTCCACGCGTTCAGCGTTCGAATGACCTAACCGCCCGGAGCTTAGATGAGTCCGCGGCGGTTACCTCGTCCAGATGATGACAACGCCCGGAATACGGCGATGACCGCGACCGCACCGAGGACGGCGATAACCAGGCTCCGGACGTTGAAGCCGGTAACGTCGCCATAACCGAGCGCCACGCTGACGAAGCCCCCGACGATCGCCCCAACAACGCCCAGCAGCGTCGTCATGACGATACCGCGCAGGCTGAACCCGCCCCCGCCGCCGAGGATGAACTCGGCCACGAAACCGGCCACCAGGCCAATGAGAATCCAGGTCAACAGTCCCATGGGTTCCTCCCTTTGAGTGGTCCCGCTAACGGCACCGGCGAACCTCCCGGCAAGACACCGGGGATGGGCCGCCAACGTCCGCTCGTGGCGTCACCGCCATCTGCCCCGCCCCCCGACGCCAGCCAGCGCCGCCACAACGACGACGACGATGATCACGAGGAGCAGGTTGCTCGTAAGTGCGTAGGCGCCGCCGCCCAGGATCAGAAGCACTAACAGAGCGATGAGCAGTAGCCACATGATTTTCCTCTTTCCAGTCCTTGCTGCCTCTATTCCCGCCGCGTGGGTGCCGGACGGCATACGCAACAGGGGTGGGCATGACCTTTTGTCCTCCCGCCGGCCACGGTTGCGCGGGCGGCGGGCGGCGTACAGTGTCTGGTGGGCCCAACGGCGGGGGCCATTCGGGCCTTTGGCGCCCTCAGCTCGCCATCAGTTCGCTGAAGACCGCATGGTATTGCACCATCGCCGCGCGCAATTCGTCCGTCGGGACGGGGTTTCGCTGGTTGCGCAGTGCGACCTCATGCGCGGCGCGGTAATCCTGGACAGCTCGCGGATGATCAACCGAGAGCGCACTCGCGCCCTGTTCGAACTCGGCCGCCGGATATCCGCGAGCGGCGATGACTTCGGCGACCAGGTGATCGGCAGCCGTGAGCGCGGCGCCGGGGTCATCCACGAATTGGGCCTGCGTTGCCGTCCAGCTCTCGGTGTAGCGCGTCACTTCAACGGCGGAGAGAGGCCGCACCTGAAAGAGGCTGGCGCTCTGTTGGCGCTTCAGCAGGTCGTCTTCAGCGCCTGAGCGGCCCTTCTCTCCAACTGCCTTGGCATATTCTGGGCCGAAGCCTTCGCGAAGCCGGGCGGTCTGTTTTTCGCCGCCCTTCCGCTTGGACCGCATGACCAGCATCAAGACCAGCAGGAGAACGGCGGCAACGGCCGCCGCGATTACGATTACTGTCCCGGTTTCCATGGATCGAACCAACCTTTCAGAACGCCGCCGGACCGCGGCGTCGGCTAGCGCTTAACGGCGCTCTTCACTTTGTCCTTCACGTCTCCCACCTTGTCCTTCACGTCGGCGGCCTTGTCTTTCAGGGTGCCCACGGCGGACTGGGCCTTGCCCTTCGCCGCCTGGGCCTTCCCCTTCGCTTCCATGCTGTCGCTGCCGGCCGCTTGCCCGGTGTGTGCGCGAGCCTCGCCAACGACTTCGTTGGTCTTACGCTTGATCTTGTCCTTATTCATCAGTGTCCCTCAATTCTTGAAGCCAGCCGGCCGATGGCGACGGATGGCCCGGCGAGTTCTCGCCGGGCCGCGGGGAGAGGCCGTCCCCTCTCGCGCTACACCACGTCGTGGCGCGCGCGGTCATCGCGCCGGGCGAACGGGGCGAAACTCGCCCAGAAGAGCAGCGAGAGCACCAGGCCCATCGAGCCCACAAGCATGAGGATGACACCGACGACCTTGATATCGATGCCGGACACGGTTGCTTCAACCGCCCACACCAGGATGGCGCCAATTGCCATCAAAAAGAGACTGAGACCAATGCTTCCGTTGTTCATAAGGGTTCCCCTTCGAGAGTCGAACGTTGCGAATCGAAGACGTGGGCGGACTTAGATGAGTCCACGACGGCCACCACGGTTGGACGACAACGCCCGGAAGACGATGATGACGGCGATCGCGCCGAGGACCGCGATGACCAGGCTGCGGACGTTGAAGCCGGTGACGTCGCCATATCCGAGATACACGCTGACGAAGCCGCCGACGATCGCCCCGGCCACGCCGAGCAGCGTCGTCATGACAATGCCGCGGAGGCTAATCCCGCTTCCGCCGCCAAGCACGAACTCCGCGATGAAGCCGGCCACCAGGCCAATCAGAATCCAGGTCAACAGTCCCATAGGTTCCTCTCATTCGATGCCCATCTCGCGCACGATGAGTTCTTTCGAGGTAATCATCTACCCCCCTGTCTGCCCGAAACTAGCAGACGCCGGGCCAGGTCCCGGAGGCCGCCCGCCCCGAAGAAAGCCGGCGTCAATTTACCGCAAACGCTTGCAAGTCGTCTGAACGGGTGTACGGTGGAGAAGAACGCCGGACCAAATCATGGGTCACGGGCATCGGAAGCTGGCATCCTCATGCCGTCTCTGCTAGAGACGCAGAGCGCGCCGTCTCGGACACGCAACCTCATTCTCGCGGCACTCTCGAAGGCTGATTACGACCAGTTGGCGCCGCTCCTCCACGCCCATCCCTTGCGCATGCGCGAAACCCTGCTTGAAGCCGGCGATGAGCCCGACTACATTTACTTCCCGCTCAACGGCGTCATCTCCGTCCTGACCGTCCTCGAAAACGGGATGATGATCGAATTCGCGACCGTCGGCCCAGAGGGGACCACCGGGGTCCCGCTCTTCCTCGGCTTCGGTGAATCGAACACCGCGCTCATTTCGCAGGTCCCTGGCGATGCGTTGCGTCTCAGCAGTAAGGACTTCACGGACTGCATCGCGAGACTTCCGAGCTTCGCCGCGGTCATGCTCCGCTACAGCGGCCTGATGCTCGCGCTCGTCTCGCAATCGGCGGCCTGCAATCGCGCTCATCACGCCGACGCCCGCTGCGCGCGCTGGCTGCTGATGACCCACGACCAGGTTGGCGCCGACGAGTTCCCGATCACCCAGGAGTTTCTCGCCCAGATGCTCGGCGTCAGCCGTCCAAGCGTCGCCCTCTCGGCTGGCGCCCTCCAGCGGGCGGGCCTTGTGAGCTACCACCGCGGCGAGATGCGAATCCTCGACCGCCGGGCCCTGGAACTTGCCGCCTGCGAGTGCTACGCCGTTGTCCGTACACATTTCGCCCACTTTACGGAATCGCCGGTGGAACCCCCTCGGCCGAAGGTTCATCACGTGGACGCCCCGATGGGAACATCGGACGCCGCGGCTTCGTAGGCCGGGTAGGAGCACGGGACACCCGGGGGACGCAAAGCCCGAAGAACGCCGGGAAGTCCGGCAAGCCGGAAGCCCAGCGCCTGGCGCGGTGACTCCGGGTTAGCGGAAGCCGCCGCATCTGTCAATTCGCGACAGACATGGCCCTGTAAGGTCGAATTCGACAGGGGCACACCATGGAATCGACCATCGAAAGCATCGCTCACCATCATCATTGGCTCATCGACGAAGCGACCGGCGCAGAGAGTTCGGGATACTGCAAGTACTGCCATGCCCGCCGGGCCTTTCGCAACTGGCTTCCAGAGCTGGACTTCACGGGCGGAGACGAAGGGCGCTCGATGGGCGCCGGGCTCTCCTACGGGCGCCGAGGCGGCGCTCGCCGCTGACGGCGGGGGTCTCCTTTGTTTTCCCGCTGCTGCCCGGCCGGGAGGGCGGGGGCAAGGATCGGGGCCAGCGCGGCGCGCCGTTGATGCGGCTGACGTACGATTGCGGCACCTTCCCCGGGGGCGTTGCCTGTGACTCGCACCGTGTATGTCGTGCCGCACTGCCATTGGGACCGCGAGTGGTACCAGCCGCACGAACTGTTTCGCTGGCGGCTGGTGCAGATGATCGACGAACTACTGGACCACATGGAGCAGCACCCGGAGTTCGAGTACTTCAACCTCGACGGACAGTCGATCGTCATCGAAGACTACCTGGAACTGCGCCCAGAGAACGAAGGGCGGCTGCAGGCGATGCTCCAGTCCGGGCGGATCGTCATCGGGCCATGGTGGGTGCAGCCAGACGAGTTCCTGCCCAGCGGCGAATCGCACATCCGCAGCTTTCAACGGGGCATCCGCTTCGCTGACAAACTGGGCGGCTCACTGAGGGTGGGCCATTGCGCGGACCAGTTCGGCCACATCGCCCAGATGCCCCAGATCATGAAGCAGCTCGGCCTGACGAGCGCCTGCCTCTGGCGCGGTGTGCCTGACGCGATCCCCGGCTGGAGCTTTCACTGGCAGGCGCCCGACGGCACACGGCTGCCGGTGCTCTACCTGCGCAACAGCTATTCAAGCGGCTGGCGGCTTCCGCATGACGCGGAGGAGATGGTCGAGCGCACGCGCCGCCAGGAGCGGGAACTGAGAGACGGCGCGCCGGCGGTCCTGATGAATGGGACGGACCACTCGCGGATGGAGAAGCACGTGCCCGAGGCGTTGGCCAACGCGGCCGGGCGCGGGTTCGAATACCGCCTGGCGACGCTGGCGCAATACGAACAGGCGGTCTTCGAAGCGGGCATCGACGAGATCGTGCACGAAGGCGAGCTGCGGTCACCGGACCGCTCGAACGTGCTGGTGGGCGTGCTTTCGGCGCGGATGAACATCAAGCAGCGGGACTTCGAAGTGAGCGGATGGCTTGAGAAGTACGCGGAGCCGCTGGAGCTGCTTGCGTATCTGCATCATGGCCCGGACGGGGCGCCGGCCCTGCGTCACGCCTGGCGGCTGCAGCTGGAGAACTCGCCTCACGATTCTATCTGCGGGTGCAGCGTGGACCAGACCCACCGCGAGATGTTCCCCCGTTACGACCGCGCCGAGCAGCTTGCCCGGCAGATTGCGCGCGAATCGATGGCCCACCTGGTCCAGCGGCTGGAGGCGCCAGCCGGTGGGGGCATCGCTGTGTTTCGTCCAGTTCCCCACGCCCCGGCGGTGCTGGAGTGCAGCGTGCCGGACACCTGGACAGAAGGCTCGCTGCGGCTCCCTGACGGGACACTCGTGCCGTTCTCACTGGGCAACCACGAGCCAGGCGAGGTCCTGTACACGGGTCAGGTTTCGGCGCGCGGCGCCGAGCGCCACCTGGACTTCATCCGCGAAGGCCGCTGGGAGAACCAGTACGTCGAAGACATGAGCTGGCAGCTCGCCGAGCGCCGGCTGGACGTCGAAACGGTCGTTGGCGAGGACATCTGCGTAGTCGACGACTCGACGGTCCGCGACGAGGTGCGGCAGGTGGCCGCGCACGGCCTTGCCGATACGGCGCGGGTGACGGTCCGGCGGTCAGGCCGGCTGACGCTGCGCGCGGTGCTGCCCGCGAGCGACACAGTCGGGGTTGAACTGCTCTCCCCCGGGTCCGGGCAATCTCCCCCTCTCCCGCCGGATCGGGAGAGGGGGACGGGGGGTGAGGGCACCGTCTCGGCTTCGGGAACGTCTATTGCGAACGAGACGTACGAAGTCCGGTTCAGGAAGGGGCGGCTGGAGGTGCGGGACAGGGCGAACGGACTGGACCTTGGCGCGGTGAACATCTTCGTCAGCGAGGGCGACCGGGGCGACGAGTACAACGCGGACATCCTGCCGGACGCCATCCTCACGCCCATGGCGAGTGAGGTCGTATCCGTCACCAGTGACGCCGTTTCGGCGTCCATCCGCTACCTGACGCTGCTTGAGCTACCGCTGGGCCTGAACGCGAAGCGGACAAAACGCGTGGCGAAGCGTCGCGCGCTCGTGCCAATCGTCACGACGGCGACTCTGTACGCGGGAGTGCCGCGCATCGACTTCCGCGTGACCGTCGACAACACCGTCGAGGACCACCGCCTGCGCGTGCTCTTCCCGCTGCCCTTCACCGTGGCGACGGCGATCACGGAGAACCAGTTCCACGTCGCCGAGCGGAGCGTCGCCCCAGCCTCCTGGAACGGCGTGAGCGACGAGCAGCCGCCGACCACTTTCCCGCAGAAGACGTTCGCCGCCTTCGAAGCGGACGGCGCGGGGGTTGCCGTCTTCAACAAGGGATTGCAGGAAGGCGAAGTCGTCACGAACCGGGACGGGAAGCAGGCGTATGCGCTCACGCTGCTGCGCTGCGTGGGCTGGCTCAGCCGGCCAGACCTGGTTTCGCGCCGCGGCGGCGCTGGGCCGACCATCGCCACCCCCGACAGCCAGATGCCGGGGACGCACGAGTTCGAATATAGCCTCACCTCGTATCGAGGGGGCTGGCGCAGCGCCAGTGTGCAGCCGCTGGCGCACGCGTTCGCCTACCCGCCAATCGCCTGGGCGACGAACGGACACGAAGGGTCCGCGGGGGCAAGCCTGCCGTTGGCCACCTTCGCAAGCCGCTCTGTGGTGCCTTCGGCCTTCCTGCGGAGCGAAGTGGACGGTGCGCCATTGATCCGCGTCTACTGTTCAGGAGCGTACCCGGGGACGGCCCGAGTGTTCGTGCCAGCCGCAACTGAGGACGCGGGGCTCAGCGACCTGATGGAGCAGCCGGTTGGCCCGGTGGCGCGCGGAGACGAGCGCTGGGCGTTCGGAATGCGCCCGTGGGAGATTGCGACGCTGCGGTTCGGGCGGCGGGAGTGAAGGTGATCCGGCTTTCCCGGCATGCCACAGGGTATTCGCATCGCGAGGCTTCACCGAGGATGAGGTGGTGTACGCTATCCGCAACGGCACCTGGATCCCTGCCGCGCGAGGGCGAATGGAGTGCCGCGCAGACTTCCCATTCAACGGAGAGTGGAACGAAAAACACTACACGACGAAGCAGGTTCGGCCGGTATTCGTCGACGAACCGGACGAGATCGTTGTGGTAACGGTCTACACCTACTACTTCTAGGGGCAACCATGAAGATCAGCTATGACAAGGAAGTGGATGCGCTGAGCATCATTTTCGCCGAGACCACGGTCACCACGAAGCACCTTGCGGAAGGCATAGCCGCTGATTTCGACCGTGACGGAAGGCTCGTGGGGCTTGAGATCCTGGACGCCTCCAGCCGCCTGGGGAGCGACGAGACGTTCCGCACCCTGGAAGTGGCGGGAGTGGGCTGAGGCGGGAGCCGTAGGCGCCTACCCTCGCTGGCCCCGCAGCCAGGCGATGTGCGCGCTTTCTTCGAGGGCGGTGACCCAGTGGAGCGCTTCCCAGAGGTTCTGGCCGCGGGCGTAGGCGCCGTGGCCGCGCAGGATGACGATGAGCCGGCTTTGGAGCGCGTTGGCGATCTGTTCGACCTGGCGCGGGCCTGCTTCAACTACCGGCACGTCCTGCAGGTGGAGCTGTCCCTCAAGGTCGCCGGGGACGAAGAGGTCCGTGTCGAAGGAGAGGGCGATGGCGTGACGCGGGTGGGCATGGGCGACGGCTCCCGCGCCGGTGACGGCGTAGATGGTGGAGTGGAGGACGGTGTCGCTGCTTGGAGGAGGGCCTTCGTGCAGGCCGCTCGGCCCCACCAGACTGATGTGACGCTCCTTCAGGCGGCCGAGCATGGTGCCGGTGCCCGTTATCCACATGTCCAGGCCGACACGCATGCTCAGGTTTCCGCCGTGGCTGGTGACGAGCGCGAGTTGATAGAGGTCGCGGCCGACCTCCTGCATCTGCTGCATCACGCCAGGCGGGACGGTGGTCATGGGACCAACCGGGTCCGACGAGGCAGCGTGCATGAGCAAACGACCGCTCTCTTACGGTCGCGGCTCTGATTCAGGGCGCGGGCCGCTTCTGTCATCAACGTCTCAGCTCCAGATGTTGCCGCCGCCATCGACGTTGATCTTCTGGCCGGTGAGGTAGCCGGCACGGTCCGAGACGAGGTAGCGGACGACATCTGAGATGTCGCTTGGCTGGCAGACGTGGCCGTAGGGCATCGTCTTGTCGAGTTCGCGGATGTCCTTGATGCCCTGGGTGGCTTTCGCCAGGCGGACGCCCATGTCGGTCTCGACAAGGCCGGGGGCGACGATGTTGACGTGGATCCCGTACTGCCGCTCCTCCTTGTAGAGTGTGAGCGCGAGCGCCTCCATCGCCGCTTTGCCCATGTTGTAGGGGCTACCGTTGCCGGCCATGCTCTTGGTCGCGACGGAGGAGATGAAGATGATGTCACCGCGTTCTTGCTGCCGCATGCTCGGGAGCACGAACCTGGAGACGTAGAAGGCGCCGAAGGCGTGGGTGCGGATGACCCGTTCCATCTCCGCCGGATCCGTGTCGTGGACGCTGTTGCCGCGGCTGGCGATACCGGCGTTGTTGACGAGGATGTCGATCTTGCCGAAGTCCGCGAGCACGGCGTCGACCATCGCGCGGTCCGCGTCAATGTCTTCGACGGAAGCCGAGTAGATGCGCGCCTTGCCGCCCGCGGCCTGGATTGCGGCGGCCGTCTCCTTCGCGGCGTCCTCGTCGCGGCGGTAGTTGATGGCAACGGCCGCGCCGTCCTCGGCAAGGGCCAAGGAGATGGCGCGGCCGATGCCGCGGCCGCCTCCGGTTACCAGTGCCACGCGTCCAGCAAGCGTCATGAATCCCCTCCCAGGCAGGTTGTGGGGTGGATTCTAGCGGCCTTCGGGCAAACCGGCTTTCGGGCGGGCGATATCCGCCGGGCGTTGGCAAGCGTGGTTTCGTACGCCCCTGGGCGAGCGACCCAGGGCGCGCCATTCGCGGGCCCAGCGCTGGGCCTCAACTTCCTGCTGGATGCTGGCGACTTGGGCCCGGGCGAGCAGTTCTGTATACATTGTGGGATCTCCTTCGGCGCTGTGAGTAGCACCATGCAACTAACACTGTAGCGTACCTCCCGGGGGATTACAACAATGTTGAGTGAGTTACTTCACAATATGCTCCGGGCAGCGAACGCCCGCATGGTGGATTGCCGCGCGGTCACGTAAGGTGAGACGCATGGGACTGCTGCGCGAAGTTCGAGACGATATCCAGGCAACGCTGGAACGCGACCCGGCCGCGCGGAGTGCAGCGGAGGTCGTCCTCTTTTATCCGGGCTTCCACGCTCGCCTGGCGCACCGGCTGGCAAACGCGATGCACCGCCGAGGGGTCCCGCTGGTGCCACGCGGGATTATGCACGTCGCCCGGTTCGTGACCGGGATCGAAATCCACCCCGGCGCGACGATCGGCCCCCGCTTCTTCATCGACCACGGCATGGGCGTCGTCATCGGCGAGACGGCCGAAATCGGCGCCGATGTGATGCTGTACCAGGGCGTCACGCTCGGAGGTACCAGCACCCGCCGGGTGAAGCGTCACCCGACGCTGCGCGACCGCGTTGTCGTCGGCGCGGGGGCGAAAGTCATTGGCGCGATCGAAGTCGGCGAGAACGCGCGCATCGGCGCCGGCTCCGTGGTTGTCACGAACGTCCCCGCCAATGCCACGGTCGTTGGCGTGCCAGGACACATCGTCGCCTTCCATGACGATTCAAACGCATCCATCCAGCGGCTGCCGGACCCCGAGTGGGAGCGGTTGAACGACCTGGACCGCAAGGTGCAGGAACTGCATGAGCTTGTGGAGCACGTGGAAGAGCACCTTGGCCTGCTCCACGAAAACCACCACGCCGAGGACGCCGGTGCCCGCACGAAAACCTGAGCCCGCGCCGGTAGCGAACCTGGCGTGGTACCGCCGCGTGCCGCGGCGGGACTGGCTGGTTTTCGTCTTTGTCGAGCTGATAGCCGTCGCCCTGCTGATTACGGGCGTAACGCGCGGGGACGTGTTTGGGCTGGTCGCCGGGCTGGCGCTGGGACTGGTCTACGCGCCGCTTCGGGCCGGCGGATGGAAGCTGTTCCGGCCCTGGTTTTCGCGTTCAAAGGCAAAGGAAGACAAGCGAGACGAGGCCTTCTACCGGAAGCGGAAATAGGGGTGGCCATGGCAATAACCCGCTCGCCTCAGGCCATCGACGACCGTCTCACCTACCTCTTGGAGGAGTGGGAAGGTCTCGGACAGGTGGAACGCCGCTGGGCTGCGATGGACTCGGTGGAACGCGAAGTGTTCCACCTCGAATGGGCCGGCGTGATCGAGCCGCGTCTCCGCGAGTTGTCCGAGTGGGCGGCCGCGGGCGAGCTCTCCAGGGAACAACTGGCAAGGTTCGCCACATTGCTAGAGTTGGTCCGCAAGCATCGAGGGTTCATCAACTCCGTCTACGCCGAAAGGTAGAACGCGCCGCACCTCCCATGCCCCGTGGTACTCTCTTCAGACGATGCACGCGTTCCACCGCCCCTGCGACTGTACCCCGGCGATGCCTCGCTCCTGAGCGGGCGTGGGTCGCCGTCTTGCGCGTTCTCCCTTGTCCTCCTTCCCTCTAGCATGATTCGGGCTGCGCGCCCGGGAGTCTCTTCGCCATGAAACTGACCGATACGCTTTCGAACGAGAAGAAGGAACTTGTGCCGCTGGCCGAAGACGGCGTGGTGCGGATGTACGTCTGCGGTGTGACACCCTACAGCGAAAGCCACGTTGGCCACGCCCTCAAGGCGATCGTCTTTGACGTGCTGCGACGCTACCTGGACTGGCGCGAGATCCCGGTGCGCCACATCGAGAACTTCACGGACATCGATGACAAGCTGATCGACCGTTCTCAGCGGCTGGGCGTGAGCATGGCCGAACTGGCCGAACAGAATATCGCCACCTACCTGCGCCAGATGGAAGCGATGAACGTCCTGCCCGCCCACGCCTACCCGCGCGTGACAGAGACGGTGCCCCTGATCATCGATTTCATCGGCACGCTCATCGAAAAGGGCTTCGCGTACCCGTCGGGCGGCGATGTCTACTACCGCGTCCGCAAGTACGCCGACTACGGCAAGCTCTCCAAGCGGGACGTGGACGACCTCCTGAGCGGTGCCCGGATTGACCCGACGGAACTGAAGGAAGACCCGCTGGACTTCGCCCTCTGGAAGGCAGCGAAGCCCGGCGAGCCGAGTTGGGAGAGCCCCTGGGGACCGGGCCGGCCCGGCTGGCACATCGAGTGCTCGGCGATGGCGCTAAAGGAGCTGGGCGAGCAGATCGATATCCACGGCGGTGGCGCGGACCTCATCTTCCCGCACCACACGAACGAAATCGCCCAGACCGAGGCATACACCGGAAAGCCGCCGTTCGCCCGCATCTGGATGCACAACGCACTGCTGCAACTTGGCGAAGAGAAGATGTCGAAGTCGCTCGGCAACCTGGTAACGATCCAGGAGGCGCTGGACAGCTACGGGTCAGACGCCTTGCGCCTGTTCGTCATCAACAGCCACTACCGCAGCCCGGTGACCTACACGGATGACGCGCTCGTGGCGGCGAAGGCCGGCGCGGACCGGCTGCGGACAGCGGCCTCTGCCAGCCAGCCGCCACAGATGTTCACCCCGGCCGTGGACCCGGTGCCAACGGTCGACCGGTTCATCGCGGCAATGGAAGACGACCTCAATACGCCCCAGGCGCTGGCGGCGCTGTTCGACCTCTCACGCGAAATCAACCGCGCGCGAGACCGCGGACGGGACATCATCGAGGCCCAGGAGGCGCTGAGGGAGCTGGCCGGGGTGCTGGGGCTGACGCTGGAAGCGCCGGACAAAGCACCGACCGACCGTGCACCGTTCATCGCGCTCATCGTCGAGATCCGCGGCCAGTCCGGCCTGCCCGCGGAAGCGCCGGATGCCCGCGACGCCATCGAAACGCTGATCGAGATGCGCCGCGAATACCGCGCGAACAAGCAGTGGGACCTCGCCGACCGGGTGCGAAACGGGCTAACGGCGCTGGGGATTGAGTTGAAGGACGGTCCCGAGGGGACGGAGTGGGTGGCGCGGTAAGGCGCCCGGCGCGCTGCCGCTCGCCCCTAAACCCGCTCCAGCAGGATCGCGTCGCCCTGGCCGGTTCCTGAGCAGATGGCGGCGACGGCGTAGCGGCCGCCCATCTCCTGGAGCTGGTAGGCGGCGGTGAGCACCAGGCGCGCGCCGCTGGCGCCGATCGGGTGGCCCATGGCGACCGAGCCGCCGTGGCGGTTCACTTTCGCCGGGTCCCAGCGGAGTTCCTGGCCGCAAATCAGCGGGACCGCCGCGAACGCCTCGTTCACTTCGATCACGTCCACTTCGTCCAGGCTGACGTTTGCCTTCTTGAGCGCCCTCTGGATGGCCCAGGCAGAGGCCACGGGGAACTCGCGCGGCTTGGTGGCGATTTCGCCGTGAGCGACGATGCGGGCGATCGGCTTCGCGTTCATCGTGGCGGCACGTTCCTCCGAGGCGACCACGAGCACCGCCGCGCCGTCATTCACGCCTGGGGCGTTGCCGGCGGTGATCGCCTTCGTCCCCCAGACCGGCGCGATGCGCCCGAGCCGCTCGACCGTTGAATTGGGGCGCGGGCTCTCATCGCGGGCGAGGATGATGTGGTTGGTGTCGCGCTTGTTCGGCACGGCGGTGACTTCGCGGTCGAAGTAGCCGCGGTCGAAGGCCAGGCCCCAGCGCTTCTGGCTCATGACGGACCACTCGTCCATCTCCTCGCGGGAGATCTCGCGGTTGGCGGCCATGTCGTCGCCCTGGTTGGCCATGTGGCGGTTTTCGAAGGCGCACCAGAGCCCGTCATGGACCATGCCGTCGATAAGCGTCTTGTTGCCCATGCGGGCGCCCCAGCGCGTGTCTTTGTCGTAGTAAGGGGCATTGGACATGGATTCCATGCCGCCCGCGAGGACGAGGTCGTTGTCGCCAGCGCGGATGAGCTGCGAAGCGAGCGTGACGGCGCGCATCCCGCTCGCACAGACCTTGTTGACGAGCATGCTCGGCGTCGTCTCCGGGAGGCCGCCCTGGATGAGGGCCTGGCGGCTGGGCAACTGCCCCGCGCCCGCCTGCAACACCTGGCCGAGGATCACGTTGTCGATGCTGCCGGGTTCGATGTGGTTGCGGTCTACAAGCGTGCGGATGAGCATCGCCGCGAGTTCGTGGGCTGCGTAATCGCGCAGACCGCCGCCGAACTTCCCCCAGGGGGTGCGGGTCGCATCGAGGATGAGGGCATCAGACACGGGTCACCTCTCCGAGCCGGGACACCAGTCTACCCTAGCGGATCGAGGCACGAGGCACGAGGCACGAGGCACGAGGCACGAGGGTATGCGGCCGCCGCTTTGCTATGGGTAAGCGCCCTGGGCGGCGACGGAGAGGCTGTCCCCCTTGGCGCAGGCCGGGCCATTCGCGGTGATGTTGGCGGTGCCGCCGTCGTAGAGGTTCCACCAGCCCTGGCTCGCTGCGCCGTAGGTCTGGTAGGTGCTGTAGCTGCCCCACACCGGGCTGTAGTGAAGCACCGGTCTGAGAGTCATGGGAATGAGCTGCGACTGTCCCGGCAGCAGTTTGGGAAGCGGCAGATGGACGTCTTCGTAGAGCGTGTTTGCGCTGAACTTCATGCCGTACTTGATCTTTGTCAGGGTTGCTTTCGCGACAGCCGAGTCGTTGGAGACAAGGATCCGGACCCAGAGATTTCCATCGCAGGCAGATGCTGACCCCGCGAGACGAGTGACTTTGACCGCGAGTGCTGGCGGCTGCAGCTCGCTGAGGGGGTGCGGCTTCACGGGGACGCCGTCCGGAACATAGCCTACGGAATCGGCGAGCGACTTCTGCATTTCGATCAGGCCAGCCTTCATGCCCTTCTTGAACTCCTCCTTAGCCAGGTCCTGGAGGGATCCAGGGACACCGGCCTGCTCAACCGCCTGGGTCGCAAGGTAGTCAAGCCCCTCGTTCATCAGTTGGTCGAAGTTGGGGATGCTCGGAGGGATTCCGGCCGCGATAAGCAGTCCATCCAGCACCGTTGCCAGGCAGGCCTTGTCGCAGGGATTGGGGGGCGAGGGGACGAGGGAAGCAACGAGGCTGACGACCTCTGACTTGAGGTCGTTGTAGGCCTCCGAAACCCAGTTCACCGCATCCACCACCCACGAAACGATCGCATCCAGGAACCCCGGCTCCTCATCCGGTTCGCAGAAGAGGTCGCCGGCCTCGTAAGTCTGGAAAAAACTGCCGGCGGGCAGCTTGGTCGTCTGAGTCACGACGTAGCAGCCGAGGTAAGCATCCTTCGGCTGGATGAACGCGTGGTAGGAGACGATTTCGATCTCGTAGGTCTTCGGCACCGGCTTTGGGCACGAGGGATCGTTGGGGACCTTCGTGCAATCCACAGGGATTTTCACGTCGAACGGGTCGCTGCCCAGGGCGGTCCAATGCAGGCGGACGGTGTTCGATGGGCCGCCAACGGGCATCCCGTCGTTGGTGGGGATCAGCCTGAAGTAGTAGCTGCGCGGCCCCAGGAGTCCGCCGCCCGGGGGCGCTTTGACCAACCCGGATGACGAGAAAGCTACTTTCCCCTGGGTGACAACGCCACCGCCTGACGTTCCGGCCCCAGAAGACCCTCCACTCCCGGCCCCGGCGAGCTGCTTCAACGCACCCATCACCACGCTCCCCGGCTGCGCCGCCTGGTACCAGCTCTTCGCAGTCAAGGGAGGTGTAGGGGGTACGAACTTTCCGAAATCGATGAGGAACTGGCACAGGTCCAGGGAGCAGAGGACGTTCTCGGCGTAGAGAAGGCCGCCAACCTTTTCAGGTTCGAGCGGCGTTTCCGAAGTGAACGGGAACAGCGACACCTGCCACTGACCACCGTTGGCCCCGGGGACGTTGGAATGCACCTGGAAGTAGTGCTTGTGGGTCGAAAGCGGCCCTCCAAAGTCAAGCTCGGTCACCCATGACCCGAACCCGCCCTTCGGGATGTATTCGCCGGGGCTGGCGGCTTCGAGCTTCGTGCTCCCGCTTATCGACCACAGCGCGGGCGGCTTCCCCGTTTCCGGCTTCCAGAGCTTGGCGGAGCCAGTAGCGGCGGGCGAACAGGCCGGGTCCAGGACCTCCGTCATGAGTTCGTAGGTGATGCCAGTCGGGACGCCTGACGGCAGCCCGAACATGAACAGTTGTGGCGAGCCCGGGACCTGAACCGCCGGAAGCATGAAGCCAGCACCGCCTGTGAGCCCCGAGGCCCCGGAATCCAGCATCTTCACCTGCACGGAGCCGGCCTTCGGGACGCAACCGAGGACGACTACAACTCCCTCCGTTGCGGCGAGGGCTGGGGCGGGCGCTGGCGTTGGTGTGGGGACGGCGGCCGGAGTGGGCGTGAGCGTTGGTTGAAGCAAGCTGGCCGGCGTCGGCGTGGGTGTTGGTTGAGGTAGACTGGCCGGAGTCGGCGTGGGCGTCAGCGTTGGCGTGGCGGTTGGCGTCGATGTCGGGGTTGACGTTGGCGTGGCAGTGGCCGTTGGTGGCCGGGTGGCCGTCGGCGTTGGTGTCGATGTGGGCGTTGGCAGTTGTGCCGGCGTGGGTGTGGGCGTGGGGCTGGCAGCGTTGAACGTGAACGGAGCGCGCACAACCTCGTCTCCGCCACGGCAGGATGCCGTGACGATTACGAAGACCGTCTGCCCCGGGCTGCCCGTGACGACGAACCGGCCAGTAAGTCCGCCCGCGCGGCCAACTTCGGCTGAACCGCTCACGCCCGTGCCCGCGACAGCCACACCGGCGTTTTCAGTGCACCAGCCGTCGCCAAAAAGGATGCCCGTGACCGTTGGGGCGTCCCCGGACGAAGGGGAGAGGACCAGCGTCCCCACAGCCTGCGCGCTAATCGAGGCAAACAGCACACTTGCGACCACGGCCGCAAACAGCGCCACCCGAAGCCACGCGCGCCCTGGGAGTCCGGCCGAAGTCATGGCGACCGCCTTTCGAACGCGCGTTGCGCGGCAGCTACGGCCTCGGTGACCAGGTCCCGCGTGACGACAGATTCGGGGCCAACTATGGAGACCACGGTGAGCGTCTGCCCTGTCCTCCAGTAGAACAGCTGAAGAATCAGCGGGGCCTCACCCGGCGCCGCCCGTTTCGCGAGGCGCAGTCCGGCGGCCGCTCCGCCATTGGGCGGCGGGACAAGGGCGGAAACCGGGCTCACGGTCGCCTCAAGCCCGGCCGCTCCGGCGCCCTGTTCGAGGCATGGCCCGAACCCGGGGCCATTGAGCGCGGCCGCCACGCCCCCAAGCACCGGGTCCAGGTCCACTGAATCGCTGAACACGAGGAGCGTATGGGTGACGGTCGCGGGCGACTGGCCGGGAGCACCCTCTCGCTGGACAACGCGTGAAGCGCCGCTGCTGAAGCTGGCATCGAGGCGGGCGAGTTCGCCTTCGAAGTTGTGAACCATCGCGCACTCTTCGGAAGGGGGCACGGCCGAGGAAGGGAAGCCGGAAATACCGCCGGCTTTCGCCAGGGTGGCGTCAGTGGTCACCTGCCACGGCCCACCGGGAAGGTCGGCCGCTTCAAGAAGGCGCGCGCCGGAGACAGGCCCGTCTCCCGTTTTATCGGCGGGGGCGGGTTCGTCCCCACCGGCCAGTAGCAGGGCCGCGGCGACGGCCAGGCCAACCAGCGCGACCCCGGCGAGCACCAACCAGGTGGGTTTCCGGGACCGCTGACGCCCGGCGGGCGCTTCGCCCGGTGATACTTGTCCGGCAATGGCCGCGCCGCACCGGGGACAAAGCTCCGCTCCGGCCGGGATCGCTGTCCCACAGGACGGGCAATTGGCGCTTTCCGACGCCGCCACGGCAAGCTCCCAGCTCCGCAACCAGGAAGGGTCGCGGCTGTAATACTACAAGTCTGGCCGCGTGGCAAATCGGGCTGGTCTCGCCGCGCAGTCAATCGCGGCTGTGCAGGGGCAGCTGAGGAGCGGCGCTCCTTGTTGCTGCTCCTGCTGCAGGAAGTAGTCTTCGAGAGTTTGGCCGGGGAGCGGGACGAAGTGATCCTCTCGTACGGTCATCTCCCGGATGCGGTCGAGGCGGAAGCTGCGGAAATCGTTTCGAAGTTCGCACCAGGCCGTGACCGACCAGCGGTAGCCCCAGAAGAAGAGGCCAAGCGGCCTGATAGTGCGTTCTGTTTCCGCGCCGGCTTCGTCCGTGTAGCGCATCCACACCAGGCGGCGGTCCTCCATCGCCGTGCGCAGGGGCGTGAGCGAGGCGATCGTAGCGGTGGGGACGTGGAAGCCGGGAGCGTAGAGCGGCGTTTGCTCCAACAGAACCTTGAGGCGGTCGGGCAGCGCCGCCTCGACGCGGGCGAGGGCGTCCGCGGCGGCACGCGCGAGGCTTGCATCGCCCCAGCTCGAAACGACGCGGGCGCCCAGGACCATCGCCTGCAGTTCGTCCCCCGTGAACATCAACGGCGGGAGGTCGAAGCCGCGGCGGAGGGTGTAGCCAACCCCGGCCTCGCCATCGATCGGGACGCCGGTGCCCACCAGGTCGCGGATATCGCGGTAGACCGTGCGTTCCGAGACTTCGAGTTCGCGCGCGAGGTAGGCCGCCGTTACGACGTGCCGCCGCCTGAGCAGTTGGATGATCTGAAAGAGGCGGTCGGCGCGTCGCACGGGTCCGTGCTACTCGGGCTTGTACTGGATGAGCTGGCAATAGTTGCCGTCGGGGTCGAGGAAGGTGGAGATGATGCCACCCCAGGGCTCCCTGCCCGCGGTGCGGATGAACTTCACGCCCTGCGCTTCGAGGCGGGCCTGCTCCGCCGCCAGGTCGTCGATCATGAAGTCGATCAGGTAGCGCTGCGGCTCTTTGGCGGGCCCCCGCACTTCGCTGTGGTTGTCGAAGTTGATCACGGCCCCGCCCGCCTTCAGGGCGCCTTCGCCCATGTCAGGCTGCGCGGGAAGGCCAACGACCTCCGAGTAGAACTTCTGCAGCCGGTTGGGGTCTTCACTGGTGATGTTGAGGAGGAAGGTTCCGACGTTCATTGGGAGTGTCTCCAGATTGGTGTGAGCTCCACCCCGCGGGCAGGCGAGAACCACCGTAGCCCATGGCTCCTGACACCATTCTGTCAGGAGCGGCAGCCGCCAGTGTAGTCCTCCTGCCACCATGATGTCAGGAGTGTGGCGGAGCCTTTGCGCCTGAGGCACCACGTGCCGCAGTCTAGGCGGACGATGACGACCCCCTACGACGAAGTCCCCTACGACGGCGCTGCCCAGCGCTTCGTCCACCCGGACAAGCTGGCGGCGATGGCGATCCTCCACAGCCTGAAGCCGGCGTCCCCGGACAACTGCCGCGTGCTCGAAATTGGCTGCGCGGCGGGCGAAACCCTCGTGCCCATGGCCGAGTCGCTCCCTGGCAGCGAATTCGTTGGAATCGACTATGCGGAGCGGCAGGTGGCAGCCGGGCAGCGGGCGATCGTGGAGTCGGGACTGTCCAACGTCCGCATCGAGCACCTGGACATCACTCAGGCGGGAGCGGAGCTTGACCAGTTCGACTACATCGTGGCGCACGGCATCTATTCGTGGGTGCCGCCCAGCGTGCGAGAGAGCCTGCTGGCCCTCTGCAAGAGCGCGCTGAAGCCGGGCGGCATTGCCTACATCAGCTTCAACGCCATGCCGGGCCACCTGTTCAAACAGTACGTACGCGACATGCTCCGTCTGCACACGCGAGACGTAGCGGACCCCGTTGAACGCGTCCGCGAGGCGGTCACGCTCGCCCAACTGCTGAACGCGAACCTGTTGCCGGGGACGCCGCTGGCCGCGTTGATGCGCGCCTACGCGCCGGAGATGGGCGAGCGTGCAGGCCCCGCCATCCTGCATGACGAGTTGGGAGAGGTGAACGAAGCCTTCTACTTCAGCGAGTTCGCGCGCGACATCAGGCGCCATGGCCTTGAGTACCTGAGCGACGTGGAGTTCAACGCCGAGGTGCTCACGCATCTGCCGCCAGCCCTCCGGGCGGTCATCGCGGAAAAGGCGAAGAGCTTCGACGACGTCGAAGACTACAAGGACCTCTTCGTCTGCCGGTACTTCCGGCGGGCGCTCGTCTGCCACGACGACGCGCCGATCAACCGGGAGGTGAAGCCGTCTCCGAGCACCTTTGACGCCCTGTGGCTCACGTCGCCTGCACGGCCTGTCGATGTCGAAGCGAAAGCCGGCCAGCCCGAGGGCGTGGTGACGTTCCGGCGGGAGACGGGCGAGTCGCTCTCCACGAACCACCCCGTGACCAAAGCGGCGATGACTATTCTCGGCCAAGAGTACCCGCTCGCTATGCCGTTCCCCGAGCTGTTGAGGCGCTCGCTCCACGCCTGCGGTGTCTCCTCTGCTGATGCCGCGCACCACGCCGAAATCCTGGCCGCAAACGTCCTCACGTCGCTCAGCCGGACGGGGGAGTTGATAAGTCTGAGCGCCAGCCCGGACGTTTTCACCGTCGAAGTTTCGGAGAGGCCGTTCGCGGCTGCCTCGGCGCGCCTTGCCGCCCGCCGGGGGGAACTCACCGTCCCAAACGCCAGGCTGGACCTCGTGGGAGTCGATGAGGTCAGCCTGAGGCTGCTGATACTGGTGGATGGGACGCGGGACCGTGAGGCTCTTCTGCGCGGCTTTCGGCGGCTGGTGGCAAGGGACTTCGCGGGGGCGGCTGAGCCTGCGATGGACGACGTTGAGGCGCTGCTCGGGGAGTTTGCGCAGTCGGCGCTGCTGCTGCGGTAGGGTCAGCGCGCCTCGAGGTACTCGAGCGCGACGGCCGCCGCCCCGAGCAGACCGGCGTCGTCGCCGAGGGTGCTGAGGCGGACGAGCGTCCCCGCCGCGGGGCCGTAGGCGAGCGAGTACATCGCTTCCCGCATTGGACCAAGGAACATCTCGCCCATGGCGAGCAGGCCGCCACTGATCGTGACGCGGTCAGGGTTGAGGACATTCACGAGGCTCCCGAGGCCGAGCCCGAGGATGTGGCCGCCGTTGCGGATCTCCGCCTCGCACAGCTGATCCCCGGCCTTCGCCGCGTTGAACAGGTCCACCCCCGTGGGCTCGCGGTCTCCGGCCAGTTCGCGCAGGGCGGGCGACTTTCCGGATTCCACGAGCCGCCGGGCACGCTCCGCGAACGCCACGCCGCTGACCAGCGCTTCCAGGCAGCCTCGTGAGCCGCAGTTACAGCGCGGGCCCGATGGGTCCAGGATGATGTGGCCGATTTCGCCGGCGAGCCCCTGCGCGCCGCGGTAGAGCTTGCCATCGATGACGATGCCGCCGCCGATGCCCGTGCCGATCGTCGCGTGGAGGAGGTGGCGCGTGCCCCGGCCGGCGCCGAAGCGGAACTCTCCGAGGGCGGCGGCGCTGGCATCGTTTTCGATGTAGGCGGGGATGCCCAGCTGTTCGGAGATGGGGGTAGTGAGGACGAGGTTGCGGAAGCCCGGGATGTTCGGCGCGAGGATGACTTTGCCCTGCGCGGCATCGATCAGTCCCGCGGTGGCCACGCAGGCCGCCTCGGGGTATGGCTCCGCTACCTGGGCGACGTTCGCGAGCAGGTGCACAATGTCGGCAACAATGCTTTCGCGGGTGGCCTCGGTCGGGGTGTGATGCTCGCGCCGGAGGAGCACCTCGCCACCTTCGGAAACAAGCGCAGCGCGAAGGTGCGTCCCGCCAAAATCTGCCGCAAGGACGGTCCGGGTCATGGCCCCACTTTACCCAGACGTGGTGTACCCGGCGAACGCCGCCCATGCGAAGGCAGGGGCCCCTTGCTGATTGAACCCTCGCACGCCGCGCTGCTCGAAGAGTGCCGCGTGGGCCACCTGGGCACGGTCGGCCCGTCCGGGAGGCCCCACCTCGTACCTGTCTGCTACGCCCTGTACGAAGGCTTGATCGTGATCGCCGTGGATGAGAAGCCCAAGCGGGAGACGCTGGACCTGGCGCGCCTGCGGAACATCCGTCGCGATGCGCGCGTCACGCTGCTGGTGGACCGGTACTCCGAGGACTGGAGCCGGCTCGCATGGCTGCGGATCGATGCCATCGCGAGTGTGCAGCCGGCCGGCGGCGCCCACCCGGGTGCCCTGGCGGCGCTGCGGGCGCGCTACCCGCAATACGCTGCGATGGTGCTTGAGGAGCGCCCTCTGGTCACGCTGCAGGCCGAGCGAGTCTCCAGTTGGCAGGCTGGCGGGAACTCCTGATCGCACCCATGCGTGAGGGCGCTGAAGGCCGGGCTACTCTTCGGGCGGTGCGCTCGCCACCACGCGCCGACCGAGTGGTGACCACCGCCCAGCCGCGCCGAACAGCGCCCGGCGGGCGGGCTGTGCCCAGCCCGGCGCGACGCGCTGGTTGGCTGACGGGCTCGCACGGAACACTGCGAGGCCTCGGCCTATAGCCGTCACGGACTGCTGGTAGCGGGCGGCGACGGCCCGCAGGCCCGCCACGGTGGCTTCAATGTCCACGGTGGGGACAACAGCAGGAACCGGCTCGGGTTCTGGTTCAGCTTCAGCCGTTGGCGGAGCAACGGGCTGGAGCGTGGGCGCCGCCTGGCGTTGGACCGCCACGGAAGCGGGCGCGGGTGCGGGTGCGGGTGCGGGTGGCGGTGGCGGCGGCGGCGGTGGCGGCGGTGGCGGCGGTGGCGGCGGGGTTGTCCCGTACCCGAAGTTCGTCGCCCAGTACCAACCGTACTTCGAGCCTTCCACGAACACGCGGGCGATCCCGATCTGGCGGTATTCCGCGACGAGCATGTTTTCGTTGTGGCTGGGGGAGTTTCGGAAGAGTTCGAAGGCGGATGCCGCCGTGTTGCGGTTCGTACCCGCTGCCAGGTTCTCGCCGCCGGCCGCACCGTAGCCGCAATCGGCCATGCGCGTCCAGGGGCTGCGACCAAGCGAGTCCGTGTGCCCGAAGTAGCCCTTCGCGCCCATGTCTGTCACCATCCAGGCCGCTGAACGGCTGAGGTCAGGAGAGACGGTGAGCGCCGCCGCCCCGTTCTGGGTGCGGTAAGCGTTGATAGCCGCGAGGAAGTTCGCCTCTTCGGCGTCGATGCTCGGCTCGCCGGCCGCGCAATTGGTGAGGGCGGAGGCGTTGGCGGCGGAGAAGACGGCGGGAACCAGGGCAACGAAGCCGAGAATCGCGCCGCTGAGAAAAGCAAACCGGTTCAGATGGCGTTCCAATCCTGGGGGCTCTACCCAAGGTAGGAACTGTTAGAGAATCGTTAGAGTGGGGAACGCCCCGATTTGTGCAATCCTTCTGTAAAATCTTTCCATAACCGCCGGATTCACCGGCCCCAGGGCCGTATCGGCCGGGCCAACCGCCGGTCCTGCGCACCAGGTAACGTCGCGCCCGGCCTGGCCTTCGCCGCCCGACCAGCGGCCGCTCTACGCCTCCGGCGTGAATTTCACCGGGAGGTGCTTGATCCCACCGATGAAGGTGGACCGCAGCCGCTCGGCGGGACCGTCCGGCTGGATATCCGGGAAGCGGCGGAACAGCTCCTGGAAGAGGATCTTCAGCTCCAGCCGCGCGAACCCGGCGCCGAGGCAGAAGTGCTCGCCGATGCCGAACGCCAGGTGGTCGTTTGGGCTGCGCGTGATGTTGAAGACATCGCCATCGGGGAAGACCTTCTCGTCGCGGTTGACCGAGGGATACCACATCACAACTCGCTCACCCTTCTTGATCAGCTGGCCGCCGACTTCGAAGTCCGAAAGCGCGATGCGGGCCATGTGCATCACGGGGCTCACGTAGCGGACGATCTCCTCGACGGCGGAGTCGATGAGCGACATGTCAGCCATCAGCCGCCGCCTTTCGCCGGGGTTGTCGAAGAAGGCGAGGAGCCCGCCCGACATAGCGTTCCGGGTGGTCTCGTTGCCGGCAAGGATGAGGAGGAAACAGAACCAGAGGATGTCCTCATCGCTCAACGCTTCGCCATCGAGTTCGGATTCGCAGAGGATGCTGATGAGGTCGTCCTTGCGGTTGGCGCGGCGTTCCTGGAGGACCTGGGCGAAGAAGCCGAACATCTGCATGGTGCCGAGGTTGCCGGTGATGTTGGCGGCTTCGTTCGTGCCGCGCTGGTCTTCCGGCACGTCGGTCTGGTACTCCGGGTCGCCCGCGCCGAGCACCTTGTTCGTGAGCTGGAACATGAGCGGCCAGTCCTTCTGCTCCAGGCCCATCATCCCGCAAATCACGGCCAGCGGGATCTGCGACGCGACGTCGATCACGAAGTCGCTCTTCCCCTTCTTCGCGATCGTGTCGAGGACGGTGTTCGTGATCTCGCGGATGTGGGGCTCCATGGCGGCCACGGCACGGGGGGTGAATCCCTTGTTCACCAGCCGCCGCAACTTAACGTGGCGCGGCGGGTCCATGGTGATCAGCATCTTGCCGTTGCCGGCGGCGGCGGCGGTCTGCTTCGTTTCGTCCACGGGGAAGAACTGGACGATGCCCCTTTCCGAGCTGAACACTTCCGGATGGCGCGAGCAGGTGAGCACGTCTTCGTAACGGACGAAGTTCCAGTGCCCCACGACTTCCTCGTTCTCCGGCGTCCAACTGACCGGGTCTTCCCGGCGCAGGATTTTGAACGCCTGGTGGGCGAGCCCGTTTTCGAACAGCGTTTCGTCGTTGAGGTTTATGTCTTCGAGAGTCAGGGACTCCGATACAGCGGTCATGACAGATCTCCGGGGTGAGTTACGGCAACAGTCCTACCGGTCGGTCAATAGCGTAGCGGAAATGTCATTCACCTGTAATCAGGCGTCCTGGGCCCAACTGATCGCCTGCCGGGGGCAGAGCCGGATCGCCCGCTCCACCTTCTCCTTCAGCGCTTCGGGCACGTTTTCCACCAGCACATGCGAGAGGTCGTCGTCGCGCAACTCAAACACTTCCGGCGCGGCGGCCTGGCACTTGCCGTGGCCTTCGCAAACGTCGTGGTTCACCTGGACCTTCATGCTCTTTCCCCTTGCCCCGTGGCGGTCTCTCGTGCCCGGCCGGCCGATTCGCAGTATCAACGAAAACCACAAAGACACAAAGGTCTCTGCGGGCTCGCGGGTGGACGGGCCATTTCGCGAGGCGTGCCGGAAAACTGGTCCCCGTCGCGGCGCCGGTAGCGACGGCTGGCGCAGGCTCAGGCGTAGAGCAGCCGGCCCCTTGCCGCGGGGATCTCCCGGCCATCTTCACGTGCCGTTTCTATCCAGAGGGCGATGACTTCCTGCGCGTTGCGGACCGCGTCCTCATAGGATGCCCCGTCGGCCATGCAGCCGGGGAGCTCAGGGACCTCCACAAGGAAGGCCTGGTCCTCGTCGCTCCACCACACGACCATCTCATACTTCGTCATCGTCGAATCTCCACAGGTGGTAGTTTACGACAAGCCGTCTCACCTGCCGTACCTGGTAGTACTTGGCACTTCCGTCGGAACGCGGCTGAAGGTTAACGATCTCTCTCAAGCCGGAACGGCGGAAGATGTGGTGGCCTCCGTGAATCCTCTCACTAAAGCCGAGCGCGCGCAGTATCCGAACGATTTCATCGAAGGAGAATGCCGCATCGGACTCAGTGACCAGCCGCTGGAGTAGTTTGTCTATTTGGGCCACCCAGCGCTCCCTTGCTTGCTGCAACGTCTCGGCTAGGGCCCGGCCCCGCCGAGCCACTCTACTCTACCGGACGGTCATCGCCGCGTCAGGCATGGCCGGCTTCAAGGGTGGTTTCGAGCCTTCATGGCTGCGCGTCCTCTAAACTCGCATTCACATGCCCGAACCCACAGACCCCGGCGCCACCCGCCGCCGAATCCCGCACGAATCCGACAGGCCGCGCGAAAACCGTTCCGGCTGCCTTGTCTGGGGCGCTGTCCTGGGCGTGGTTGTTGGAGGGATGTTCGCCGCCTACGGGCTCAAGCCCATCCTCCGCCACTACTACGGCGAACAGCGAGTGGCGGTTGGTCAGACGTACGAAGGCGACGCAAAGACCATCCGCGTGGCCGGGGCTGGCAGCGAGCGCCCCGAAGCGTTTCAGCGGCCCGCCGGAGAACGTGACGATGGCTACTACGTCATTCTCGAAGTGACCACCAACAAGACCTGGTTGCCGGCGGTCACCGACTTCGCGGTGGAGTTCAGCGGCATCGACGACTGGGTTGAGGCCGATGCCGCATTCCCATCGACTAACGGCACGATCCCCTTCCCCCTGGCGGAGCAGCGCACCATCTTTCTGCGCTTCAAGCGTCCGGCGACGGTGGGCGCGGAGCCCGAGTACCTGCACATCGCCGACCCGCGCCTCCGCATCGAGCTGCCGGAATGACAGCCGCAACGCCGTCTCTCCCGCACTATCTTCGGCCGGGCCTGCGCCTCGTGTTCATCGGCTACAATCCGGCGATCTACTCGGCGGAGGCGGGCCACTACTACGCCCGCGGCGGCAACGCCTTCTGGCGGCAACTGGGCGAAAGCGAGCTCGTCGGCCGTGCTCCGGGCGAAGGATTGGGCCCCGAGGACGACGCGCTTTTGATGGACGAAGCGGGCATTGGCTTCACGGACCTCTGCCCCCGGCCCACCGTCCGCGCGGAGCACCTCACGCGCGACGAGATCATTCAAGGCGCCCACCGCCTGCACGCGGAACTGCTCGAACACCAGCCGCGCGTCGCCGTCTTCAGCGGCCGTGGCATCTACCAGCAGTTCGCCCGCCACGCCCTGGGATTGAGCGCAAAAGAACTGGCTACGCGCCCCTACGGCGAACAGCCCGAGCGCATCGCCCCAATCCAAAATCCAAAATCACAAATCCAAAATCCAACCGTCCCCTGGGTCATCCCCAGTTCCAGTGGCCTCGCCAGCAAATGGCACGGCAGGCGGCTCGAGTTGCTCCGCGAACTGGCGGGCGAGCTCGACGCCCAACCAGAGCCCAGAGCGACCAAGCGACGGGTTTGATCCCCGCCGGCCACGGGCGGCGGATGCGGACTCCGGCAGTCACCGTAGCGACGACGAAGCCCGTCGCTAGATC
The DNA here is from genome assembly GCA_013822275.1 of Anaerolinea sp. GTDB lineage: Bacteria > Chloroflexota > Dehalococcoidia > Tepidiformales > Tepidiformaceae > PNKC01. Next base: position 21,362 of record PNKC01000021.1, on the reverse strand, counting down.
GCGCCGGGCTCTGATTTCACTTAGCAAGCGCTCAAATTTTCGCTAACTGGCCAGCGAGCGGAATTCTAACAAAGTTCCAACATTATGCAGTGTCTGAATCTGAGGCTCCCCCGCCGGGCGGGGCGTTTCCGCGGCACCTGTGTGGTTAACCCGCCATTTTCGCGTCATCCGCTGTCGCGATGGCCGCGAAGTCGTACAGGTGTACAAATTGAAGGTGTTGACGGGCTATTCACGCTTCGGTAACGATGCGGCAACCGGCAATCCCGCCGGAAAACGAGCAAAAGAAGGCCCGGCCGCAGCAGGAACCGCAACCGGGCTGGTCGCAAGGAGAATTGGACTCGCCCTTGCTGCGGAAAGTCTAGCACCTGCCAAGTTTCCACAGCATTCAGGATCCGCCCAACGTTTGCACCGCGGGCAAACCCTGATTCCCTCCTGCGACCCGGAAAGGAGCGTCCCCGGGTCGGAGTCTTATCCACCCCCTGGAAATTCCCCAACCGGATAAAGACCTGTCGTCCGCAGCCGCGGCCGGCGCAAGTTTGTCGCGCGGCGACGCGCGACAGAGGAGAGAAAACTCATGCTTAAGAAGCGCATGCTTCTGCTTGTTGCCAGCCTGGCCGCCTTCGGCGCCGTCATGGTTAGCGGCGCCTTCGCCAACAACACTGGCTCAGCCACAACCGCCGCCAGTGGCACCATCACCAACCGCGACGTTCAGGGCGATGTAACTGCTGCGCTGGCGAACCAGGTCACGGAGGTGAGGGCCAACGGTTTGTTCGCGAAGGTTGCCGACATTCAGGCGTACCAGTCCGGTCCTCTCTACCCCGCCGGATTCCAGATCCGCACCACCAGCGAAAGTACCACGAACGGCGGCTCGTCTGGCAACTGTGGTGCTGGCCACACATACGCAATCGACAACCCGGGGTCGGTGGTCGGTCTGACCGGAGCCTGGCAGAACATCACCGCACTGATGCTCTCTATCTCGCCTTCCGCAGACGAAACATGCACCGTTTCCGGTGCCGTTGTCACCGTCAACTACGAGGCCTACTAGGGCGCTTAAGCGTTCGTCATTGACCGCCGAGGGGAACCCCCGCAGCCTCAAAGCCCACAAGAGAGTCGGCGCCGCGAAAGAGCGGCGCCAACTCCCACCCTCTCGACAACCACGAAGCATCTAGCGCTCAGGGGATCGACGTGGAAGCAGTAATTGACGTGGAGACCTTCGAACCTCGTTCCGCGAACGGCAGTCCATTCGTGCGGTGGCTCAAGTTGGTCTGGAATCTGCTGTTCGCCGTAGTGGCGGTGCTAGTAATCTGTGCCGCGGCGATATATGCGGGAATGCAATTCGTTGGCTACCGGCTTTACGATGTGACATCCACGAGCATGGTTCCGACATTCGGTAAAGGCGACGTCGTTTCGGCAAGAGCCACACCGGCCCACGAGATCGCCGTCGGCGACATCATTCTCTACAAGCGGGACGGATACACTCAGCCAATCGTTCACCGTGTCACGCGGATTCGGTCCGACCCTGATGTCCACTCGGTCGTCCGCGATAAGACAGGGGACGTCATCAGAGACTCTTGGGCATATTCCCCTCGAACATTCTGGGCACAGGGCGATGCCAACACCGTTGAAGATGCGCTGCCGATCAACGAGTCCCAGGTCATTGGCACAGAACGGTTCGTCGTTCCACCCCCACTCAACCTCATCGTCACAAAGTTCGACCGCAGTCTGCTCATTTGGTTCGCTGGCGGAGCGATCCTCCTGTTCGTCACGCTGGAAATGCTCGACATGGTCAAGATCGTCTTGAGACGCCGCTCTTCCGCCAGTGCCACCCCTCCGGCAGACGAGGCTCAAGTCGGATGAACACGCGCCCGGTGCTGCTGGCGATCGGTGCTGTGTTGGGGTTGGTCGCCTTCGCTCCCTCCCCCGTAGGCGTTCGTGCCAATAATGCTGGCCGTGCCAGTACCGCAGCCTCCGCGCCGGTTCGAGTGGCAGCGCCACCACCTCCCCCAATCCCCGCTGAATGCGTCGCCGCGGGCCTCACCTCGTTCCCTTCCGACCGCATCAAGATCCTCGGTGCCACGGAACGCGACTTCGAGGTTCCTGACGACAGCCACGGCGGCTGGCTGATTATCGGCAACAGCCTGGACAACCGCCTCGAGGGCGGGGCCGGCTTGGACTGCCTCGTGGGCGGCGGCGGGAAGGACGACATCGAAGGCGAAGGCGGAGCCGATGTTCTGCTCGGCGGACCCGGCAACGACGAGATCGAGGGCAACAACGGCGACGACTACATAGATGGCGGCGACGGCACGGACCAGTGCAACGGCGGCAGCGGCACAAACACCATCCTGAACTGCGAATCCACGGGCGGCGGCTCCGGCCAGGAAGAATGCGACGAGGACTTATCCCGCGCCACGGAACAGCAAGGGATCCGGGACGACGACGACTGCAATGACGACGACGGCCACAGCAGCGGCAGTTCGAGCAGCGTCGCCTCCGCCGTTAATACGGCCGCGGTCGCGACCAGTACGCCCACGCCCGCGCCCGCCCCGGCAGCGCCGTCCGGGCTCACGGCCACAGCCGAGGGGGGCACCGTGAAGTTGACCTGGAAAGCCGTGGCGGGAGTCGCCTTCTACAACATCTACCGCAGCGACGTGCACGGCAGCGGCTACGAGGGCGCGGGCAGCGCCACGTCTCCGTCCTTCAGCGATACAGATGTGCAGGCGGGCCGGACCTACTACTACGTCGTCACCGCCGTCAGCCCGGCGAAAGCCCAGTCCCGCGAGAGCAACGAGGCCACGGCCACGGCGCCCACGGCAACAACGGCCGCCACCGCCACGCCAACGGCGACAGCCACGGCCTCGCCAACGAACACACCAAAACCAGCGACGACCGCCGCCGCGACGCCAACGCAGTCGCCTCCCGCGACCCCGTCGCCGTCGCCGACACCCCGAGGCCGGTAATCACGGAGAGCACTGGGCCCCGGGGGCCGGGACGGCGGCGGCGAGGTGGCCCCCGGGATGGCGCAGCGGGGCTTCAGGAGCCGGAGACGGCGGGCGAACTCGGGCTGAGCCGTTGGGCGGGGCCTCGTAGACGAGCGCGCAGCAAAGCCCGCACCACGACCGGTCCGGGCGCGGCCACCCGCTTCCCTCATACACACGTTGCCGTTCCTCAGGCGGATGTTCGCAGGTCACGTAGCGAACCATTCACAAAGCCGCCCTCATCTCCAATACCCGGATGTCACCGCTGGAGGAATGAGGAATGAGGAATGAGGAATGAGACTCGGGACTCGGGCGCCGGGCCCCGGGACTCAGTGCTCAGCACTCAGCACTCAGCACTCAGAACTCAGAACCCCCGTTTTTGCGCTTTCCTCTCCGCTTCCGCTACCCTACGCGCGGCACGGGGACCCTCGATGGCCCCACGCCCTGGCGGTCCCGCATGCTCCTGGCCTTTGACATCGGCAACACCTCCATCCACCTGGGCATTTTCGAAAGCGAAATCCTCAAACACACCTGGCGCATCGGCGTCGAACAGGAAAAGCTCCCGGACGAATACGGCGTCCTCATCCTCAGCCTGCTCGCCACCGGCAAGGTGCTGCCCGAGCACATCGACGACTGCATCATTGGCTGCGACGTGCCGCCGCTGATCCCAACGTTCGAAACCGTCTGTAAGAAGTACTTCGGCATGGACCCGATGATCGTTGGCCACGGCCTCCGGACCGGTGTGCGAATCCTGTACGACAACCCAAAGCAGCTCGGCGCGGACCGCATCGTCGATGCCGTCGCCGCGATCAGGAAGTACGGCGCCCCGGTCATCGTCGTCGATTTCGGCACGGCCACCGTCTTCGACGCCGTGAACGAACAGGGCGACTACCTCGGCGGCGCCATCGCCCCCGGCATTGGCATCGCCAGCGAGGCCCTCTTCAGCCGTGCCGCCATGCTCTACCGCGTCCAGCTCGAACGCCCGCCCGTGGCGATTGGCAAAAACACGATCCACGCGATGCAGTCCGGCATCTTTTTCGGGTACGTTGGTCTTGTGGAAGGCATCGTTGCCCGCTTCAAGGCCGAACTCACCGGCGACGTCAAAGTCATCGCCACGGGCGGCCTCGCCCGCGAAATCGCCCAGGCGACGAACTGCATCGACGTCATCGACGGCGACCTCACCCTTGAAGGCCTTCGCTTCATCTACGAACTGAACGCAGACGTTAGGTAATTGCCAATTGGCGATTGCCGATTAAGGGGATTGGGGCGCGACAGACAGGAGCACCGGATGACGGCGGATTCGAATCGGCAATCGGCAATCGGCAATCGGCAATCGCCGCTGGCAGGCCGCCGCATCGCCCTGGGCATCACCGGGTCGATTGCCGCGTATAAGGCTGCCGACCTGGCGAGCAAGCTGCGCCAGGCGGGCGCCGAAGTCGAGGTGGTGATGACGCCCGCGGCAACGCAATTCATCACGCCCCTGACGCTCCAATCGCTCACCGGCCGTGCCGTGGTGGTGGATATGTTCGCCGCCGCTGAAGCGGAAGCCCACGTCGAAGTTGCGCGCCGCGCCGACGCCTTCGTTATCGCCCCGGCGACGGCGGACTGCCTGGCGAACCTCGCCCACGGCCAGACGCCGGACATGGTCACGCTGACCGCGCTCGCCACGACGGCGCCGCTCCTCGTCGCCCCTGCCATGGACAACCAGATGTGGGAGCACGCCGCGACGCAGGCAAACGTCGAGACGCTGCGCGCGCGAGGCGTCGCCTTCGTGGGCCCGATGGAGGGCCGGCTGGCAACCGGGCGCATGGGCGCCGGCCGCGTCGCCGAAACACCGCAGATCATCGGCGCGCTCCTGGCGCTACTCGGGCAACGCACGGGGGACCTGGTGGGGCGCCACGTCGTCGTCAGCGCCGGCCCGACGCTGGAGCCGATCGACCCGGTCCGCTACGTCGGCAACCGTTCCACGGGCAGGATGGGCTTCGCCATCGCCGAAGCAGCCCGCGACCGCGGCGCGCGCGTCACGCTGGTCGCCGGGCCAGTTGCGCTGGAGACGCCATGGGGTATCACCCGCGTGGACGTTTCGACCGTGGCGGAGATGCTCGCCGCCCTCCAGCAAGCCACCGTCGCCTGTGATGCGCTGATCATGGCCGCGGCACCGGCCGACTTCCGCCCCTCGAAACCCGCAGACCACAAGCTGAAAAAGGGCGAAGGCGACGAGGAGATGCACGTCCACCTGGCGAAGAACCCGGACATCTTGGCCACCCTCCCGGCGGGCGGTGTGCGAGTCGGTTTCGCCGCCGAAACCCGCAACCTGGGGGACTACGCGAAGGCCAAGCTCCCGGCCAAGCGGCTCCACTTCATCGTCGCCAACGACGTCTCCGCGGCGGGCAGCGGCTTCGGCACGGAAACCAACCAGGTCACCATCTTCCACGACGACGGCCGCGTCGAAGAGTTTCCGCTGCTGAGTAAGTACGCCGTGGGGCACGCGATATTGGACCGGGTGGTGGCGCGGCTGTAGGGGGGGCGGAGGCGGGGGGCTGGTGACATTGCGAACTGACTGCGGTATCGTGCGGTGAAGATTAGAACGCATGTCCTAGGTTATGTAGGGAGCACGTGGCAACGAAACTGACCTCACTCGAGATCTGCGCGGGTGCTGGGGGCCAAGCTCTCGGGCTAGAACAAGCAGGCTTCGAGCACGTAGCGCTCGTTGAGATCGACTCTCACGCCTGCGCAACCCTGCGGCTGAACCGGCCGTCTTGGAATGTGCTGCACCAGGATGTCCGCGACTTCCACGCATCTGGATTTCAAGGCGTCGATCTTCTTGCGGGGGGCGTCCCTTGCCCTCCGTTTTCAAAGGCCGGCCACCAGAGGGTTCCGAACCCCGCAGCAATTCAGACTTCGAGTCGCAGCTCAAGCACCGGTCTCGGTAGGTCACTGTCTTTGCCCTCGACCCATGGCGCGAAGGAAAGCCAGCGGCACCTGATCGCTGTCCTCTGGGTTCTCCAACCCAGCGCACGTCAGTAAGCGCAACACCATCTCCCTCGCCCGCTCCTCCGACTCAAATTGTCCTGCGCAGTCAGGGAGTTCGATGTTTTCGTAAATGCCGCGTTCCTCGTCGATTCGTTCGATCTGAACCCAGACTTTGTTCGCCGTGACCATGTCGCAACCTCCGTTGAGCGGCAGTGAACTGCTGTGCCGCGTCAGCCGCTGTCGGCTTCAGGCGGGACCGAAGTACTCCGCGATGTCCTTGATCCCTTCAGGGCGAAAGTTACGAAGCCGGGATCCAAGCATCTCAAACTCGACCGAGAGTTTTTCGTACGAGATGAACCCGCAGACGTCAGCGAGCGGCCTAGGCAGGGTGGCAAACGTCGGCCTCGTAATCTCGGCCCTAACAGCAGATCGTCTCGCCTCTGGGGCGACGATGTAGAGCGCGATTGTGATGTTCGGTATGGAAGAAACAAGGTCCGACATTCGCAGCAGCCCCGAATAGATCGAAGTCGAGTGTTCAACCTCGAACGCGGCAACGACCGCTCCGCCCCGTGTCCAGAGCACATCGATATTCTCAACCGTGGACTGCGCGCGCCCGCCAAACAGAAGAGGGAGGTCGGCTAGAAGCGAATCGTGCAAAGGCACGGCCATAGCCGCTCGGACCCTGGCGCGATCAGATCGAGGCACCCACACGTTGCAGCCTGTGGTCGCTCCCCACTCTGCTAGCAGAGCCTGCATCTCCGTGTGACGGCTGTCCTGGCGACCCAGCCGGTCCTCTGCACTGGGAACTTCGGCCGACGCGCTATCGAGCAGGCGGCGGACGCCATCCTCGTGGGCGAGAAGTGCCCGGAATACCGCCTCGCCGTCATCCCGCCGCATTCGCCGCGGAGAGCCTTGAAGATGCGACGCGTACATCTTCGGAGGCATCGGGGACGGGTAGTAACTGAGCTTACCCTCCAGGCTGGACATCGGAAGATGCAGCTCGGCCGGAAGGGAGATCAGAGGGCGTACGGGAACACGCACGGGGAAATTACTCGTCCCCCAGAGCGGCTCGTCTGAGACCGATGAGTGCCCGGTCGCCTCCAGCGCACCTACCCAGCCAATGGTGCCCTTGAGGTAGCACAGCAGCCTGTCGCCGACTTCGATCGAAGCCGCGCGGGAACCCATCGACTTGCTGAACCCGGTGACCATTGCACCGCTCTCCCGAAACGCGCCCCAAGTCCCGGGAGTGAAGACATCCAGATAATACTCCACGGCGGAATCCTATCAGAACAGAAGGACGCGGGCGCCGCGTCACCCGTCCTCCTTTGGAGCGGAGTATTCTCCGGCGATCTTTGGACTCCACATACGCAGTGTTCGACTTCGGAGTGTGCCCCTCGATGCAATCGTGGCCGTGCCAGAAGCAGCCGTTGACAAACACCGCCGTCCGGTAGCGCGGCAGGACGATGTCGGGCTTGCCAGGAAGGTCTTTTCGGTGAAGCCGGAACCGGAAGCCAGCCGCGTGTAACGCGCGCCTTACCTGCATTTCGATGCCGGTGTCCTTGCTCCGGATCGCGGCCATGTTCCGGCTGCGCGTCGCGGGATCGAATCGCTGGTCGGCCATGCTCCAAGTGTAGTCCGGGCCGCCTCTCCGGAGATGTTTCCACTGCCTGCCGTTCGCCCCGGCGCTTCATACTCAACGTCATTTCCGTGAAAGCGGCTCCCGCCCGCCGCTACATCGCCCGCGCCAGCGCCGTTACCGCCGCGGCGCCGATCACGACCGCCAGGATTGGGGCGCGGACGGCGATCAACACCGCTGCCGCCCCGAGCCCGGCGGCGCGGGCGTCAAGCACGAGTTCGCTGTCGCCGCCAAAGACCTGCGTCACAATCAGCGCGGCCAGCAGCGCCGGGGCGAGGGCGCCGACCAGCCCGGATAGCCGCGCGGGCAGTTGCCTGCCGCCGAGGGCGACCGGCCCCGCCGCCTTAAAGAGGATGGCGCCGAGACCAACGAGCAGGACCGTCTGCCAGGCGGCGGTCACGGGACAGACTCGATCGGGTGGCCGCTGTCGCGCCAGCCCCAGCCCGCGAGGCAGCCGAGGGTGGCGGCGATAACCGGCACGCCGGGCCGCGCGAAGGGGATAAGCGCCAGGGCGATGGCCGCGCCGGCGGCTGCCGCGATGAACGCCCGCCGGTTGCCCAACTGGGGGACGAGCAGCGCCAAGAAGAGGGCGGGGAAGGCGGCGTCGAGGCCGATCGATTCGGGGTCGCCGACCAGGTCGCCGCCGACCACTCCGGCGATGGTCCCAAGCTGCCAGGCGACGTAGAGGGCGAGCCCGGCGCCGATGAGCCGTTCCCGCGCCACGCCTCCGCCGGGCTGGCTGGCGACGGCCCAGGATTCGTCGATCACGAGCTGGGCGTGCAGAAACCGGGTGAGCGCGTTCCCCCGCAGGGACGGGGCGACCGAGATGCCGATCGGCCCGTAGCGCGCGGCAAGGAGGATGGCGGCAACAACCGCCGCGCCAACGCCGCCCCCGGCGCCGAGGATGGAGACGGCCGCGAACTGCGATGCCCCGGTGAAGGTGGTGAGGGACATCACGATCGGCGCGAACCTGCCAAAGCCGGAGGCCTCCGCCAACACACCGAAGGAGACCCCGAAGGCGGCGACGGCAACGCAAAGCGGCAGGGAATCACGGGCGCCCGCCCGGTAGCCGCTTCGCACCCCTGGTGTGTCCACGCTGGGGAGTATGCCACGGAGAGCGGTTGCGCCACGGCGTCGCGTCTTAGCACGCCTGCCGCGCCGGCGGCCAAACCAAAGAGGCGCCCCTTGCGGGACGCCTCTCGGTGTGTGGAGGTAGTCTATCGGGCGCCATTTGGCGCTTGCCCACCGTGGCCGCTTTCGCGACCCAGTGGAGCAGCGGCCTGCACCGTCCGGCGAAGGGCCTCGCGGCCCCGAGACTTCCGGCGGGGAGCGCCTTGCGGCGATCGTCCGGAACGTCTCTGCCCGGGGACGCCACTTGCGCGGCGCCGGTGGCGATTGCTCGCGCACCTGGACGATTGCTCGTCCCCCGGACTCCCGGTGCGGTGACCAGATCCACGGGCCGGAACCCGCTTCGCTGGTCTTCGGCGATTCCCGGCGTCTGCGCGCTCCGGGTTTGACTGCGTTGCCGCGTCATTCCCGGGGAGCGAATCCTGCCGTTCCCTGCCTGCGGTGGCTCCCGACCACCCCGCCTCCAACGCAGCGAAATCTAGCCCTGTCCGGGCCACCTGGATAGCGACTTATGACGCCTCCAACCAGCCTTCACAAACGCTTGATGAACCACACGGATTATCGTCTCGGCGAGATTCGGAGGCCGGGGAAGCGCGATCTCAAGCGGACGAGGATTATGCGGCGCTGGTCGGGCCGCGTGCCTCTCACACCCCTCCGCTATACTCCCGCCATGTCCATACCTCTCTCTTCTCCGGGCGCGGCGGCCCGCTACAGCACCGGCGTCGTTGTTGTTGGCGGCGGCATCGCCGGGCTCTCGGCCGCCGTGGCCGCGCGCCAGGCGGGCGCCGAGGTCATCCTCATCGAAAAGGCGCCGCGCGAAGGCCGCGGGGGCAACACCCGCTTCGCCGACGCCCAGATGCGGTTCCCCCACGAAGCGGATGAGTTTGGGACGCGCGATTACTCCGTTGACGAGATGTACTCGGACCTGATGCGCATCTCCCGCGGCCGGGCCAACCCGGACCTTGTCCGCACGCTCTGCGAAAACGCGCGGGAGACGGCCGAGTGGCTGACTGGCATGGGCCTGGAGTGGGAAGCCGGCTACCCGCACACCGCTGGCTACCGGCGCAGCCCCAAAGCGGGGGGCGCCGGCCTGGTTGACCTTCTCTTCCGGCGCTATGAAGGGTTGGGCGGCACGGTGGCCTACGAAACCGCCGCGGCAGACCTCATTGTGGACGAGCACCGCACAGTGCGGGGCGTCCGCTGCGATTCGCCCGAGGGGGTGATCGATATCGAAGCGCGTGGGGGCGTGGTGCTCGCCTGCGGCGGGTTCCAGGCGAACGTCCAGATGCGCGTCCAGCACCTCGGCCGCTTCTCCGACAGCCGCATCCTGCGCGGCAGCCGCTATAACACCGGCGAAGGCTTGCGGATGGCGATCGCCGCCGGCGCCCAGCCCGCCGGACAGTGGGGCGATTACCACTCAGCTGTGCTGGACGCCCGCTCGCCGCGCATCGAGTGTGGTGTGACTGCCCTCTACAACTACCAGATGGGCATCTTCGTGGACCGTGAAGGGCGCCGCTTCCTGGATGAGGGCGAAGACTTTCGCGACCACACGTACGTGAAGTTCAGCAAGTACATCGTCGAACAGGCGGGCGGCGAAGCGTGGTGCCTGTTCGACCAGCAGGCGTATCAGCGCGAGGAGTTCGCGCGGGCGTGGCGGCCGGTCGGCCCACCGCTCCAGGCAGATACGCTGAAAGAGCTGGCCGGGCTGACGGATATGCCTGCCGAAACCCTCCTCGAGACGGTGGGCAACTTCAACGCGGCCGTCCAGCCGGGGGAGTACGACCTGGACCGCCTGGACGGGAAGCGGACATCGGGGATAACGCCCGCGAAGAGCAACTGGGCGCTCCCGCTGGAAGTGCCCCCGTACATCGCGGTCCCCGTCACGGGCGGCATCACATTCACCTTCGGCGGCCTGAAGTGCGATACGACGGCGCGCGTCATCGATACTCGTGGCACGGTGATGGACGGGCTGTACGCCGCCGGCGAAACGATTGGCGAGATCTTCTACTTCAACTACCCGGGGGCGAGCTCCGTCATTCGCGGGGCGGTCTTCGGGCGCATAGCCGGCAAGGATGCGGCGGCACGGGTGGGCGGTTGAGGCCGGCCCTTCAGGCGGCGAATGCGTTCGCGCGGGGCGCTTCCCGGCGTCGAAGCGGCTGCACCTCTTCGACCTCGTGGAGGACATCCGTGGCATACAACGCCTCAAGGTCATATTGGTGGAGGCGCGCGACGACGGGGATGTCGAACATCTGGCGGCCGTCGCTTACGGAGATTGTGCCCGGCACTCGACGCAGGTAGATGCCCGACTGCTCAAGCGTGCACTCAACCAGCATCACGCAGAAGCGCGCGTCTCCCAGGTGGGCGAGGAAATCCGAGTTCCGCGTCAAGCGCTTGAGCGTCTCCCCGAGGGCGTTCGTCGCCCGGTCGGCGAAGCCGTCGCCGCGCCGCTTTCGCACCTCGGCGATGTTGTCCAGGGAAAACTGAATGAGGACGAACGGCGACCCAAGAGCGCGTGCGCGGGGCATTTCGCGCCGCAGTTCAGCGAGGATGTAGTTGCGGTTCGGCAGGTCGTACTTGTCGCTCAAGTAGGCGGACCCGTGAAGGCGGCTCGTCATCCTGCGCCAGCGCTTGTGGCCAAGCCAGCGCATGAGCACCAGTTGCACGTTTATCAGGACGAAGAGGACGATGAAGCCCACTTCGGCGACGAGATTCGCGAAGCCAGGATGCCGCAAGGTGGCTGCGGTCTGGAGCGCGAGGACCACGCCCCAGCCGATCAGCGCGGCGACGCGGAGGGCGTGGCGGCGCCCCGGTGAGCGGGGTTCGTCGTCGGGCTGTCCGGGAAGAGCTACGCCAGCCATACCGTCTCCTGGTTGAATTGATCGACACGCCCGCACCGCTTCATCAGGCTACTTCGCGCTCGGCTCCCGATTCGTCGTCCGCGGCAACAGTTTCAGCGTGGGTGGCGTACCAGCGCGGGGTGCGTGCCGTTACGTGAAGCAAGAACGCCCGGGCTTTCTCTTCCAGCGTGTCCATGCCGCCGTGCACGCGGTTGATCGCCTGATCAACCACAGGGGGCAGCGCCGTGACTGGCCGGCGGCTCTCGTCGTCCGTGCAGTCGAACCCGCATGCCAGCCCGGCACGGTTGCAGGCGAGGTTCGCCGTCGCCACCACGCCGCCGAGGCTATCCACGGTGGCATAGGGCTTCTGCGGATGGTGCTCGCGGATGGAAGCGACAAGCGGCTCGGGGAACTTCCAGCGCTCCGCCAGCCGCGCGCCAACGAGTTCGTGGCCAACGGTGAACACCGCGAGTTCCGCATCGCGGTACTTCATGCCCTCGAGGCGCACCAGGTCCGCAACTTCGGCAAACAGCTTGGGCTCGGTGAGCATCATGGCCAGTTTGCCTACGTCGTGGATCACCCCGGCCGTGAAGGCGTCCTCGGGCCGCGCGGAGCGCGCTTCGCGGGCGATGACCTCGGCGACGAGCCCGACGCACACGCTATGCGCCCAAAAGAGATCCTGGTCGAACCCTTCGATCTCGGGCACGCGGAAGGCCTCGATGATCGCCGATGAGATAGCGACCGACCGCACGGTGCGCATCCCCAGGAGGATGACCGCTTCGCGCACGTTGCTGATGCGGCGGGCGTAGCCGTAGTAGGCGGAGTTCGAGAGGCGCAGCAGCTTGGCTGTCAGGGCCTGGTCGGAGCTGATGACCGTCGCCAGGTCCATAGCTGCGGCGCGTTCGTCCTCGGCTAACTGGATCGCCTTGGTCGCCACGGACTTCAACGGCGTGAGGTCCGTGGTCCGGTTGACGATCATCCGCAGCCGGTTGCGTGTTTCGAAATCGACGGGCTCTGGAGTCACGCGGCGTTCCTCACATCCAGGAAATCGGTGGTCGAGCCGACCCTGTTGCGGCCGGCCCACTTGGCGGCGTACAGCCGGTCGTCGGCAATGCGGATCGCCTCCGTCAGGCTGTCCGCGCAGGAGGGGATAGCCGCCACACCCGCCGATACGGTCACCTGGACCTCAAGCTCGTCGACGACACGGACGACGGTGCCTTCAATCGCGAGCCGTACCCGCTCCGCGAAGCGCACGGCGGCCGGCAGTTCGGCGCCGGGCAGGAACGCGATGAACTCCTCGCCCCCGAACCGGCCGATGATATCGGCGCCGCGAGCTGTCTGGCGGAGCGCCCGGCCAAGTGCTGCCAGCACCTCGTCACCCACGAGATGACCGTACGAATCGTTGACGGATTTGAAGTGGTCCAGGTCAAACAAGACCACGCTAAACGCCCGGCTTACGAGGCCGGAAGCGATCAGCGCCTCATTCGCCGCGGCGATGGCACTGCTCCGGTTGAGCAGCCCCGTCAGGCCGTCGTGCTTGGCGACGAAGTCGAGTTCCGAAACCAGCCGGTTCAATTCGCCGTTGTTCATCCGGAGGGCGTCTTCGATCGCCTGGACGGCGGTGTAGTCGCGCACATACGCGATCGTCCCGAGGTAGTCCCCGTAGCGGTCCCGCATAGTCGCGGCCGAGATCGCCGCCGGGAAGGGCGGGGCCTCTTTGCGCACCCCGGGCAGCCGGGCGTTGACAACTCTGCCGTCCTTGATCAGGCTGCGCCGGACCGCCTCATAGCCTTCCTGCGTGGCGAAGAGGAGGGCGATGTCGCGGTGCATCACTTCCACCGGGGAGAAGCCAAAAATGAACTCGCTCGCCCCGGTGTAGAGGACGATGCGGTTCTCCTGGTCGGTGGCAATGACGCCGTCCGGGCAGGCAAACAGCATGAGTTGGAGGAGGCTCGGTTCGGACAGGAGCGAAATGAAGTCTGTTTCCGGGGACAATCGGCCTCTCCTCCTTCCGCGCTGTTCTAGGTATCGGTAAGACTAGGGAGGATCCTGATGGCCGGGCGCCCACAATTTGCGGGTGATATGCTTTCGCCAGGTGAATCCGACCTTCCCCCGAGAGCAGGCGACATCCCGCGATGAGGCCATCCTCATTCCCCCGCCATTCGCCACTTCGATGCGAGAGGTCCATGGCGCCTCCGGCGACGCCTGGATTGCCCGCCTGCCGTCCACCCTGGCCGCGGCTGCCCGCCGTTGGAGTTTGACGCTCGGTGCGCCTTTCGAGCCCCCCAGCTACAACTACGTAGTCCGCGTAACACGGGAGGATGGCAGCCCGGCGGTCCTGAAGGCCGGGTTTCCCTGTCGCGAACTCGAAACTGAACTCGGCGCCCTCCGGATCTACGGCGGACGGGGCATCGCCAGGCTGCTCGCCGAAGACGCCGCCGAGGGCGTGTTTGTGATCGAACGCCTGCAACCTGGCATGGCGCTGGAGCAGGTGGCTGATGACGTGGCCGCTACTTCCATTGCCGCCAGCATCATGCGCCAACTCTGGGTCCCCGCCCCGGCGGATGGCGGCTTCCCGACAATCGCCGATTGGGGCCTCGGGTTCCAACGCCTGCGTTCGACATTCGGCGGTGGCACCGGCCCGTTCCCCGCGGACCTCGTAGACGAAGCAGAAGAACTGTTCGCCTCGCTCCTCGCCACCTCATCGCCTCCGGTGCTTCTCCACGGGGACCTGCATCACGGTAATATCCTCTCCGCCTCCCGCGAGCCCTGGCTTGCCATCGACCCAAAAGGAGTAACCGGCGAGCCCGCTTATGAGGCGGGCGCCCTGGTCCGGAACCCGGTCGCGCTCTACACCTCGATGCCCAACCCGGCTGCCATCACCGCCCGCCGTCTGAGCCAGCTCGCCGACGAGCTGGGTATCGACCGCCAACGGCTCAAGGGGTGGGCCTTCGCCCAGGCCGTGCTCTCCTCCTGGTGGACCTGGGAAAACCATGGCCGAGTGGGCGACATGGCGCTCGCCTGCGCAAAGTGGCTCCGCGAAGCCTGAACCTACCGTGAGCGCCCGATGAATACCGCCTGCATCGGCCCGCCGTGCTTGCCCCGAGCCCTCACTCTGCGCGTCTCCGCGTGAAAGCCCGCCGTGCCCAGGCGGCGTTCAAAGGCCGGGTCGGGACGGACCGCCCAGATGCCGAGGACGCCCTTCGGTTTGAGCGCGCGCTCGATGGCGGCGAGCCCGTTAGGCGTGTAGAGCCAGGCGTTGGGCTGTTGCGTCCACGAATCGGGGCCGTTGTCGATGTCCAGGAGGATTGCGTCCCAACGGCCCGGTTCGCTCAGACGGATGACGTCCCGCACGTCCCGGACATCAAGCGTGGTCCGGGGGTCATCGAGAGGGTTGCCCGCCAGGGCGCCCAGCTCCCCCCGGTTCCAATCCACGACCTGTTGCAGAAGTTCGGCCACCACAACCTCGCCCTCGGGCGGCAGAAGGTCCAGCGCCGCGCGGAGGGTGTAGCCCATGCCCAGGCCGCCGATGAGGACGCGCTTGCGTTTGCGCTCCTCGCCCAACGCCAACGCCGCGAGCGCCTCTTCCGACCCGTGCATCCGGCTGACCATCAGGTCGTACCCGTCGGCAGCGATCACGTACTCGCCATCGTGGCGGCGGAGGGTCAGTTTCGACCCGTCCGGCAGGACGGCCTCAGCCAGCGTTTCCCATGGTTTCACACAGTCAGGATGCGCAGAGCGCGTCTACCGCGCGAACGGGAGGATTCAGGCCGCGTCGCCGCTGGACCGGGAGAGCGCCAGTTTGAGCCGGGCACGGAACCCCGGGCGTGCACGCCCCGAGCCTTCCTCCCGTACGGCGGACCGCCGGTCGATCCGGTCCGGCACGGTTTCGATCCGGCTGGCGAGCGCGCGAATGCTGAGACTGGCCGGGGACTTCGCATCGTGGACCACGGCTGGCTGTCCAAGATGCGAACCCTTCCGCACCGCCGGGTCAAAGGGCACTTTCCAGATCGCGTCACGCCTCAGGCTGGGGACAAGGTCCGCAATGGTGATGCCCGCATCCTCGGACGTACAGTTGGCGACAACGAGGGCGCGGCTGGCAGCGAACCCGTCCTCGTCCAGCGCCTGGAGCAGCATCGCCGTGTTCTTCACGCTGGGGAGCTCAAGACTCGTGACCACGAGGACGTTATCGGCGAGGTCCATCGCCGCAGCGACCGCATCGTTGAACGCGCCCGGAGTATCGAGGATGACATAGTCGTAGAGCGCAGCGGCATTCTCCACGAGCGACTCCAGCTGTTCCGGCGTCACCTTCAGCCATTCCCCCACGCGAGACGGCGCGGCAAGCACGAACGCACCGGATGGGTGGGCGACGACCGATTCCTTGAACTCGTCCCGATCGGCTTCGCTCAGGTCACGGGCGACCTGCGCCGTCGTGACTTCGCTATTCACGTTCATCGCCAGCCCGACATCGCCGAAGGACATGTCGAAGTCAATGATCAGGACGTGGTTGCCAGGGTTCGCGGCCAATGCGGCGGCGAGATTCACGGAGATGGCTGTCTTCCCGACTCCGCCCTTCTGGCCCACAACCGCGACGACGCGGCCGGTGCCCAGCCGGGATGCCGGGCGGGGCGTCGCCGCGCCTCTTATCGCTGACATCACCCGCGCCAGTTCGTCGTTAAGGAGAGGCGCTTCGATGAGGAAGCGCGCGCCCGCGCGGGTGACCTGCTGAAAGTTCGAAACGGACGTGGAACTGGAAACCGCGACGATCGGCGTGGCCGGGACCGACGCGTTCAGGTACTCGATGGCCGCGAGCGCCCTCGCCAGGGGCTCCTCGACACGGATGAAGATCAGGTCCGGCCGGGCCTCCGCAGCCTTGCGGTACCCGTCCGAGTGGGCACCGGTGTTCGCCAGGACGGCGACGCCGGTTTGGGCGAGCGAGCGCGTGAGCTCCTCGCGGGACTCGGAGTTGTCGTCGATCACAACAGCAGTGAGTGGACTGTCCATCAACCTCTCGGTAACCGCACTGGTTACTTCGGTAATCGGCGCTCAGGCCGTGTTTGCGTATGCGGAAGGGCTGCGTTTGGCCTCCGTTTGCGGGACTGTGAGGTCCACCCTCAGCCACTACGGTCCGCGAAGGAGCCTCGCCGCGGGGGGGAGTCCTCCCATGCCGAACCCGGAGATGACGCCCCGGCAGGCTGCGCTCAGGGACGAGAACGACGCGCCATCCCAGCGTTCGGCCCGCACCTCGATGCACGCCGCTTCGTGGTCGCGGACAGCCGCCGCCACGGCGTCGATTGCATCATCCTCAACGCCGTCGCTCCAGATCACGGCCGGGTTGGTGATCGCCCGCAGCGAGACGATGAGGTCCAGGGCCGCGCCGTAGGGCAGCACGACGGTGCCCGGCATCGCCGGGATCTCCGCAACGCGAGAAGCAGGCACGAGCAGCGCGACATCCATCAGAGCCGCGGTCCTCCTTGAATACAGGAGAGCGTACAGGCGGCGTCCCGATTGCGGTATCGCCGTTTGACGGGCGCGCGCTTCCCATGAACGATCAGCGGACTTCATGCGCTCTCTGCACCCGTGACGAACCCTCAGGAACCCCGCCACGACCCCTTCGCTGCGTTGCGACAGGGCAACTTCGCCGTTTACGCGACAGGCAGGCTCGCCGCGACCATCGCGATGACGCTCCTCAACGCAGCGATCGCCTGGCAGGTCTACGAGATCTCCGGGTCGGCGTTCCAGCTTGCGATGCTTGGCCTCGCACGATTCCTCCCGTCACTCGGCCTCAGCCTCGTTGGCGGCGCGTTCGCGGATAGTTACGACCGCCGCCGGATCGTGATGCTCTCCCAACTCGCGCCCCTCATCACCTCCGCCGCTCTGTATGTGGCGACGGTCCGGGACTTCACCGAACTTCCCCTCTTCTACGGGCTGGTGCTGCTGGTCGCGCTCTCCGCGGCGTTCGAAAACCCCGCGCGCCAGGCGATGCTCCCGCAGATCGTCAAGAAAGAGACGTTCGCCAATGCCATCATCGTCAGCTCCACGATCCAGTCACTCGGGTTCGTAACAGGCCCCGCGGTTGGCGGCCTGATGATCGCGGCGGCGGGCGTGGATGGCGCCTACCTGGTCCACATGGGGCTCATCGTTGCTTCGATTGGTGCCCTCGCCTTCCTCAAATTGCGGCCGCCGGAGGGTGAGCGCCGCACTGTGAGCTTCTCCGCGATCAAGGAAGGCGTGCAGTTCGTATACCACCGCCAGGTCCTCTTCGGCGCGATGACCCTGGACATGTTCGCGGTCATCTTCGGCGGGGCCACCGCGCTCCTGCCGGTCTACGCCAAGGACATCCTGGAAGTGGGTCCGCGGGGCTACGGCCTGCTTTCGGCCTCGCTCGAAGCTGGCGCGCTGCTGATGGCTCTCGCCCTGGTCTTGTTGCCACCGATCAAGCAGGCGGGCCGCGCCCTCCTCATCAGCGTCGCCCTCTTCGGCATCGGCACTATCGTCTTCGGCGTTTCGCGGTCGTTCCCGCTTTCCCTGGCGACGTACATGTTCATCGGCATGGCCGATCAGATAAGCGTAGTGCTGCGTCAGACCACCGTGCAGCTCTCAACCCCGGACGAACTGCGCGGCCGGGTGAGCAGCGTGAACATGCTCTTCATCGGCGCCTCCAACCAGCTCGGCGCGGTGGAGTCCGGCCTCGTTGCGGCAGTGACGAACGCCACGTTCGCCGTCGTGAGTGGCGGGGCTGGCTGCCTCGCCGTGGTTGGCATCGTGGCGGCGAAGATGCCCGAGCTGCGCCGCTACCGGGTCACTTCGCGCGTGGTCTTCACCGGCACGCCCGTGCCTGCTTCCGCCGTGGCGCTGGCGGGCGCGGTGATATCTTCCGCTGACGAGCGCGAACGGCTGGCGGGCCTGTAGTTCATGGTCCGGCGGAGCCGCGCCACTGGCAGGAATGATCCAGGCGAGTCCGGATGCTCCTGAGCGGCGCCTCCACTACCCTGTGAATCATGCTCGTAGTCCAGAAGTACGGCGGCACCTCCGTCGCCGACGCCGACCGTATCCGCCACGTCGCCGGGCGGGTCATCAAACGGATTAAAGCCGGCGACCAGGTGGTCGTGGTCGTATCCGCGATGGGCAACACCACGGACGAACTGATCGACCTCGCTCTCTCCGTATCGCCCGACCCAGACCCGCGCGAACTCGACATGCTCCTCTCCACCGGCGAACAGATGTCGGTTGCCCTCGTGGCGATGGCGTTGCGGGCGCTCGGTCAGGAAGCAGTCGGACTGACCGCGAACCAGGCCGGGATCTACACTCGCGCGCAGTACGGCTCCGGCCGCATCGCCCGCGTTGAAGCGGACCGCGTCCGTGCCGAATTGGCCGCAGGGCGCGTCCCGATCATCGCCGGGTTCCAGGGCACCACCGACGACCAGGAGATCGTCACCCTCGGGCGCGGCGCCAGCGATACGACCGCAGTCGCCCTCGCCATCGCCCTCGGCGCGGAGCGCTGCGAAAACTGCAAGGATGTCGAAGGTGTGTACACCGCCGACCCACGCATCGTCCCCACCGCGCGGCGCCTGAAGGACATCACCTACGAAGAGATGCTTGAGCTGGCCTCGCAGGGTTCGCAGGTGATGCACAACCGCGCCGTCGAACTGGCCTCCGTCTACAACCTGCCCGTGCTGGTGACTTCCAGCATGGTCGACGCCCCCGGCACCCTTATCCACGGAGAATCGGAATTGGAAGAACGCAACCGGGTGCGCGGGATCGCGCACGACAGCGACGTCGCAAAGATCACCGTCCGCCGCGTGCCGGACCGGCCGGGCATCGCGGCCAACATCTTCGAGCCGCTCGCCAACGCCGGCATCAGCGTGGACACCATCGTCCAGAACGCCAGCGAAGGCCACCTCACGGACCTCTCGTTTACCCTCTCGCGGGGCGACCTGCGGAAGGCCGAATCACTGATGCCCGGGATCTGCGAGAGCGTCGGCTCGCCCGAGTACACCGCGGACGCGAACCTGGGCAAGGTAAGCATCGTCGGCGTGGGTATCCAGACGGCCCACGGTTACGCGGCGCGCATGTTCCGGACGCTCTTCGATGCCGGAATCAACATCGAACTGATCTCCACGAGCGAGATCCGCCTCACCTGCATCATCGCCGCGGACCGCGTCAACGATGCGGTCCGCGCCCTCCACGACGCCTTCGAACTCGAACGGGCGGAGTAGGCTTCACCAATCAGAGCCGCGTCCGTAAGGGAAGCGGCTGCCCAGCTTCGATGGCTGGGCACAGAGATGGGAACCGATCCCGGGCTCTGCTCTCATGACTGTCCGCCCGTCACGGCCGCTCCTTAGCAGCAGTCGCGTCTCGGAAGGGACCGTCAGTAGTTGAACAGGGCCTTGGCTTCGGCGCGCAAGTCCGGCTGGAAATCCGGGTGGGCGACGCTGATCAGTTCGTCGCAGCGCTGGCGAAGGGTCTTGCCCGTGAGCCTGGCGATGCCCTGTTCTGTCACAACATAGTCCACGTACGTGCGCGGCACGGTGATGGTGGAGCCGGGCGCCAGGCTGGAGAGGATCCGCGATTGCCGGACGCCATTCACCGTGGAAGCGGAGGGCAGGGCGATGATCGAGCGCCCCCCTTCGCAATACGAAGCGGCCACGGCGAACACCGTCTGCCCACCCGGTCCGCTGAAGATCTTGCCGCCGAGTGATTCCGCGGTCACCTGGCCGCTCAGGTCCAACTGGAGCGCGTTGTTGATCGCCACGAAGTTCTTCTGCTGGCAAAGAATGCGCAGGTCGTCCGTGTGGCAGAAGTCCCAGAGTTCGAACTTCGGGTTCATGTGGACCCGCGCCGCCTCCTCCGGAGGAAGGACGGCGAAGGCGGCGCCAACCACCTTGCCGGGGGCTATCGACTTGTACTTCCCGGTGACCACCCCCTGGTCGACGAGGTCCGCGATGCCGCCGGGGATAAGCTCGGTCTGGATGCCGAGGTCGTGCTTGTCAGTGAGGAAGAGGGCAAGCGCCGAGGTCACGTCGCCGATGCCGATCTGGAGCGTGTCGCCGTCGTTGATCAGTTCGGCGGCGAGGATCGTGCCGACGATCTCCGTCGCGTCGATGACCTCCTGCGAACGTGGCGGGATGGGCGCTTCGCGGTCGTCGGCGGGATTGTGCTCAACCAGTGCAGCCACTTCGGACATGTGGATGTAGTTTTCGCCGTAGGTACGAATGAGTCGTTCATCCACTTCGCAGACGATCTGCCTGGAGACATCGAGGGCTGTGCGGTTCGCCCAGAGGGCTGTGCCCATGCTCAGGAAGCCGTTCTCATCGGGGGGCGAGGTCTTGATGAAGGCAACATCGAAGGTGCCGACGGCCTCCTTCACCGAACTCTGGCGGAAGTTGCCGAGCGGGAGGTAGTCCGCCATGCCGGCGTGGACCTGTCCGCGGTCGGCGGGCGTGCTGAAGGCGGTGACGAGGCGGAAGTGGCCGGCGGTCTCGGGCGTGGCCCAGAGGAAGGGTGAGACGTAGTGAGAGATCTCCACGTCCTTCAACTCCTTCGCCCGGGCGAGAAGCTGGTTGGCGGATGACTCCGGCGTGCTCGTGAACATCCCCACCCAGACCCTCTGGCCCGATTGGACGAGCTTCGCCCCTTCGGCGACGGAGATGAGCTTTTCGGCGTAACGTTTCTTCCAGTCCATGGTCCCCCTCCAGTGCCGCGCATTGTAGAGGAACAACCACGCGGATTTGGAGCTTTTGAGCCACCAGGACACAAAAATTCCCGGCGAGAAGGCCGGTGCGGCGGGCTGCGAACGGCTCCGGGCGTGCC
>PNKC01000020.1 GCA_013822275.1 Anaerolinea sp. | reverse complement strand
GGTGGAGGCAGCGGGGATCCTCGTTCTCCGGTGTCCCGTCCATGCCGCTGTCACGAAAGGGGAGGAAACGGACGTCGAAGAGGCCGATCTGGGCCATGGAAGCGCGGAGTTCGAGTTCCCTCGTGTACCAGAGCGTCTCCGGCGTGGCAAGTGAAGGGTGGCTGATCTCGCCCACTTCACCACGCGTGGCGCAGAGGAGGGTCACCTGGTGACCCTGACGGAGGAAGTGGTGAAGGGTCCCGGTGACCTGCCCTTCGTCGTCCGGGTGGCTATAAACAGCAAGGATGCGGCGGTGAGTCATGGCGACAATCGTACGGGGTTTTCGCTTCCGGCTCACACCGGGCACTGCTAGCGCGGCATACGCACTCCGGCATTGGTCACCACCGGGACGAAGCCAGCACCGAGCGCGGTGCGGTGAGATCGCACGTTGCTGGCGCTGCAGTAGTAAGTCGCGGTCATCCCATCTTCGGCAATCGCCCGGCTGATGAGCGCGACAACGGTGCGTGCGAGACCCGTGCCACGAAGTTCGCGAACCACGTCCACTCCTATTTCGAGCAGGCCCTGTCCGTCGTCGTAGGCGCCGGCAACCGCAACCGGCTCCCCAGATTCGTCGATAAGCGCCAGTCCCCAGCGCCAGTACACATCGGCATGAACTTCACCCGGGTCACCAAGCGCATTGGCGAACAGGCCGGATGGAAGATGCTTCGCTCGCCAGCCCGGGTCGATCCGTTGTTCGCAGACGCCCACCCTGAGCGAGGGAGGGCGGGGCGTCACTTCGGGGATGAAGGTGAGACTCACGGCGCGGGCCGCGCCGGCGGCTCCGCGGAGCGCCATTTCGGCGATCATGGGGAGGACGAACTGGTCTGCCGAAAACGCATCGTAGTGCTTCTTGAAGCTCAACCTCCGCGCCCAATCCAGGTAGGCCGGATCGATGGAAATGACAGTGCCCGTCCCGAATGTGACCACCCGGGCGGGCCGTTGGTCGCGCGCCGTGTCCGGCCGCGCGACGACGGTGAGGGCGTGGGAATCGAAGGCGGCCTCATCGCAGCCCAGTTCCAGCGCGGTTGCTGCTCGGAACCGCGCAAGGTTCGTCCGGAACAGGCCGGTCGTCACGGGCTAATCGCGCGGGAGGCCGAGGCCACGGGTCGCGATGATGTTCCGCTGGATCTCGCTTGAGCCGCTGTAAATGAGCGGCGAGACGTTGGAGAGGTGGCCTTTCTCCATGATGCCGTTCAGCGGGGCGTACTTGGAGTCTGGCTCCAGGGCGCCGGCCGGGCCGAGCAGGTTCACGCCGAAGTTCGTGATCCGCGCCGCCAGTTCCGTTGCGAAGACCTTGATCACGGAGGCTTCGTAGTTCGCCACGCGCCCTGATTCCTGCATCCAGGCGATGCGGTAGCTGAGGAGGCGGCCGGTCTCGTTCGACAGCCACATATCCGCCAGGCGGTGGCGGAAGATGTCGCGGTAGACGCCGCCCGGCTTCGTGGCGCGCATCTGCTCCGCCAGCAGTTCGAGCGAGCGCTGGTTGGCGGCGATGCTGGCCACGTTGGAGCGCTCGAAGTCGAGAAGCGTCATTGCGACGTACCAGCCGTTGTTCTCTTCGCCCACCCGGTTGGCGGTGGGGACGCGCACGTCTTCGAAGAAGACCTCGTTGAATTCGTGGTACCCGGCCATGTTGACGATTGGGCGGACCTGGATGCCGGGCGACCTCATGTCCACCAGGAGGAAGGAGATGCCCTTGTGCTTCGGCGCATCCGGGTCTGTGCGGACGAGGAGGAAGCACCAGTCGGCGTGGTGGGCGCCGGTCGTCCAGATCTTCTGGCCGTTGACCACGTAATCGTCGCCGTCGCGGACGGCGCGGGTCTGGAGGCTGGCGAGGTCGCTGCCGGCGCCGGGTTCGCTGTAGCCCTGGCACCAGACGGTTTCGCCACTGGTGATGCGGGGGAGGTGCTCCTTCTTCTGGGCCTCGCTGCCGTGGACGATAAGCGTGGGGCCAATCATGCCGACGTTAAAGACCCGCCCGGCATCCGGCGCGCCGGCGTAGCTCAGCTCTTCGCTGAAGATCATCTGCATGACGTGGGGCCAGGCCTGGCCGCCGTACTCCTTCGGCCAAGCGGGGGCAACCCAGCCTTTCGCCGCCAGCTTCTTGAGGAAGTCCATCTGGGCGGGCCAGTTCTCCTGGCTTGTCGGGCGAGCCGGGCCCGGCCCGGAAGGGACGGCCTCGCGCAGGAACTGCTTCACCTCGGCGCGGAGGGCGTTGTGTTCGTCGGTGAACTTGAACTGCATGGGGGGGACCGTCCTGCTTCTGCGACTGGCGACGTTGAAGAAATCGCAACTTCAGTCTACCGCACGGTAGACGAAAGAAACGCGGGATTGAGGCTCAGTTTCGCGACGGGTCCTCCGGGAAGTAAGCGAAGATGGCGAGCCTGCCCTGCTGGCGGCGGAGCACGCGCTGCCAGAGGCTGGCCGGTTCCGGAGTGAACAGGTCGTCGCGCTGCAACTCCACAACGAACCATCCTTCATCGGCGATTTCCTCCTCGAGCTGGCCGGACGTCCAGCCCGCATAGCCGAGGAACAGCCGCAGATGAGCGACTCCCTTTTCGGCCTCCGCCGGCGGAAGCCGGAGGTCGATGATGCCGGCGCCGCCGGCCATTTCGGTCCAGCCGTCGAGCGTCGCATCGAGCGGGCGAGCAAGCCCGACGACGGCGGACGTGTCCACCGGCCCGCCCTGGAAAAGCACAGCCGGAGGGCTGACCACCCGCTCCCAGCCTTCGAGGTGTTCCTCAACGTGCACTTCGAGCGGACGGTTCAGCACGAGCCCGAAGGCGCCGTCGCGATCGTGCATGCCGATGTAGACGACGGTGCGCTCGAAGTTCGGATCTGTGAGCTTTGGGCTGGCGACCAGGAGCCGCCCGGCGACGAATTCGGCCATACCAGAATCTTCGCAGAACGAAGGGCGCGGACAACCCAGCGCGTACAGGTCAAAAGGGGAGCGCGCGCTGGGCCGCCCTGAGTTCGGCGCGGAGCGACCTGTGTTCCGGAAGGACGCGCTCCACCTCACGCCAGAAGCGAGGGCTGTGGTCGTGGTGGATGAGGTGGCAGAGTTCGTGGACGATGACTGCGTCGATGAGCGCCGGGCGGAGCAGCATCACGCGCCAGCTCAAGCGGACCGTGCCATCCCGCGCGCAACTGCCCCATGCGGCGCGCTGGCGGGAGACGACGACCCGCGAGGGAGGGCGTCCGACGCTGTGGGCGAGGCGGGCAACACGCGAAGGCAGTTCCAGGCGGGCCGCGGCCATGTACCAGGCTTCGAGACGCCGCTGCCGATCGGCGTGAGTCGCTCCAACTCCCTCCGGAGCATCCGGTATGCCGGGGATCCTCACGGCCGGGAGCCCACCGGCCAGCGGCACCTGGCCACCGAGGTAGGGGACCGAGGTGTCTCCAGCGGTCGCGGCACGTTCTCGTCTCCCTGCTACGAGGTCGCGGCCGTCGCTGATCCAGGAGGCTCGGCGGGCGAGCACATCCATCAGCTCTTTCGTCGCCGTCCCGCCCGGCGCCCGGATGGCGAGGGTGCCGTCGTCCTGGATCCGCAGGGAGATCGTCCTGACCCGCCGGTGGCTGCGGTGGACAACAAACGGCACGACGTCACCGTTGGGAAGGTGGATCGACCCGCGCTCAGGTTCCATGGCGAGCATGATAGCGGAGGGCGGGCTTCAGCCGCTTCGTGTCAACAGGCTGGAGAGGAAGGCCGTGGCGTGCTGGAGAGGCCCGGCGAGGGTGGCCTCGATGGGCCGTTTTCCGCCGCCGGTGGCGAGGTCATGGTTGCCGCCTTCGATCCAGTGCACGCGGATGGAGGGGCTCAGGCGGTACGTTTCGACTTCGGCGCGCGTGCCGAAAGGGTCCCGCGTCCCCTGGATGATCAAGGCCGGCGTGCGCAGCTCGGCGAGGTGGGCGACGCGCGTGCGCTCGGGCCGCCCGGTGGGGTGGAACGGATAGCCGAGGACAAGCAGGCCGATCGCGCCAAGGTCGCCGGCCACCATGCTGGCGATCCGGCCGCCCATCGACTTGCCGCCCACCACGAGCGGCGGCTTCACGTCCGAGGCGGCATCGTGGAAGGCCTGCAGCAAGACCGGTTCGCGGTCCGGCGCGCGTCTCTTGCCGTCTTCGCGTCGCGCCGCCATGTAGGGGAATTCGAAACGCACGACGGCGAAACCGGCCGCCCCTATCGCCTCGGCGAACGCGGCGAGGAACGGGTGGTCCATCGGCGTACCGGCGCCATGCGCAAGGACAAGCGTGAGCGGCGCGGACGGCGGCCCATTGCGAAGGAGATTCACGGCTGCGTGCCCCGGGCGTGTTGTGGGGCGATTACCCCGGCCGTAGGCTACGCGGCAGCGGGGATGCCGTCACGGCGCGGGAGTGAGCATGCTGAAGATTGAGGTTTCGTACCGCGGCCTGGTTGTTTTCGGTCTCGCCCTCGCGTCACTTTGGGCTCTTTTCGAACTCTGGCCCGTCCTGCTGCTGGTGATCACAGCGTTCATTTTCATGACGGCTCTGCTGCCATACGTGGAGTGGCTTTGCCGCCGTGGGGTGCCGAGGGTGGCCGCCGTGCTGATCATGTTGCTTGCCGTGCTGAGCCTGCTCGGCGGCATGATCGCCATTGTCGTGCCGGCGGTTGTGAACGAGTTTCGCGACCTGCGGGACAACCTCCCCCAGGAGGCGCGCAAGTTCGAAGAGTTCGCCGCCGACCTCGGATTCGACACGGAGCGCTGGCGCCTGGAAGACCGCGCGGGGGACATCGACTGGGCGCACCTGGTATCCGGGCGGGCCGCGGTCGATTACGGCCAGCGGGTGGTGCTTGGCGTCATCTCGGCGTTTACGGTCATCGTGCTGACGGCCTACCTGCTGGTGGATACGCCGCGGTTGAGCGCGTTCCTCTACCGCTTCGTCCCGAATGGCCGCGAACCCGAGGTGAAGCACTTCCTCCAGGCGCTGAACCGCGTGGTCGGCGGGTACGTCCGCGGCCAGCTGATCACGTCGGTGATCATCGGGCTGTACACGCTGGCGGTGTTGCTCCTGGTGGGTGTGGACAATGCGGTGGCGTTTGGCGTGCTCGCCGCTTTCGCGGACATCATCCCGCTGGTTGGGGCGCTGATCGCGATCATTCCGGCCACAGTGGCGGCGTTTCAGGAGTCGCCCACGCAGGCCCTCATCGTGGTTGGGGCGCTGCTCGCCTATCAGCAGTTCGAAGACCGGTTCCTTGTACCCCGAGTTTATGGTCAAACGCTCAACCTGCCCGCGCTGGTCGTGCTCCTGGCGGTGCTCGTCGGTGGCGAGCTCCTGGGGATTCCGGGGATCCTGCTCGCGCTGCCCGCGGCCGCCGCCGGGCGCGTCTTCTTGGACTACTACCTGGACAAGCGGTCACCGGCGGTTCCCCAACCCGGAGCAACCGACGAAGTGCTCGCGCCGGATCGCGACCCGGCGCCGCCGTAGACGTCCGCGGACGCGCGTGGCCACGGCGTCTCCCCTTGAAGGCTCGTCGCGCTATCCGTGGATGAGCGCCACGCGCTTCACGCGAAGACGAGCGGTTCGCGGCGCGCGAGGGGAGAGGCCTTCTTGAGCGCTTCTTCCCGCATCACATCCAGCATCAGCTCGATGGCAGCTGCCAGGTCTTTCTTGACCTCTTCGACTGACTCGCCCTGGCCGTTAGCGCCCGGGACCTCGGGGCAGTACGCCCAGAATCCCCCCTCTTCGGCGGGCTCGATGATCGCGGTGAACTCAACATGCATGCCGCCAGTATAGCGCGCGCCGGGAGTTGTTCCCTGAATCTTTGTGCCCGCGGCGGAACAGTGGTTCAATCCGGCCATGTTCTCCAGCGTCCTGGTGGCCAACCGTGGCGAGATCGCTGTGCGCATCATCCGGACGCTGCGCCAGATGGGGATCAGGTCGGCCGTGGTGGCGTCAATCCCGGACAGGACGAGCCTCGCAGTGCGGAGTGCCGACGCCGTCGTGCTGCTTGAGGGCTACAGCGCCTCAGACACTTACCTGGACATGGACGCCGTGATCGCGGCCGCGAAATCGCAGGGGTGCGAGGCCATTCATCCTGGCTATGGGTTCCTGAGCGAACGCGCCGACTTCGCGGAACGGTGTGCGGCGGAGGGGATCGTCTTCGTTGGCCCACCGCCGGCCGTGCTCCGCGGCGTGGGAGATAAGGCCGCCGCCCGACAGCTGGCGGTCGCGAACGGCGTCCCGGTCGTGCCCGGTTGGGATGGCGACGACGGCGACGCGACGCTCGTGCGCGAGGCGGGCAAGATCGGCTTTCCGGTGATGCTGAAGGCGCGAGGCGGCGGCGGCGGGCGGGGGATGCGCGAAGTGTTCGAGGCGGCCACGCTTCCAGAAGCTATCGTGAGTGCCCGGCGGGAGGCGGAGTCGGCCTTCGGGGATCCCGGCCTGCTTCTCGAAAAGCTGGTCACGCGGGCTCACCACGTTGAGGTCCAGGTGCTCGCGGACGAGCACGGCAACGCCGTCCATCTCGGCGAACGCGACTGCTCGGTGCAGCGGCGCCACCAGAAACTGATAGAGGAGACCCCGAGTCCGGTGGTGGACGAGGAGTTACGTGGGCGCGTCACCAGCGCCGCGCTGCGCCTCGCCGGCGCCATCGGCTACGTCAACGCCGGCACATTCGAGTTCCTCGTCGATCAACCAGGAAAGGACGGGACGCGGCCGTTCTACTTTCTTGAGGTGAACCCGCGCCTGCAGGTTGAGCACCCTGTGACGGAGATGGTGACCGGTCTGGACCTAGTGGAGCTGCAACTTCGCGTCGCCGCCGGTGAAGCCCTGCCATTCCAGCAGCAGGACATCACGTTCAGGGGCCACGCCATCGAGTTCCGCGTCAACGCAGAGGACCCGCGGCAAGACTTCCGGCCCTCAACCGGGCGGATCCGGTCGATTGGGGAGGGGACGAAGCGCTTCGACAGCGGCTTCGCCGAGGGTGACGTTGTCCCGTCGCAGTACGATTCACTGGTCGCGAAGGCCGTCGTGCTCGGCACGGACAGGGAGCACGCGCTGGCGGTGGCGGAGCACGACCTCGCCGGCCTTGTCGTTGGGGGATTAAAGACCAACCTCGGGCTGCACCGGGCGATCCTCGCCTCGGGTGCGTTCCGCCAGGGAGAGGCAACGGTGGATTGGCTTGAATCCGAGCTGCCGGCGCTGCTCGCGAGTCGCGCGGTGCCAAAGGAGGCGTGGATGGCGGCCGCGGTGGCTTTGCTGGCTTCCGGGACGACAATCGAGAAGACGCCGTTCCGGTCCCCCGGCTGGATCGGCGCCGGTGAGGCACGCATTTGGCTGAGCGATGGCGACGAGTCCCGCGAGGTGATGGGGGCCATGGCGGCGCCGGGAGCAGGCACGGTAAGGCTCGACGGTGGCGACCTGCAGACGTTCCGGGCCACGGCACACGGTGCGGGGCACTTCACCGTGTTCGTTGGCACCCCGGCGAGGGAATTGGGCGTGGATAGCGATGGCGTGGGCCAAGGCGAACTACAGGTTTACGAACCGGGCTCAGGCAAGTCCGGCGCCTGGACGCTCTCAATCGAGCCTCCACCAGTTCTTCCGCGACGGGTTCACGCCGCCGCCGAAGGTGTGACGGTGGTTGCGGCGCCGCTGGCGGGGACTATCGCCTCAGTCCGCGCCGCGGAGGGCGACACCGTCGAGCCCGGCCAGGTCCTCGCTACCCTGGAGGCGATGAAGATGGAGCACCGGATTGCGGCCTCGGCCGGCGGCGTCGTGAAGACTGTCCACATCGCCGCGCGGGACGTGGTGAAGGAAGGCGACATCCTCTTCGAGCTGGAGTGAGCGCGGCAGGCGAGCCAAGCCGCTGCTAGAATCGCCGCACCTTTCGCCTGGAGACCACCACCGTGCCAACCACAGCCCGCGTCGCCATCGTCCCCCAGCAGCTCGGAGGCCCGATCCGGATTGACGAAGTGACGCTGCCAGACCCTGGCCCCTACCAGGTTGTGGTCAAGCAGTTCGCCTCCGGGGTGTGCCATTCGCAGCTGCACCAGATGCACCGGGCGCGGCCGAACCCGGTCATCCTCGGCCACGAATCGACTGGCGTCGTCGTTGCGACGGGCAGCGAAGTCAAGCACGTGAAGGAAGGCGACCACGTGATGGTGACCTGGGTGCGGCGCGACGGCGAGAACACCACGCGGCGGCCCGAACGCGTCACGCTCGCGTTGCCCGGCGGAGAAACGGCGGTATCGGAGAATGTCTTCACCTGGGCGGACAAGACGATCGCCGACGAGCAGTTCGTGGTGAAGATCGACAAGGGCGAGCGCACGGACGTGACGGCGATCATCGGCTGCGCGGTGATGACGGGGGCGGGCGCGGTCTACTACACAGCGGGCGTGAAGAAGGGCGAAAGCGTCGCCGTGTTCGGCGTGGGCGGAGTGGGGCTTTCCGCGATCGCCGCGGCGGCGGTCGTTGGCGCACACCCGATCATCGCCGTGGACCTGGACGATTCGAAGCTGGCGTTCGCGAAGAAGTTCGGGGCGACGCACGGCATCAACGCGAGCGAGGTGGACCCGGTGGAAGCGATCCGGGCCCTCACGCTCGTCCCCGGCGAGACGGACTACATGGGCCGCCCGTTGGCCGGGGCAGATTACGCTTTCGACTGCATTGGCGTGAGACAGACGATGGAACAGATCCTCCCGGCTGCGCGCGAGGGGGTGATTGGCCGCCGCACGGGTGGCACCGCGGTGCTGGTTGGGGTGCCTACCACCAACGTTGAGCTTGATGCACGGAACCTGCTCGTGAGCGAGAAGAAATACATCGGGAGCATCGGTGGCTCCTGCCGCCCGGACCGCGACTTCCCGATGTTCTTGCGCTGGTTCAAGGAGGGCGACCTGGACCTGGACGCGCTGGTGACCCAGCGCTACAGGCTCGACCAGATCAACGAAGCCACCGATGCACTCCAGGCGGGGAAGATCGCGGGGCGGGCGATCCTTGAGTTCTGACGCCCGCGGAAAACGCTCGCGCGCGATGAACAGCTTTGACTCGCGGCTCGGCGCGAGAGTAGCATTCCAGTATCCAGACCGGCTCAGAGAGCCCGCCTGGGACACGCTCATGTCGTACGTTTCGACAACCCTGGAGAATACAAATGTCGGCGGTAATAGCCATTATCGTCGGCCTCGTGGGATTGCTGGTTGGAGCGGGGGTGGGCTTCACCGTCCGCCGCCGCGCCGATGGAACATCACTGCAACAGGCAGAGGAGCAGGCCAGCCGGATACTCGCTGAGGCCGAATCACGCCAAAAAGAACTGCTGCTGGAGGTCAAGGAAGAGACCCTCAAACTCCGCAACGAGGTGGAAGCCGAAATCCGCGACCGGCGGACGGAGACTGCCCGCATTGAGCAGCGCCTCGCCCAGAAAGAAGAGAACCTGGACCGTAAGGTGGAGGCCCTCGACCGCCGCGACCAGCAGGTGCGCGACCGCGAAACCCAGGTGGATCGCCTGCGCGCTGAAGCGGAGGAGATGCGCCAACGCCAGGCCGGCGAACTGGAACGCCTTGCGACCCTCACCCGCGATGAAGCCCGCGAGCAGCTGATGGCTGCCGTCGAGGTAGAAATCCGCGATGAAGCAAGCCGGAAAGTGCGCGTCATCGAGAAGGAAGTGGAGGCGACTGCCGGCATCCGCGCCCGCAAGATCCTCGCGACGGCGATCCAGCGCTACACCTCGGAAGTCACGGCGGAGAGCACGGTTTCGGTCGTACAGATCCCCAGCGACGACATGAAAGGCCGGATCATCGGGCGCGAAGGCCGCAATATCCGGGCGATCGAAGCGGCCACGGGCGTTGACCTGATTATCGACGACACTCCGGACGCGGTGACCGTGAGCGCCTTCGACCCCGTACGCCGCGAGATCGCCCGGCAGGCGTTGAGCATGCTGGTGCAGGATGGCCGCATTCACCCGACGCGCATCGAAGAAGCCGTTACCAAGGCGAAACGCGACGTCGAAGCGACGATGCAGGAAGCAGCCGAGGCGGCGGCCATCGAAGCGGGCGTCCTCAATCTCCACCCGGAGGTCCTCAAGGTGTTCGGCCGCCTCCGTTACCGGACGAGCTACGGCCAGAACGTCATGCGCCACTCCGTGGAAACCGGCCACATCGCGGCGATGATCGCCGCCGAAATCGGCGCGGATGTGGGCATTGCCCGCGCCGGCGGCTTTCTCCACGACCTGGGCAAGGCCGTTGACCACGAAGTGGAAGGCACCCACGCAATCATCGGCGCGGACATCGCCCGGCGCTTCAAGGTCCGCGAGGCGGTCGCCCACTGCATCGAAGCGCACCACGAAGAGGTAGAGCCACGGACCGTGGAGGCCGTGGTCGTCATGATGGCGGACGCCATCAGCGGCGGCCGGCCGGGGGCGCGCCGCGAGTCGCTCGAGGCCTACATCCGGCGCCTTGAGACGCTGGAGAATATCGCCAGGTCGTTCAAGGGCGTGGAATCGGCCTTCGCGATCCAGGCCGGGCGGGAAGTGCGCATCATCGTTAAGCCCGAACAGGTGGACGACCTGACCGCCATGCGCATTGCCCGCGACGTAAGCCAGCAGATCGAAGAGACGATGGAGTACCCCGGGCAGATCAAAGTCACCGTCATCCGCGAAACGCGGGCCACCGAGATCGCCCGCTAGCGTGCGCCTGCTCTTCCTGGGCGACATCGTTGGGAACTGCGGGCGGGAGGCTGTGCTGCGCACGGTGCCGGAGTTGCGGCGGGAACTCCGCCTGGATTATGTCGTAGCGAACGGGGAGAACGTCTCCGGCGGGCGCGGCATCTCCGAGAAGCATGCCGAGCAGCTCTTCGACTGCGGGATCGACATCATCACCGGCGGCAACCATACGTTTCAGCACCGCGACGTCTACCAGTACCTCGACTCGACCGGGGGCATCACGCGCCCGCTCAACTACCCCCCGGGCGCGCCCGGCCACGGCATCGCCGAATCCGGCGACCTGACCGTGATCAACGTCATTGGACGGGCGTTCATGCCGGCCGATTACGATGACCCCTTCCGCGCGGTGGACGAGGCGGTGAAGCAGGCTGGCGCCAACCGCTTCATCCTCGTGGACCTTCACGCCGAGGCGACGAGCGAGAAGCAAGCGATGGGCTGGTTTCTCGACGGCCGCGTGACGGCCGTGGTGGGGACTCACACCCACGTCCCCACAGCCGACCAGCGGGTTCTGCCGCGGGGGACAGCCTTCTGCAGCGACGCCGGGATGTGCGGTGCGCGGGACTCCGTGATCGGGGATGATATCCAGGCGGTGCTTTCGCGATTCCACACCCAGATGCCCACCCGGCTTCCCCCCGCCGAGGGGACGGCGAACCTCAACGGCCTCCTCATCGAGGCGGACGACGCGACCAAACGCGCGACAAGCATCGTCCGCTG
This sequence comes from Anaerolinea sp., assembly GCA_013822275.1. Lineage (GTDB taxonomy): Bacteria > Chloroflexota > Dehalococcoidia > Tepidiformales > Tepidiformaceae > PNKC01. The sequence goes on along the minus strand of PNKC01000020.1, from coordinate 37,052 downwards.
CGACCGGATCGTGGAAGGATGACGACGGGCGATTTCCACCTGCACAGCACCGCGTCCGACGGCGTCCAGACACCAACCTGGGTGATGGAGACGGCCGCGGCCAGGGGTGTCCGGGTGCTCTCACTTGCCGACCACGATACGACCGAAGGTCTCGCCGAGGCGAAAGCCGCCGCAGGTCGCCTCGGCCTCCGGCTCATCCCCGGAATGGAGCTGAGCACCGTCTACCAGGGAGCCGACGTCCATCTCCTTGGGTACGGGTTCGATGCGGGCAACAAGGAACTCCAGGAGAAGCTGGCGTGGCTGCGCGAGGGCCGGCTGGAGCGCACTCAGAAGATCGTGAGCATCCTGGAGTCTCTGGGCGCGCCAGTCAGCCTGCACCGGGTTTACGAGATCGCCGGCGAGGCAACCGTCGGCAGGCCTCACGTCGCCCGCGCGCTCGTTGAAGCGGGCCACGTTGCAGACGTGCAGGAGGCGTTCGACCGCTTCCTCGGCAACGGCGGCCCGGCGGACGTTGACCGCGTGAAGTTCGACCCCGAAGAGACGATCAGGCTGATTCACGACACAGGCGGCATCGCAGTCTGCGCCCATCCGATCTTCATTGGTCCCAACTACCCGGCGGTCATCACCCGGTTTGCGGAGTGGGGCCTGGACGGCATTGAGACGTACTACAAGCACTACGATGCCGCAACGGTCCAGGCCCACCATGCCCTCGGCGAACGGCTTGGCCTGATCTGTTCGGGCGGCAGCGATTACCATGGGCTGGGCAACCCCGATGACCGGGAGATCGGCGATTTCGGCTTCCCGGACGAGCGCGTGGAGGACTTCGTCGCATTCCTGGAAACCAGGGGCGTGGACACGGGGAAAGGAGCTTCCGCGTGATCGACACGGACGAGATCGAGCAGATCATCCCACACCGTTACCCGTTCCTTCTTGTGGACCGGATCATCGAGATCGAGGACGGAAAACGCGCCGTGGGCATCAAGAACGTGACCGCCAACGAATGGTTCTTCCAGGGCCACTTCCCGGGAAGGAAGGTGATGCCGGGGGTGCTGATCGTCGAGGCGCTGGCCCAGGTGGCGGCGGTGACCATGCTCCGGGGCGTAGAGTCGGCTGGGAAGAGCCCCCTTTTTGGTGGGATCGAGAACATGCGCTTCCGCAAGCCGGTTATCCCCGGCGACCAGCTCCGCCTCGAATTCACGCTGGACAAGGTGCGGGGCCCAATCGGCAAAGGGACAGTGAGGGCGACGGTTGATGGCAAGCTGGCGGCGGAGGGGGTCATCTCGTTCGCGCTCGTCGATCTCGCCCAGGTTCCGGGTGAGTAGCCCATGCGCCGCGCCTTTACCTTCGCCGGGGTACGATCGGTAAACAATGAATCCCAACGAACCTCTGCTCGTGGATGACCTCTACGAAACCCTGCAAGTGGCGCCTTCAGCCTCGCCGGAGGTGGTTGAAGCCGCCTATCACGGCCTCACGAAGAAGTACGGCAGCGACCCGGACCCGGCCGTCCGCGAGCAGCGCCGGGACCTCGACAGGGCGTACGAAGTGCTTTCGGATGCCAGCCGCCGGGCCGACTACGATCGCTCCCGAATGGCCGGGCGCGCCGCCGCGCCGGTGTCCACGGCGCAGCCAACGGCGCCGCCCGCCAATGGCGAGGCCACCGTGGCTGTGAAGACGTGGCCGAAGGGCGTCGTCACCTGCCCGCGGGATCCAGGCGTGGAGACCGCCCTGCGCTGTAGCCGCTGCGAAACGCCGATCTGCCCGAAGTGCCTGATTCAAACTCCCGTCGGCGCGCGCTGTCGCGATTGCGCCCGGATGACGAAGTCACCTGTCTACACGGTGAGCAATGCGACGATGGTGCGCGCGGCACTCGCCTCGGTCGTGGGCGGAGTAGCGATGGGGCTGATTTGGGGGCTCGTGCTGCTGCCGTTCAGTGTTGGCTTTTTCTCGATCTTCGTTGGGGCTGGCCTTGGCTATGCCTTTACGCGGATGATGGAGTTCGCCACCGGCCGCAAGCGCGGGCCGGTGATCGTGGCGTTTGCCGTATTCGGCATCGGGATTGCATGGGCGATGCAGCTGCTCTTCGTGGACGTGCGGATCGCAATGTACGGGTTGGTAGCCGCTGGAGTAGCCGTGTACTTCGCCTATCAGAACCTGCGCTAACGGCTAAACGAGGAACGACATCCCGAAGATAAAGGCGAGCACTACGACCCCAATGCCAAGCACGGTGAGCAGGTCCTTGTGGATGTAGCCGTAGTCCTTGGTCACGTGATGTTCGCGGTGGCGGCGCAAGGCCGCGGCGCTGCCTCGAGGGCTTCCGCCGGAAGCAGTCGCTTCGCTTCCCTCGCCTGCGGTGGGACGCGGGAGGGCGGTGGGCGCGGCGCGGCGGCGGGTGCGGCGAGGCTGTCGTGCTGTCACGTCGGCGATCCTACCGCGAAGGGCCGGAACGGCATAGCGGCGTGACCCCCGTGATCAGGCTTCCTTAATCGCGAGGTCAATGTTGAACTGCCCGAAGCTCACGACGAGGGGGACGACAAGCCGCGTGAGGTTGAGCGTTGCGATCGAGCTGCCCTTGCCAAGGAGCAGGATTGGCGGGGACATGTCGCTGGGGAAGCCGTTCCGTTCGAGGCCGATGCCCGCCTGCCCGGTAATGATGTTGGCCAACTCGGCGATGGCGCTCTGGGCCATCAGGTCCAGTTCGTGGACCGGTTCACCCATCATCCGCGAAGCAAAGCCGCGGGCCGTCTCGGAAGTCATAGAGTAGATGACGAGGCCCGCGATCCCGCCGGTGATCGCGATCAGGGCGCTCACTTCGTTGCTCGTCTGGGGAGAGCGGACGCGGTGCAGTTGGCCCTTGCCCACCGGCTCGCCACATTCCTGCTGGATGACGCGGGCAGCGGCTTCCAGGAACGGTCCCACAAGTTCAACGCGGACCGTGCCGGGGGCCTGGGAGGCTGCATGAGCAGCTTCGTCCACGGTGACTTTCGCGAGCATCGCTTCCTCCAACGTCCGGGGGCGCTGCCCGCGGTCGAGCTTCTTTTCAGTTTTCGGCAGGTGAGGGCCGCGCCACCAGTCCGGTCAGCTCACCTGCAGGGTCCGGCCAAGGTGCATGGCGTACGCGCCGAGGTCATCCACGTCGCGCGCCGTAATTGTCACGGTGGCCGGGAGCGTGCCCGCTTCTTCAAAGCGGAGGGCTATTTCCCAGCGAGCCCACCGCTTGAGGAGGGCTGGCTTTTCAATGTCGCCCAATCGCGCGCGGGACATCTGGGAGGAGAGTTTGCGATGGGCATCCTGGGAGATCATGACGGTGACGTTGGACATGCCGCTGCGGCCACCATCGACTTTGAAGACCAGGCGATGAAAACCGGTCCCGCCGTTCATGATTTCGGCGGACATGAGCACGGCGCGTACCGGCGGGGTGCTACCCATGCGCGGATGCCTCGAACGGATTCACCCAACCATCATCGTCAACGACACCGGAAAGCTGTAGCGCGAGTTTGCGGCCATGTGTGCCGGCGAACCCCGCGAACCGTTCGCAGTTACCGATCAGCACGCGCAGTGGCTCATCGACCTCACGCTCGAGCACGATCACGTCTCCCGGCTGCAGATTCGCGATGTCACCCGCGTCCACGCGAGTGCTGCCGAGCATTGCCCGCATGAGCACGTTCATTGGCAGGAGTTGCTCCGACTTGACCCTGGCCTCTTCGTGGACGCTGCGGTTGGGCCGGTTTTCGAACATGCTTTGCCCGGTCAGCTTCGGCAGGATCTGTTCCAGCACCGTCAGTGGGAAACAAAGCGAGATTCCCCCGGTTTGTTCGGCGAAGCGGATTTCGTACCAGGCCGTGATCACAAACTCGGTTGGCGGGATGGCATGCATAACCTGCGGGCCGGCGGCGATCTCGGTGACATCCGGTATGAGTTCGGTTACCCGTTGCCACGGCTCCACGAGTGAGCGGGCGATGTCCATGCCGATGTGCCGGATGAGCGCGACCTCGATGTCTGTGAGGTCGCGGTCCATGGCGCGGTTGCTCCGCTTGCCCTTGCCGCCCAGGAGACGGTCGATGATGCCGAAGGCAACATCGAGGCCGAAGGCGGCGACGGCGTATCCCTCGAGGGGGTTCATGTCGATGATCGCGACGATCGAGGAGGTGCCGATCTGGGTGACGTATTCTTCATAGATGCCGCGTTCGAGGGCGCTCAGGCGCGCTTCCACCGGGGCACGAAGGCGGCCCGAGAAGGACGCGGCGAGTGAACCCGCCACGGACTGCTGGATAATCTGAAGGCCCCGGATCTGTTCTTTTGAGAGCTTCTCGGGGTGGCGAAAGTCATACGGCTTAATCCGGCGGCCGGCTTCCTTGCGCGCCTGCTGAGGGGCAGCGGCGAGCGTATCCGGCTCAGCCTGGTTGCCATCGGCATTGAGAAGCGCATCGATTTCGCGCTGGCTGAGGACGGCGTTTTCAGCGGCCACCGACACCTCCGTGGTGCCAACAGTCTCTTTCGCCAGCCATCGCCAGCCTATGGGCGTGTTCCCTATGCCCGGCGCGCGCTCTCCCTCAATCCAGCGAAGGCATGAGGGTGTTCCCGAACGCCAAATCGGGCGTTGCCCAATGACTGGTCACCCTCCGCCGCTGGTAGCTTCTTCGTACAGCTCCCGGCCCTCCGTGCCGGGGGAGCGAGGAGGATGCTCATGGCCACACGGCCAACCGACACCGAATCTGCCGCCGGCGGGGAAGAGCACGTTGTTGTGTTCCGCCTGGCCCAGGAGTACTACGCGCTCGACATCCAGTCCGTCCAGGAGATCGTACGCCTGCAGACGATCACCGCGATCCCGGGGTCCGACCCGTGGGTGGAAGGGATCACCAACCTCCGCGGACGCGTTGTGCCCGTCATCGACCTGCGCCGGCGCTGCGGCGTGACCGCCAATGATCCCACGCCTGAGACCCGCATCGTGGTCGTCGGGAGCAAGTCCGGGATGGTCGGATTGATTGTCGATGCGGTTTCCGAAGTGATGCGCATCCCCGCCGACCAGGTGGAATTACCGAGCAGTATGGTTGCCGCCCCGGAAAACACCTTCCTCCGCGGCATCGCGAAGCTGGACGAGCGCCTCGTCTCCCTCATGGACCTGGAGGGGGTGCTCCCCTCCGAGGGGAACACCGTCGCCGAGGAACTCGCCGCGGCAGCTGCCTGAGCGCTGATCGACATTCGAACGACCGGCATCGACGCCACCAACTTCGAAGCGAGGAGCTCACCGGGCATGGCCAAGGGACAACGCCTTCAGTTCGACCTGGATGACGAGGACCTCAAGCTGTTTTGCGAGGAGGCGGACGAACAGCTTGAGCTTCTCGATACGAGCCTCGTGCAGCTTGAAGGGGAACCCCACCCGGATCTGGTCCAGCAGATCTTCCGCGCCGCGCACACGCTCAAAGGCTCCTCCGCAACGATCGGCCATAAGAAGATGGCGAGCCTCACTCACGCCATGGAAACAGTGCTTGACGCGGTCCGCCAGGGCAAGAAGCGGGCCACTTCCGAGATGATTGATGCGCTCCTCGCGGCCCTTGATGCGCTCCGCGTCCTCGCCGGGGAGGTAACGACACGGGTCGATTCCGGCGTCGAAACCGCGCCCCTCGAAGCGGACCTCCACGCCATCCTCGCGGCGGGCGATCCCGATGAATACCCCTCACCGAGGCCGGGCGCCGTTCCCGCCAGATTCCAGTACGACCTCCCCGCGGACACGATCAGCGCCGCCAGGGACGACCTGAACCACGGCCGCGCCCTCCTCCTGGTGGAGATGACGATCTCGACGGATTGCCAGCTCCCCTCGATCCGCTGTTACCAGGCGCTCCAGGAGTTGGATGAACTGGGAACGGTCCACGCGTCGTGGCCGGACCGCGGCTCCATCGAAGCTGGCGCCGGCGAGTTCGCCTTCGCTGCCCTCATCGCCACTACCCGCGGCGACGAGCAGTTTGCAGCCGCGCTCGAGAGCGTATCCGACATGACGTCCACTATTCGCCACCTGGGGACGGATGACCTGGCGGACGGCGACCCGTCCGCCATGCAGGTTGCACCAAAGGAACGGCCGAAGCTGTCCGTGGTCGAAGACACCGCGGAGGCCGCGGGCGCGGGCGTTGGCGAGGGTGCCAAACCCGGCAAGAAGGCCGCCTCGCCGTCTGTCCGCATTGATGTCGAGCGGCTTGACGGGCTGATGAACCTGGTGGGCGAACTCGTCATCGACCGGACACGCCTCCAGCAGATCCGGGAGCAGCTCACGGGCTTGCTGAAGTCCGCCAACCTCACGGAGCTGACGGAGAACTTCGAAGAGACCACCTCTCACCTTGCGCGCGTCACGGACGAGCTCCAGGAGGAGATCATGCGCAGCCGCATGCTCCCGGTGCGCTCGGTACTGACGCGGCTGCCGCGGCTCGTGCGCGACGTTGCCGCGAAGTGCGGCAAAAAGGTGGACCTGATCACGGCCGGCGAAGAGACGGAACTCGACCGCTCGGTGATTGAAGAGATCTCGGACCCGCTCGTCCACATCCTCCGCAACGCTGTCGACCACGGCATCGAAACGCCGGAAGAGCGGCGCGCCCTCGGGAAGCCCGAAACGGGGGTCGTCTCTGTGACGGCCTGGAACCAGGAGACCTACATCTACCTCTCCGTGAAGGACGATGGGAGAGGCATCGATACGGCGACGCTGCGCCAGAAGGTGGTGGAGAAGGGCCTGTTGCCCCGCGAGGCGGCCGAAAACGCGACGGACGACCAGGTCCTCCAGTACGTGTTCTTCCCGGGGCTCTCCACGGCGAAGACACTTTCGGATGTCTCCGGGCGCGGTGTGGGGATGGACATCGTGCGCACCAACATCGAGCGCCTGAACGGGCAGATCACGTTGAAAAGCACCCGGGGCCAGGGCAGCGAAGTCATCATTCAACTGCCGCTGACGCTGGCGACGACCAAGGCGCTGATGGTGATGGCGAACGACACGGTCTACGCCATCCCCCTGGTCTCCGTAACGGAGGCCCTGGCTGAACACGACGCCGATATCCATTCGGTGAGTGGCCAGCGCACGCTCCGGCTCCGCGGACGGCTGCTGCCGATGGCGGACCTGGCGAACGCCCTGGGTGATACCCGCCCGCGGAGGCTTTCCGCCAGCAAGTTCGTGGTTGCGGCCAAACATGGCGAACGCCAGGTGGCGTTTGTCGTGGACCGGCTATTGGGCGAGCAGGATGTTGTCGTCAAATCGTTAGGGGACCTGGTTGGAAACCGGCGGGGACTCACCGGGGCGACCATTCTTGGCGACGGCACGCTCGGCCTGATCGTCGATACAGCCAGCCTGGTAACCGAACAGGCTCAGCTCGCCGCCACGGCCTGAGCCGGGGCCTCGCGCTCACGAGAAGGGAAGGACACTCCATGCAGGCAACCGCGGACCCACTCGTCATCACGCTCACGGCAGTCGCCCGGGATGGCGCCATCCGCGCCGGACGCGGCCTCAGTGGCCTCATGGGGCAGGAGATCGCGATCCACGTCCCAAGCGTCCGGATGGGGACGAAGGCGGACGCCTGCGACGCCGTCGGCGGCGAGGAAAGTGTCGTCCTCGGCGCCTACCTGGGCATCAGCGGCGACATTACGGGGCATGTCATGCTCATCTTCCCGGTAGCCCGCGCGCTCGAATGCGTGGATCTGATGTGCGGGCAGCCAACTGGCACCACAACGGAGCCAGACGAACTCGCGCAGTCCGCCATCGGCGAGCTCGGAAACATCGTCGGCTCCGCGTTCGTGAACGCCCTTGCCGACCGTGTGAACCTCATCCTTCACCCCAGCCCGCCCACGATTATCAATGACATGGCGATTGCCCTGGTGCAATCGGTCTACGCGGAAGTGCTCTCGCAGGGCGGCGACGTGGCGATGATCGATACGGTCTTCGAAGACCAAACGGGGCGTACCGCCGGGCTCCTGATCATCGCCCCGGACCCGGTCTGCCTCGATCGGCTGCGGGCGATGGCGGCATGACGTCTCCAGCAATGGAAGCGCGCCGCGTGTCGGTTGGCATCGGCCAGATCGCCGTGAGCAAGGATGTGAACGAGATCCTCGTCGCCTATGGTCTCGGCTCATGCATCGGTGTCTGCTTCTATGACGCCCAGATCCGCGCCGCAGGGCTTGTGCATGTCCTTCTTCCGGCATCGATGGGGAAAGTCCCGGACAGCCGCGAGCCGGCGCGGTTCGCGGACACGGGGATCGACGCGCTCGTCAAGCGCTTTGTTGAGCTTGGCGCCGCACCGCGCCGCCTGACCGTGAAGATCGCCGGGGGGGCCGCGGTCCTGGGCGCCGCGAACGCGGAAAAGTTCAAGATCGGCGAACGCAATGCCGAAGCAATCAGAGAACGGTTGAAACGGCACGGGTTGACTCCTGCTGCCGCCGACATTGGGGGAGTGCGCGGTCGCACACTCGAAGTCCATGTCGGCAGTGGTAAGGCGTTTGTCCGTACCGCGGCTTCACCGGCCAACGAACTGTAGGAGGCCTTGATGGCAACGATTCTGGTGGTCGATGACGCTGCGTTTATGCGGATGCGGATGTCCAAGATCCTTTCCGAAGCTGGTTACGACGTAATCCAGGCCGAAAACGGGCTGGACGCTGTTGAGAAATACCGGGCGAACAGGCCCGACGCGGTGTTGATGGACATCACGATGCCGGAGATGGACGGCCTTACGGCTCTCAAGGAGATCAAGGCGATGGACGCAACTGCCCGCGTCGCCATGGTCACCGCCCTCGGACAGCAGCAGATTGTCCTGGAAGCCGTGAAAAGCGGCGCCAAGGACTTCCTCGTGAAGCCCTGCGAAGGTGACCGCGTCCTCGCGGCCGTCAGCAAGCTCTGCGCCTGAGGAGTATCCAATGGCGTACCCTGCCCCTGCCGCCAGGCGCGAGATTCGCGTCCTGATCGTCGATGACTCCGCGTTCATGCGGCGCGCCATGGAACGGCTCATCGAACAGATGCCCGGCGTTACCGTCGCGGGTACAGCCGGCGACGGTCTGGAAGGCATCAAACGAGCCCTGGAACTCCGCCCGGACGTCATCACCATGGACGTGGAGATGCCGAAAATGGATGGCGTGGCCGCGGTCGGCGAGATCATGCGGACCGTCCCCACGCCCATCGTCATGGTGAGTACGTTGACCTCTGCCGGGGCCGACACCACCATGCGGGCCCTGGAGGCGGGCGCTGTCGAAGCGATCGCCAAGCCGAGCGGGCTCAGCCACGACCTCGCCAACGTTGGCGAGAGACTGGCGGAGGCGATTCAACGCGCCAGCTTCGCCAACGTGCGGCGGGCGCGGCCTTCTCCTCTGGTTGCCCTGCCGCGGCCAGCGTCACCGCCAGTGCTGGCTGGCGGACGCCCTTCCAGTCAACTTGTCGTCATCGGGTCATCCACGGGCGGGCCGCCTGCGCTGACGGAGGTCGTCCCGCATCTTCCGGCGGACCTCAACGCGGGCGTGCTGATCGTCCAACACATGCCCGCCGGGTTCACCGGCGCGCTCGCGCGGCGGCTTGATGCGCTCTCCCCACTGAACGTGGCCGAAGCAGTGGATGGTGAACCGGTCCGGCCGGGCCGCGTGCTCATCGCGCCCGGGGACTTCCACCTGGTGGTGACGCGAGACAGGCGAGTACGGCTGGAGCAGGGTCCGACCGTCCATGGGGTCCGCCCGAGCGTGGACGTCACGCTCAACTCGGTCGCCGAGGTGTACGGCGGGAACGTCGCCGTCGCCATCCTCACGGGGATGGGGAAGGACGGCGCCGACGGCGCCGTCCAGGTGGAGCGAGCCGGCGGCAGGGTGATTACGCAGGACGAAGCGACCAGCGTTGTCTACGGGATGCCACGGGTTGCCAGGGAAAAAACACAACACGCCCAGGAGCTCCCGCTGGACCGCATCGCCGATGCCCTCGCGCGGGCGCTGCCTGGATGGAGAGGGACGCGATGACCACGCCTGGAGCAGAAGACCCCAAGTGGGCGGGATTTCGAAAGGCACTTGAACGGGCAATCGGTGTGCCGCTCGGCCAGTACAAAGAACCGCAGATGAAGCGCCGCCTGGCGAGCGTCATGACCCGGCGGGGCATCGCCGATTGGGCGGCCTTCACCACGGCCATCGCCGCTGACAGCCAGCTGCTCTCTGACGTGCGGGACACGTTGACGATCAACGTGAGCGAGTTCTTCCGCCAACCGGAGCGCTTCATTGACCTCCAGAACGTCTTCATCCCGAGGCTGCTGAAGGAGCGCAAGACCTTGAAGTTCTGGAGCGCGGGCTGCTCGCTCGGGTGCGAACCGTACTCCCTGGCGATGATCCTGAACGAAGTGGACCCGGGCGGGGCGCACCAGATCATCGCCACGGACGTGGACGTCCCGATCCTTCAGCGCGCGCGTGAGGGCACGGGCTACCTCCCGGGCGAAGTCCGGTCGATCCCGCCAAACCTTCTCAAGAAGTACATGATCCAGGAAAACGGCAGCTACAGGGTAGCCGAATCGTTGAAGAAGCGGATCCAGTTTCGCAGGCACGACTTGCTGAGCGACCCCTACCCGGCGGACCTGGACGCCATCCTCTGCCGCAACGTCGTCATCTACTTCACGGATGAAGCGAAGCAGTACATCTACGAGGGCTTTTCCAGGGCCCTCCGGCCGGGCGGGCTGCTGTTCATCGGGGGCAGCGAAATGATCATGCGATCGAGCGACCTTGGCTTGAAAACGAGCGGCGCAAGCATGTACCAGAAGGCGGCCTGAGCGGCGGCCGAGTTGCTCGATCGCGTGGGGCCCCCGATCAGCCGGCGCGCGCTGGTTGTGCGTACTGCGCGGGCATCAGGCGCTTCGTAGCCCAGTAGGCGAACATGGCGCAGGCCATGCCGACGACGAGGTCCGCGAGGTAATGCTCGGCCAGGTAGATGAGGCTGAGACCCATCAGGCCGCTATACGCGAGCAGCCACGGCGACAGCCTGGGGTAGTGGTCGCGCGCCCAGAGGTACATGGCGAAGGTGACGCCCATGTGGATGGAGGGCACCGCGGCGACGGAGTTCGGTTCGCCGAGCGCAGCGTAGAAGGCCTGGTAAGAATCGGCGCTGACGCGGCCACCGACGAAGTCCATGACCCGGAACGCCTGGGGTAGTGAGCCGGCCTGCGAAGCCAGCCAGGGCGGCGTGGTCGGCAGCACGAAAAAGAGCACCAGCCCAAGATACATCGTGCCTACCACCAGCAGCGCATAGCGCGGGAACAGGTCCCGCCGCCAGAGGAAGATGAGCACGCCGGCCAGGTGGGGCGCGATAAAGAACGACCAGTACACCTGGACCGTGAAGATATCCAGGGCCGTAACGCGGTCTGGCGAAAAGAAACGCTGCTGGAGCCAGACGACGGGGTTCGTGCCGAAGAAGATGGCCTGGTCTATGTGGATCACGTACATCGTCCGGATGGGGACGAACGTTTCATCCGCGTAAGCGCGAAGGAGCGTGTAGGCGAAAATGCCCGCGACGTAGAGGAACCACCAGCGGCGCGCGCGTGCCCGCCCGAGTTCCGGCAGCCAAACCGCGACGGTAGCGCCAACGAGCGCGAACCCGAACCAGATGTGGTCCTGCCAGAGACGCGTCGCGACGGTGGCCGCCATCGCCAGGAGGAGGCCCACCTGGAGCGTGACCAGCGCGATCGCCACGAACCGCTGTCCTCGCGTCAGCGCCACGGCGTCCACCCCGGTTTCGGCAGCGGCGCCGCCCAGGACGGCGGATGGAGAAGTCATGCCCCCGATCGTATCGCCCATCGCCCGCTGACGGAAGCGCCCCGGTATGGCATCCTTAGAGGGGTGCCGCGCCAGGGCGGCTACCACACAGGGAGAAATGCGCCGCTTCCTCATCGGGCTCGTCATCACCGTCGTCTGCGTGGGGCTCCTGATCCGGCTTATCGACCGGGCGGCGACGATCAGCGCCCTGAAATCCGCCGACCCGGTGCTCATCGTCCTTGCGGTTACCTTCCTCATGATGTCGATCGCCGCGAAGACGGCGCGTTGGCGGCTGCTGCTGCCAACACAGGCGCAGGTGACCACGCGGCGGCTCTACCGCATCCTCCACATCAGCTTCCTCCTCAACAACGTCCTCCCCGCAAGGCTGGGCGACGTGGCGCGGGTGGCGCTCGCCTCGAGGCAGCCAGGGCTGCGCTCCGGTCATGTGCTCTCGTCCCTGCTGACGGAGCGGGTCACCGATACGGTGACGCTCATCGCCGGCTTCGTCGTCGTGAGCCCGTTCCTGCCGATCCCGGACCAGTACCGGCCGTGGCTGTACGCAGCCTGGTTCGCCCTCGCGGGGCTGTTCGTCGTCGTGGTCGCGCTTGCCCTGGCCCGCCGGCCCCTTTCGGGGCTGCTCGAACGTCTCTCCACGAAACGCTTCATAGGTGGAAACGAACGCATCCGCGCGGAAGCACGGTCGTTCCGGGAAGGCTGGCGCCAACTGTTCTCGCGGCAGCACGTGCTCAGGATCTGGGGCTGGTCGTGGATGGCCTGGGGTGGCGCCTTCGCGATCAACTACGTGCTCATGCGTTCGCTGAACATCAACGCGCCGGTGACGGTGGCGGTGCTCCTCACTTTTACAACCAACCTCGCCATGCTCATCCCCTCGTCGCCGGGGTACATCGGTGTTTTTCACGCGGCCGCGACGCTCTCGCTGGCGCCGTTCGGTGTGGGCCCGAGCCACGCCCTCAGCTTCGCCATCCTCGCCCACCTTGTGAACGTGGTGCCCGTGAGCATCCTTGGGGCGAGCTTCCTGCTCCTGGGGCGAGAGTCTCTGAACCTCAACCTGGGCGCCCTTCGCCGCGCCCCGGCGGTCAATCCCGCGGCGGACCTGTAAGCGGCCGCCTGGCGGCGAGTTTCACGGGCGCAGCCAGCGGTCGCCCCAGCCGCTTTCCGGTTGGGCCTCCGCGAAGGCCCAGCCAGCGCCGTACTTCTCGTCGAAGACCACGGCCTTGACCGGCTTCCGGTTCAACGGGCCCTGCTTGTCCACTGGATAGCCGATGGGGAGCAGGCAGTAGAGCTGATTGGTCTCCGGGATGCCGAGCATCTCGTACAGCCGGTCTCGCATGGGGAGATTGAAGATGGAGCTGCCCAGGCCGAGCGCGCGCGCCGCCAGTTGGAAGTTCTGGACCGCTGGGAACGTGCTGCCGCCCGGTGTTGAATGGCGTCCTTTCATGCCCAGGACGGCGACGATGACGGGCACCCGGTCCAGGCCGTGGGCAAGGTCGCGGACACTGTTCAGCGAGAGCCGCTGGTTGCGCGGCAGGGCGGCGATCTCCTCCTCGCTCCCGTAGCGGGCCGCATAGCGCGTCCACCCTTCGAGGGCCCACTCCTTGAGCTGCCGCTTGATGGCGGCGTCGCGGATGATGATCCAGCGCCAGTCCTGCGCGTTCTGGCCGGAAGAGGCGCGGATCGCTGCGTCGAAGAGCTGGAAGAGCACCTCATCTGGTACAGGGTCTGGTTTGAAGCGCCGCAGCGCCCTCGTGGTGTAGATCGTTTCGAACAGGCCCGGGTCATTCGTCATGCCGGGGATTGAATACCAACTGGGCCCGCCTGTCCAAGCAGGCCGGCTACGAGATCACCCCGGCGATGATGAGTTCGCTGATTTCGTCGTCGCTGAAGCCAAGGATCTCCCGGTAGACGCGCTCGTTGTCCTGCCCGAGCAGCGGCGCTGGCCGCAGCGGGTACATAGGGGTCTCCGAGAGGCGGAACGCGGGGGCATCCCAGTCCGCTTCGCCGACCACGGGATGGGACGACCGCCAGAAGTGGCCCCGCGCCCGAAGCTGCGGGTCGCGATGGACATCGCCAACGTCGTTCACCGGGCTGGCGGGGATCCTTGCCGTCTGGAGCTGCTCGGCGAGGCGATGCTTGTCCCAGGTTGACGTCCAGCGCCCGATCGCCGCTTCAATCTCATCTTCAGCGGCGCGGCGCGCCGCGACATCGAGGAATGCCGGCTTTCGCAGACCGGGGTCGCCAATCAGCGCGGCGAGGGCGCTCCAGTCGTGGGCGTCGCGGACGGCGATTGCGATCCACTGGTCCGCACCCTCACAGGGGAAGACCCCGTGCGGCGTCATTTCCAGGTGGCGGTTGCCGGCGGCGGCCCGGACAGCGCCGGCGGCCGTGAAGCGAAGCACCTCCGCGTCCAGCGCCCAGATGCACGCCTCCAGTTGGGAAAGGTCGATGTACTGGCCCTCACCAGTGCGGCGGCGATGTTCGAGGGCGGCGAACACCGCCGCCTGGGCGATGTTCGTGGCGAACCAGTCGGTGTAGGCGGTGCCCGTGCCTACCGGTGCGCGGTCCGGCCAGCCGGTGAAATGGGTGAATCCAACCGTGGCCTGGAGCGTGAGGCCAAACCCCTTGAAGCCAGCGTGTGGGCCCTCCGCCCCTTCCATCGAGCACGAGATCATGATGATCGATGGGTTGACCGCGGACACCTCTTCGTAGGAAAGGCCAGCGGAAGCCATGAAACCAGGCCGGAAGCTTTCCACCAGCACGTCAGACCGGGCGGCGAGGCGAAGGGCGACATCGCGCGCGGCCGGACGGCTGAGGTTGAGCGTGAGCCCGAGCTTGTCGCGGTTGACGTTGGCGAAGTAGGCGCTGGCATCGGGAGGGCTGGCGCCACGCCGAGGACCGCCGCTACGGAAGACATCCAGCCGTGCCGTGGATTCGACGCGGATGACTTCGGCGCCCAGCCCGGCGAACAACTGTGTCGCGATCGGGCCAACCCCAACCCAGGAGAAGTCCGCGATGCGGATGCCGGAGAGGATGGAGCGAGAGTCGCCTCCGGCCGCCCGGCCGGGCGGCGACAGTATCTCCTGGATTTCCGGACGACTCCCCGTGGACTCGTTGCGCCAGGGCGTACGGGACATCCGGACGGGCGCGCCGGGGACCTTCACGGTGCGTCCGAGCTCGGGGATGAACCGGTCAACGAAGAACCCGCGGGCGGCGAGCTGCTGGTTCTGGAGCAGGTCGGCGGGCGTGGAGACGGGACAGATCATGATTCCGCGGCGCTGGCCCCGTTCGTACAACTCCAGCTTCTTGCCGGAGGCAAAGAAGGCTGTCAGGTCATCCTCAAGCTCGCGCGCTTTCTCGGGCCCCGGCGTGCCGGCGCCCGAGAGGGGGAGTGTGGCCCATTCGGTTGCGTCCCAATGGGGTTCGAACGCCGTTTCGCGGATCCAGGCGTGGAGCGAGGCCATCGTATCGGGCGTCCGTGAAATTGCCACGTACCCGTCGGCGCACGGGTAAACGAGGCGCGTGCCGTGTTCCCCGTAGGCGCGGCCACCGCCGGCCCGGCGGCTGACGACGCCCTCGAACTCGTAGAAGAGGCGGGAGTTCCCAAGGCAGTTGGCAATGGCTTCCTGCATGGACACATCGACAAGCTGGCCGAGGCCGGTGGCGTTTCGAGCATGCAGCGCGGCGAGTGTGGCGGCGAACGCAACGGCGCCAGCCTGGGCGTATCCCTGTTCCACCGACGGTCGAAGCGGCGGGCGGTCCGCGTCTCCGCAAAGGCTCATCAAGCCACCAGATGCGAGGCCGATCAGGTCCGTGGCCGCCCATCCGGCGCGGGGCCCACTCCGCCCAAACGGAGTGATGGAGGTCCAGATGAGGCGCGGGAAATCCGCGTGGACGGCCTCGTAGTCAATCCCCAGCGACTCCATTCGGCCGAACGGCTGGGATTCGATGATTATGTCTGCTCGGGCGAGCAGCCTCCGGAATTCCCTGCGGCCCGTGTCTGTTCCCAGGTCCACCTCGCGGCAATCGCGCCCGGACATCAGGTGGAGCCAGTAGAGGCTCACGGGTTTGCGATCCTTGCCTTCGACCACGGGTTCACGGGCGCGCAGCGGGTCGCCACCGGGGGGCTCGATGCGGATCACGGTCGCCCCGAACCCGGAGAGGAAGCGGCAGGCCAGCGCCCCCAGTTCGGTCGTCAGGTCGATCACCAGGAGGTGGCCGAGCGGCGGATGCCCGGGCTGGTGGCCGGAGGATGAGGCAGCGGCGGTCATGTGCGGGAGCTTACCGGTTCCGGGCTCTTCGTTCAGGCGGTCAGAGGGACGCTGTCAGTCGCCGGGCCGCTTCGACAAGGCCCTCGGTGATGCTGGGGTGCCAGGCGACCATGGCGGCCAGGTCATGCACACTCACTTCGGCCTGCATGAGAGACGAGGCGACGGCGACAATCTCGGCGGCCTCGGGGCCCATGGCATGGACGCCAAGAATCTCGCCCAGGCGCCTTTCCGCAACGACCTTCACGATGCCTGTCCGTGCACCGAGGGTGATCGCGCGGGCGTTATAGGCGAGGTCGGACGCGCCGGTGACCACGTCATGGCCAGCGGCCTTCGCGGCCTCTTCGCTGAGGCCTGCCCAGGAGACGCCGGGGATGGTGTGGAGGATTCGCGGCAAGGAGGCCAGGCGCGCGACTGCCGCGCCTCCGGTGGCGTTGATCGCCGCCACCTCACCCATGTGGGAGGCAGCGCTGGAAAGCATCAGCCCGCCCGTGACGTCGCCCGCTGCGAAAATGCCGGGCACGTTGGTTTCGCAGCCGCGGCCGACGATTATGCCGTCATCCGTCGCGACGCCCAGCGGCTCCAGTCCGAGTGTATGGAAGAACGGCTTGCGGACGTCGGCGGCGAGGACGAGCCCGGCGTCAACCGTAGCTTCTCCGCCCATGTGCGTGAGGCTGACGTTGGAGCCGCTCCCTCCGGATACCCGCGCGCCTCCGAAGACGGCCATGCCGAGGTCGCCCAGGCCGGCCCGGACAGCGTCGGCAACGGTCGCATCCAGCCCCGGCAGAAGGCGTGGGAGCGAGGTGGCGACGCTCACGCGGGAGCCGGCAACGGCGAGCAGCGTCGCGTACTCCAGCCCGAAGGGGACATCGCACGGCCCGTCGATGAGGACGAGGACGGATTCCGGCGGCGCGGCCAGCGACTGGATGACGTCCACGGTGACCACCCGTTCGGGCGGGACGCCGGGGATCACCGGAGGCTCCCAGCGCGTGCCGGTGGCGATGATGAACGACTCCGCGGAAATCGATGATGGCCCTGTCGCGCCGGCGATGGACACCGACTCCCTTGACTCGAAGCGCGCCCGGCCCTCGATGACGGTCACCTTGCCCATGCGGAGCGCGGTCCGGATGCCGTCGGCCATCTGCTTGACGAGCGCGTCCTTGCGGGCGACGGCGCGGGCGAAGTTGAACTGTTCTCCAACGGCGAACACACCCATCACGCCGAGTTCGCGGGCCTCTGTGTAGCGGGCGGCCGGGTCGAGCAGGATGTTCGTGGGGATGCAGGCGTGGTGGACGCACGACCCGCCCGGCTTCTCCGCCTCGATGAGCACCACCGAGGCGCCGAGGGCGGAGGCCTTCAGGGCGGCGGCGTAGCCCGCGGGCCCACCGCCAATGACGGCGACATCGTAGTCCGCCATCAGATCAGGAGCCTGTAGGGCGATTCGAGCAGTTCGCGGACGCTATTCAGGAAGGCGGCCCCGGGCGCGCCATCCACGACACGGTGGTCGATGGTCAGGCTGAGGGTCATCTGCTGCCGCTTCACGGGCCGGTCGCCTGCCCAGGCCACGGCGTCATGGATGCGGCCAACGCCAAGGATGGCGACGTTCGGCGGATTGATCACGGGGGTGAAGAAGTCGATCCCTGCCATGCCCAGGGCAGTCACGGAGAACGTGCCCCCGGCCATCTCATCCAGCCCCAGCCGGCCTTCGCGGGCGGCGCTGGCGAGCCGCGACGAGGTCTCCGCCAGCTCCTTCAGCGGGATGGCGTCCGCGTCGCGGATGACAGGGACGACCAGACCGTCGTCGAGTGCGACGGCCATGCCGACGTTGACCTGCGCCAGGAGCTCGATTTGAGCGTCCTTCATAGTCGCGTTGAGGAGTGGATGCCGCCGGAGCGCCTTGCCCACAGCCTTGATGACGAGGTCCGTGTAGGAGGGTTTGATGCCCTCTTCCGCCCACTCCGCAACGAGCTGGGAGCGCAACTTCATCGCGTCGTCCATGACCACTTCCATGGCCATGGTCAGTTGGGCCATTTCCTGGAGACTGGCGTGCATGCGCTCGGCGATGACCTTGCGGATGCCGCGCACAGGGATGACCTCGCCGGCGGCATGGCGCCCCCCAGGGGCCGCCGGCCGGGCAGGGGCAGCGGCAACTGGCGCGGAGGCCGCCGCCTCCACGTCCTCCTTCGTGATCCGGCCGCCGGGCCCGGTGCCCCGCACGCTGGAGAGGTCGATCCGGAACTGCTCGGCGAGTCTGCGGGCAATGGGAGACGCGATGACTTCGGTGGCCGGGGCTGCCGGGGCTGCCGTGGCGGGCGGGGGGGCGGGACGTGCTTTGTAGGCGAGGATGTCCTCCTCCGTCACGCGGCCACCCGGTCCGCTGCCAGCAATGGCCGCCAGGGATACGCCGGCCTCGCGGGCGAGGCGCCGGGCGATTGGAGACGCGGACGGGTGCTCGCCCGTGGACGTTTCACGGGCGACGTGGGCACGTGATGGCGCACCGGCGGCGGCCAGAGCCGGAGCAGGCCCCGAGGCCAACGCGGCCGGGGCAGCCTCACCGGGGGCGAGGATGTAGGCGATCAGTCCGCCCGGTTCGAGCTTCGTCCCGGCGGCGACGGCGTGGCGGACGGTCCCCGCCGCTTCCGCTTCAACCTCGAGTTCGATCTTCTCGGTTTCCATGCGATAGAGAGGCTGGCCGGCCCGGACCTCGCCGCCATCCGGCACATACCATTCCGCGACGGCGCCTTCCGTCATCGTCATGCCGGCCTTCACGAGCAGCACTTCAGTCGCCATCAGTTGCCTCACTCTGCGCGACGCGGAACAGCCCGCGGCAGGCAGCAAGTCTCATCACCAGGGGTACGTCAACAGCGCGGGGGCCATCGCGGCGGACCGCCAGGCGGGCCACCATCCCCGGGCGCAGACGCCGTTCGCGTTCGCCGTCCAGGGCAAGCATCCCCGGACCCACGAATTCAACGACCTCGCCAAGGGCGAGTTCCCGCACTTCTCGGAC
Source organism: Anaerolinea sp. (assembly GCA_013822275.1). Lineage (GTDB taxonomy): Bacteria > Chloroflexota > Dehalococcoidia > Tepidiformales > Tepidiformaceae > PNKC01. The sequence goes on along the minus strand of PNKC01000020.1, from coordinate 18,029 downwards.
GGGCACGGATGAATAAAGCCCCGGCGCAATGGGAGCAATGACCGCGTCGCCAGCGCCTCCAGCCTCCACCAGAAGGCCGACATCGGCGGTATCCGGCACCGGATGGAGCAGTCCGCCAATCGCCGAAATGCCGACTGCTGACGGCTCTGCGCGGGCGAGGACGATTGTCCGCAGGCGAGCGGGGTTCCAGATCGCGCGCGCCCCGACAAAGGCCTCGTCCAGCAGCACCGCGTCGATCAGGGCGAGGTCGTCTTTCTCGCCGTCGATCTGGACGTGCACCACCTTCACCTGGCGGCTCGCCTCGTGGAGCGCCACCTGGCCGGAAGCGACCAGGCCCGCCGCCGCGCCTGCAATGGTGCCTTCAACCATCTTCGGGAAGACGTTGTTGGTGCCTGTGGAGACTGCGACCAGCGGGGCGTCCCGCCAGCCGAGCGCGAACGCACGGTTGGTCCCGTCACCGCCGAGGGTGAGCACGCAGGCAACACCATGCTCGCGCATCCGTTCCGCGACGCGCGTGGTGTCGAGCGCGCTGTGGGTCGCGGGGGAATCCAGCGCCGCGAAGCGCACGTCCTCGCCGATGTCCGCGAACGCGGAAGCGACGATGCCGTGGCCGTCTGGCATGTAGACGAAGTCGTCGATGCCAGCCGCCACCGCGCCGAGGATCGCGCGCCGGACGATGCTCAGTTTTTCGCGGTTATCGAAGACCGAAGCACTTGCGACGAGCCGCCGGATGTCCTTCCCGGAAGCAGGGTTGGCGAGGATGCCGACGGTTGGGCGCACCGATCAGGCCTGCTTGCCCAGGAGGCGGCGGACCTCAGCGGCGATCTTCTCGGCGTTGGGCATGTACTCCTTCTCAAGCACCGGACTGAAGGGGACCGGCGTGAAGGGAGCGCCCACGCGGCCAACGGGCGCGTCGAGATAGTCGAACGCTTCCTCCTGGATCTGGGCGGCGAACTCGGCGCCGATGCCGCCGAACCTGACCGCTTCGTGGGCGACGAGCGCCCTGTGGGTCTTCCGGACAGACTGGACGACCGTTTCCGTATCGAAGGGTTGAAGGGTACGCGGGTCGATGACCTCCACGTCCAGGCCGTCGGCAACAAGCATCTCAGCGGCTTTTACGCTCTCGCTGACCATCCGGCCGGTGGCGAGGATGGTGAAGTTCGAGCCCGGGCGGACAACGTTCGCCTTCCCGAGCGGAATCTCGTAGATCTGTTCGGGGACGTGGGCCTTCATACCGAGGATCGTCTTCGTGTTGACCACCATCACCGGGTTGTCATCGCGCACGGCGGCAACGAGGAGACCCTTCGCCTCATAGGGGCCGGAGGGCATGACGACCTTGAGTCCGGGGATGTGACAGAACCACGCTTCAAGGCTCTGGCTGTGCTGCGCGGCCATACTCGTCCCGGCCCCGGCCATGGTGTGGATGGTGAGCGGGATCCGCGCCGTGCCGCCGAACATGTACTTGATCTTGGCTATCTGGTTGACGACTTCGTCCATGCAGACGGCCATGAAGTCCATGAACATGATGTCGATGACGGGGCGGAGGCCGGTTGCCGCCGCGCCGAGGCCGAGGCCCATGATCCCTGATTCAGAGATCGGCGTATCGACGACGCGCTGGGGGCCGAACTCTTTGAGGAGGCCGCGGGTTACGCCGAAGACGCTGCCGTAGAGGGCCACGTCCTCGCCGGCGATGAAGACGTTGGGATCTTCCCGCATCAACTGTCCGAAGGCCTCGGCGATGGCCGAGACGTAGGGGATTTCGCGAGTGGCTGGCGCTTCGATGGTGGTCATGCCACACCTCTGGAAACCGTGTAGATGTCCTCCATCAGCGCACCTGGCTCCGGGAAGGGGCTGGCTTCGGCGAAGGCGATGGCGTCGCGCACATCGGCCAGGGCCGCCTCGTGCACTGCCGCGGCCGCCTCCGGCGAAAGGATGCCCTGCTCGGCGAGCCGTGTCTCCACAAGCCCAACCGGGTCGCGTTCGCGCCACTGGAGGACTTCGGCGTCTTCCCGGTAGATGACACCCATGCCCCGGATGCCGACATGGTCAAAAAAGCGGTAGGTCTTGAACTCGAGCAAGGTAGGCCCGCTGCCGGCCCGCGCCCTTGCGATCGCTTCGCCGGCGGCTTCGTAGACGGCGAGGGCGTCCATCCCGTCGACGACGATGCCAGGCATGCCGTAACCGGCGGCGCGGTCGGCGATGTCATGGACGGCCTGGTGGCGCTCCTGGCGCGTGAATTCGCCGAAACCGTTGTTTTCGCAGGCGAAGACGACGGGGAGCTTGTAGAGGGCAGCCATGTTCGCGGCTTCGTGGAACGTCCCCTCGTTGCTCGCGCCGTCGCCGAAGAAGCAGACCGTTACATTGTCCGTGCCGCGGTACTTGTTGGAGAACGCCGCGCCGATGGCGATGGGCGGCCCGGCGCCGACGATACCGTTCGCGCCGAGCATGCCCAGGTCCAGGTCGGAGATGTGCATGCTCCCGCCCTTGCCCTTGCAGTAGCCGGTCGCCCTGCCATAGAGCTCGGCGTACATCTTGCGGAGGTCGCCGCCCTTTGCCACCAGGTGGCCGTGGCCGCGGTGCGTGCTGGTGATCTGGTCGCTGTCACGGAGATGGACCATCACGCCGGCCGCCACCGCTTCTTCGCCCACGTAAAGGTGAAGCGCGCCCGGGATCTTGCCCGCCTCCATCAGCTTGCCGGCCTCTTCTTCGAAGGTCCGGATGCGGACCATCCGCCGGTGGAGGTCGAGAAGTACGCCGTTCGAAATGTCCATGTCTGCCTCACAATCCCGCTGGACGAAAGCCGTTACCTGGCGCGCGGGCAGCGGCCCGCGCCACGGCCGGACACGCTATCCGGCCTCGATGGGGAATATACGTCGGGGCCGGGGGCTGTCAATGACGGCCCGCAGGATTCAGCGACGCGAGCGAACTACCGGCGCGGCAGAGGCGCAAAGACCGGGTCGCGCTTCTCGATCAGGGCGCGCGTGCCTTCGGCGGCGTCCGGCCGGGCAACGGCTTCCCATTGCACCACCTCGGCTTCCCGGAACGACTCCATCTGGGGCATGCCCAGGTGGCGGTAGATGAGCTTCTTGCTGTCGGCGATGGCGAGTGGAGCGGCGCTGGCCGCGATCAGGTCGATGTAGGCGCGCGCCCGCGGGAGGAGGTCATCCGGCTCGACAACGTAATCGGCGAAGCCGATGCGGTAGGCTTCGGCGGCGTCGATACGCTTGCTCGTGAGGAGCAGGTCGAACGCGGCGCCCGGGCCGACGAGATGGGGCAACACCCAGGTCATGCCGTGTTCCGCTATCAGGCCGCGCTTCATGAAGATGGTGCTGAAGCTGGCCGCCGTGGAGCAGATGCGGACGTCGCACTTGGCGGCAAGGGTGAAGCCACCACCGACGGTCACGCCGTTTATTGCGCCAATGATCGGCTTCGGTGCTTCGAAGAAGTACGAGAAGAGCCCGGGCAACTCGCTAGTGTCGCCGGATGAGCGCGGACGGTTGCCGCCATCAACGACGGTTTCGACCAGGGACTGCGAATCGAGGCCGGCCGAAAAGGCGCGGCCCGTGCCGGTGACGATGATGCCAACGACAGCCGGCTCGGCCACGGCGAGGTCCACAGCGGCGCGGACCTCGGCGAGCGTGTGGTAGGTGAAGGCGTTGAGTTTTTCCGGGCGGTTGAGGCGGATGACGGCGGACCGGCCCTCGACCTCGTAGACGATATCCGAGAACTGCGTCATGGCGGTTGCTCCTTGTATCTGCGACGTGTCCAGACGCGAGATGGTACTCCGGCGGCGGCGGCGCGCAACGGCCCATTCCGGGCGGAGCGTACACGCCGGGACGGGCGTCCGCTGACGAGCGCCCGCGCCTGGTGCAGAATGGCGGCATTGCTACCAGGAGGACCCGGATGACTTACGACAACATCCTCTACGAGACCGACGGCCGGTTGGCCTTCATTACCCTCAACCGGCCGGAAAAGCTCAACGCACTCTCAAACGACCTGCGTGGCGAACTGTTCCACGCCCTCAAGGAGGCGGAAGCCAACCGCGATGTCGGCGTCATCGTCCTGCGGGCGAACGGGCGCGCCTTCAGTGCCGGCTACGACCTTTCGCCCTCTCGCGCCGCCACGGAGGGTTCGCAATACGTACACCCGCGTTCGGGGATGCCGGACACGGGCACGACGCACCCGGCGCACTACGACTGGTCCCGCCACGTCCTCCTCGCCAACTGGACGATCTGGGAGCTGGCGAAGCCGGTCGTTGCCCAGATCCAGGGCTACTGCCTTGCCGGCGGCACCGAGCTGGCATCGTTCTGCGATTTCCGCATCGTGGCCGAAGACGCCCAGGTCGGCTACCCGCCGGTCCGAGCCATGGGGACGATGGATATCATGTGGGCGCCGTGGCACCTGCCCATGACAAAAGCGCGCGAGTTCGCGTACGTCGGTGACTCGTTCTCCGGCCGCGACATGGCAACGATGGGCTGGGCGACGTATGCCGTCCCCCCGGCGGAGCTTGCCAGTTTCACCGAGACCTTCGCCCGGCGCATGGCGCATATCGACAACGACATGCTCATGTACTCCAAGCGGTCCGTGAACCGCCAATACGAGGCGATGGGCATCCGCGACGGGCTTATGTCCGGCACCGACGTAGAGGCGATGAGCAAGCACCGCCCGGCGGCCCAGGAGTGGGGCAAACGCCTCCGCGAGGGCGGACTCAAGGCCGCGCTCGAATGGCGAGACGGCCCGTTCCGCGACTTCCGTGGCGCGCGCGCCAGCGCCCCACACGACAGGCCGGTGGCGGGCGAGTAAGCCGGCGGAAAGGGCCCAGAAGCCGGGGAGTAATGGCCAGACCGGAGTCCGGCCCCGGCGGCATGGGCGATCGGAGGCAAAGCAGTGAGTGACCCGTTACCCGTAGAAATCTCTCGCCAAGACGCTGTGGCGGAAATTGCCTTGAACCGGCCCGAGCGCAAGAACGCGATTACTGGACCCCTGGTCCAAGCCCTGTCGAGCGTCTTTCGCGAGTGCGAGAGCGACGACGATATGCGCGCGGTGGTGTTGCGCGGCGCGGGCGGTTCGTTTTGTTCAGGGTTGGACCTTAAGGAGTTCAACGCCGACCCCCGGCCCCCCTGGACCGCGACGTTTCCGGCAGCCTGGCGAGGGCTTCACGAACAGATCGCCGCGTTCCCGAAGCCGGTCGTGGCCTGCGTGGAGGGGTACGCCATAAACGCCGGGGCCGCGCTCGCGCTTTCGGCGGACTTCATGATCGTTGGCCGGGGGGCGTTCCTCCAGGTAGGCGAAGTGCGCCAGGGAGTCCCCGCGCCGATGAATCTGGCCTGGTTACGCGGACGGTTCGGTGATTCGATCGCGCGGCGCGTAACGCTGCTCGGGGACCGGATCCCCGGCGCGGAGCTGGAGAGGCTCGGGATCGCCTTCCGCGCCGTGGACGACGGCGATGTCGCCAACGATGCGAGGATGCTCGCGGCCGAGCTGGCCGCCATCCCCGGCAACGGGATCGCTGTGACGAAGGCGGTGCTCCGCGCCCTGGACCTCCCGGGCTCCCCGAACGGCTGGTTCGAACGCGCGCAGGCGGCGGTTGGCGCCCGAAGGCAGGGAGGCCCACTGCCCAGCCTTAAGCAGTAGAAGCGGACAGGCAGGGTCGCGGCGACACCAGAAGGGCCAGCGCTAACGCTGGCCCTTTCGGATTGAAACTCCGTGAGTTAGCCCTTCTGGCCGCCTGCCTTTGGCGGTGGCACGGCGTCGTCGCCTTCAACCACCGCTTCCCAGCAGAGATAGAAGAAAAACAAGCCGAGGAGGATGGGCGCCAGGAACGCCGGGTGACGGCTTTCGAACAGCCCCCAGAAGCCGCCGAGGACCATGAAGCAGATCGCGGCGACGTAAACGAAGAACGCGCCCCAACTAAACCCGAGTGGGATCATGGTTGCCTCCTGCACAGCATCCTAGCACCCCGCCATCGGCAGACGGGAGGGGCTGCACAGGGGGAAACGCGTAAGAATCCAGGATGAAACGGGTTTCGCGGAGGTGGCAGGCGGGTTGAGACCGGCCCAGCGCCGCGTGAAGCCGCACGCGAGCGTGGCTGAAACCATGGCTCGTCAGCAGCCTTAAACGGCGGCGAGATCCTGTTCGCGGACGGGCACCATCCCGTGGAGCACCCGCTCGAGGGCCATGGTGTGGCAGCACGTGCTCCATTGGCCGAAGAAATCGCAGCTACAGTGCCAAACGCCGTCGCGCAGGACGACTTCGTGGTCGCTGTTTTCGCCGTGGAAGGCCACGTGGAGGCCATCGATCTGCATCCGATGGCGCTCGCCCGCGTAAACCTTTGCCTTTTCGACTTTGCCGATCAAGCTCGACTGCATGACCTGCGATCCCTCCAAAAGCTTCTGTGGTTGGACGCACAAACGGCGGCGCACAGGGCGCCGCCGTTACGGTTTCGGGATGCCAGAACGAACATCCATCACTAAGAAACCTACGCCTCGGGATCGGGCATGTCAACGACTTCCGGTGTCAGGTTTCGCGGAAAGCCGGCCATGGCCAACGGGCCACACACTGCCGATAACGGGGGCCGCCACGGGACCGGGCCAGGCAGTGACGCCCATCTCCGCCGACCACCCTATAGTTGGTTGGTGACTGCTACTGACCGGCCGTACTCCCTGGATGCCGAAGGCGGCGCGCGCCGGTCTCCATTCACGGTGCTGGGCCACGCCCAGTACCGCCTGCTCTTCATCGGCTCAGCGCTGGCCATGCTGGCCTTCGGGATGCTGAACGTGGTCCAGGGTGTGGTCGCCTTCGAACTGACAGGCAAGAACGGCGCGGTTGGTTTCGTGTCGCTCGGCCAGGGCATTGCGATGCTGATCCTGAGCCCGGTGGGCGGCGCGCTCAGCGACCGGATCTCCAAGCGCCGACTGTTGATGTTCGCCCAGGGTTCGATCGGCATGCTGTTTGGCGTCATCGCCGTGCTGATCTACACGGACGTGATCACGATCTGGCTGCTGGCGCTCTGCACGCTGGTGCTGGGGTGCATGTTCGCGCTCATGGGGCCGACCCGTCAGGCGTGGGTTGGAGACCTGCTGCAAGGGCCGGACCTGGCCCACGGCGTTGCCCTTCAACAACTCATGATGAACGCCACGCGCATCGTGGGGCCGCTGCTGGCTGGTGCGCTCCTCGCGGTGAGCGCCATTGGCCCCGGCGGGGTCTACGTCGCCATGACGTTGACGTTTGCGCTCGTAGTTGCCGTCATGACCCTCATGGAGCCTACCCCGCCGCTGCCGAAAGCCGGGAAGACATCGGTGCTGGCTGACCTGAACGAGGGGATGCACTACATCCGGGCGACGGACGATGTCCGGCTGCTCACGCTCGTCTTCGCCGGGGTCGTGCTCAGCGCGTTCTCCTACCAGACGATCATGCCCGGCTTTCTGGAAAACGAACTCGGCCACCCGGCCAGCCAGTTGGGGTTCGTCTTCGGCACGACGGCGGTAGGCGGCATCCTCACGACGCTGTTCATCTCGATGCACCAGCCGCGCCAGCCCGCGATGCTGATGCTAGCCTTCGGCGCCGCGCTCTCCGCGTCACTGATCCTGCTTGCGCTGTCGCCCAGCTTCGGCGTCGCGCTCGTTGTCGCGTCGCTCGTTGGGGCGTCGTCCAGCGGCTTTCAGATGTTGAACAACGTGAGTCTGATGCAGCGCACGACGCCCCAGTTTTTCGGCCGCGTAATGGCGGTGACGATGATGGCCTTCGGCTTGAACGCTATCGTGGCGTACCCGGTCGGCGCGCTCGCGGACCGCATAGGCGAGCGCGAGACTATCGCCATGGTCGCTGTCGTGAGCCTCGTGGTCGTGGGCGCCGGCTTCGTGGGGACCCGGCGGACAGGCGCTGCCGTGGCGCGAGCGCGGCAGGCGGAAAGCCCGCACACGGGGTAGCGTCCGCGCCACAGGGGCATCGCCCGGGAGCGGCTACGCCTCGACATCGTCCTTGCGCGCTTCGGCGACGAGCCGGTAGCCGACGTTTCGCACGGTTTCGATAAACGAATGGCCGTGGATCTCGATCTTCGAGCGGATCCGGCGGATGTGGACGTCAACCGTGCGCGCGCCGCCAAAATAGTCGTAGCCCCAGACGCGGTTGAGCAACTGTTCGCGGGTGAACACGCGGCCCGCGTTCATCGCCAGGAAGCGCAGCAGTTCGTATTCCTTGAAGGTCATCACCAGCGGCTCACCCCCAACGGTCACGCGGTAGTTGGAAAGGTCCAGGGTGAGGGCGCCGCAGTGGACGAAGTTTTCGCTGTCCACGCCGTGGCGCCGCCAGAGGGCGCGTTCGATGCGCTTGAGCAGCTCCGGGGCGTTCACCGGCAGCGAGAGAAAGTCATCGACGGCGAGGTCCGCGGCGACGCGCTCCAGTTGGCCTTCAGCGACAACGACAAGCAGGACGACGCCATGTTCGGCGTACGTGCCGCTCAGGATAGTGAAGGCAGCCGGGGGGATATCGCGCAGGTCCAGGATGACAACATCGGCGTTGGGGTTCACCTCGTCGTTCGCGAGCCGGTCAGGCGCCATGACCGGGGCGGAAAAACCGGCGCGCTCCAAAACGGGCCCCAGCCCGGCCACGTCGGCGTGCCGCGTCACGAGAAACACCGTCCGCATTACGAGAAGTCCCCTCTTCTTCTGCGAGTATAGTGGCCGGTCCCGGCGGCGGGCGGAACCTGTCCATGAAATCCGTGTGAAATCTGTCACGAAGCGTGTTGGAAAAGACGCGGCAGACCAACGCCGGGGTGCGCGTCTTCACACTCGCACGCCACGTTATGCCTTGTGGCAACGGCACGTGCGGAAAAACCCGTGAGGGTGCGTGCCGCGGCAAAGCGGGTAGACCCGGAGTGTCCGGACGGTGGGAGGCCACCGATGATGATCGCAGCCCGGGCTCGCGCACCGGACCCGGCAGCGGGAGGAATGCCTTTGGATACCAACATGATGCGGGTCTGCCAGCACTGCTCGCTGCCCTACGATTGGCGCCGCTCGACCAGCTCCTCCCTGAAGATGACGTACTGCGGCTCCCTCTGCGAACGGGGCGACCTCGGTTTTACCATCGAAGCGCTCCTGGCGGACCACCAGGTCCTGAGGAACGCCTGGCGGCCGCTGCTTGCCGCCTGACCCGGAAAACACGCGGCGTGATGAGGGTCACATTCAGAAACGGTCCATTGCGCCGATCATCTCATTGACGTAGCCCGTTTCCTGCCTTTTCGCCGGGCCAGGAAACAGGACGTCCGGGGCAGGCTCAGCAGGCGAGGGTGACAACGGCCCAGCACGGAGGACTACGATGAACACTCGAGACGAGTCCAACTTCGATCCCCGCCACATCCGCGAGTGTCTGCGCTGCGGCCTGAAGTACGACTGGCGCCGTTCTCCCAGCTCTTCTCTGAAGATGACCTACTGCGGTTCCCTGTGCGAGCAAGCAGACCTGGGGTTCACGATCGAGGCGTTGCTGCATGTGGAACGGCAACCCGCGCTGGCCTTCCTGCCGGTCCAACCTGAGCTGGAGCTGATCTCCGTCAGTTGACTTGTCGCCGCGGGTAAGGGATGGGGCAACGCGCGCGGCCCCTGGACGATCGGGCAGGTCGCGCTATCGCTGGGAACCTTCTACGCTGGTTGTGCGTTCTCTATGCAGGACGCAATCGCCTTCCCCCGCAGGCAGGCGATGTGATCGGAGGATCGACATCGAAACGCCCCTCGGTCCCGGCCCGGTCGGGATGAACCTCAACAACATTAAGATCTGCGCTCGTTGCGGCCTCCGTTACGACTGGCGGAAGTCTCCCAGCACGACCCTTAAGATGACCTACTGCAGCTCACTCTGTGAGCGCGCGGATCTTGGCTTTACCATCGAAGCCTTGCTCAAAGTGCAGCGCACCGAGCGAGAACCGGCCGCTCCCGCCGTTTAGCGCCCGGAGAGACACGCCCCTTTCCGAAACGCCTGGATTCTTCTGTCAGGGAAGTTCCGGGCGTTTTCGTTTGGCCTTAGACTGGCGAGAACCCGGTCGGAGGGACAGCGCATGGCCAGCCGCCGAAAGGGAATCACGCGTCAGGGCTGCCGGGCTACTTCACCAGCGGCGTGTCGTCCCGGTTCGCCCATTCGCGCATTGAGCCATCGTAAACGCGGACGTTTTCGTAGCCGAGCAGGGTCATCACGAACGCGGCGTGAGCCGCCCGGATGCCACCCTGGCAGTAGGTAATCGTCGGCCTGCCGCGGACGATGCCAGCCTCATCGAGCAGGGCCTGGAGCTGATCCGCTGACAGGAACTTGCGGGTGTCATCCTGGGCAACAAAGCGCACCCACTCCAGGTGGTGGGCGTTCGGGACGTGCCCGGAACGCTTGTTGCCACGGTCATTGGTGCCATCCCACTCGGCATCCGTGCGCGCATCCAACACCTGGCAGGCCGTGGGGCCGGCGTACTTCTCTTTCAGCATGTCGACTGTTGCATACATCTCGGGGTGCGGCGTCGCGGAAAACGTCGCCGGCTTCGCGCGGGTCGCGTGGAAGGTCACCGGCCGGTTTTCCGTCAGCCAGCGGTGCCAGCCGCCGTTGAGCACCTTCACGTTCGTGTGCCCGTAGTAGGTGAGCACCCACCAGAGGCGCGACGCAACCATGGCGTTGTTGTCGTCATACGTGACGACCAGGGTGTCCGGCCCGACGCCGAGCTTGCCCATGAGCGCTTCGAACTGGGCCGGCGGCATCACCAGCACGCCGTGGTCGCTCCCCTCGGGGTCGTCTTCCTTGATGTAGTAGTGGACCGGGAGGTGGACGGCGCCGGCAATGTGCGCCCGCCGGTAAGCTTCGAGGACGGCGCAATCGATGATCCGCACGTTGGGGTCATCGAGGTGTCCCGCAAGCCAATCTGGTTCGACGAGCAGTTCTGGGTGAGCGTAGTCCATCTGGTGTGGCCCCTTTTCTGTGGTTCGAATGGATTCTGCGTGGCGCGGCCAGAATCGTCCATCGCGAGGTCGCGGAGGCGCTACAGGTGATCCTTGAAGTATTGGGTTACGCGGCGCTCCTGGTATTCCATTCCCTTCGCGTCGCGCGGCATGTGGCGCTCCTCCGGGAAGATGAGGAGGTCGTAGTCCTTGTTGGCCTCCGTTAAGGCCGTGATCAGCCGCGCGGTATGGCGGAAGTGGACGTTCTCGTCCACCATGCCGTGGACCAGCAGGAGCCTTCCCTGCAGCTTCGCCACGTGGGAGAGGACCGCGCTGTCGAAGTAGCCTTCGGGGTTAGATTGTGGCGTGCCCATGTACCGCTCTGTGTAGGCCGTGTCGTAGCCATCCCAGTGGGTGACGGGGGCGCCGGCGACGCCAACCTTGAAGATCTCCGGGTTGCGCATCATGGCCATGCAGGTCATGTAGCCGCCGTAACTCCAGCCGTAGATGCCGATGCGGTCCGCGTCCACGTATCCCAGGCTGGAGAGGTAGCGCACGCCGGCAACCTGGTCTTCGACTTCGACCGTGCCCGCCCGGTCGGCGAGGGCCGCTTCGAACGAAAGTCCCCGGTTGGCGCCGCCGCGGTTGTCCAGCTTGAACACGACGAAGCCTTCCTGGGCCAGGTACTGGGCGCGGAGGTCCATCGTCAGGGGCCACTCGTCCGCGATGCGCTGGACGTGGGGCCCGCCGTACACCGAGACGATGGCCGGGTATTTTCGCCCGGGCTCGATCGGCCCGGGCCGGTAGACCGCCCCCTGCAGGAGGGTGCCGTCATTCGCTTTGAGTTCGATGAGTTCTGGCGTGGACAGCCCGAGTTCGTCCGCCGAGTTCCCTTCGTTGGCGAACAACAAGGCCGGCGCGACGCCGCCCAAAGACCGCAACACCACGCGTGTTGGGTGCGCGAGCGAACTCCAGGAGTCGACGAAGCTGCCGTGGTTGGGAGCGATCACAACGCCGTGGTAGCCCGGCTCCTGCGTCAACCGCTCCACGGATCCCCCGTCCAGGGAAACGCGGTAGAGGTGTCGTTCGCGGACGCCATCCGTGGTCGCGATGAAGTAGACGTGGCGCATGGCCTCATCCACGTCCACGACGGAGGTCACGACCCAGTCGCCGGAAGTCAGCGTGCGGAGGTGCTTCCCGGCGGGGTCGTGGAGGGAGATGTGGCGAAAGCCGGTGCGCTCACTCGTCCAGACGATGCTGCCGTCCTTCAAGAAGTCCGTGTCTCCCGCAAGGTTGAGCCAGGGGTCGCCGCGCTCTTCGATGAGCAGCGCGGAGGTGCCATCCACGGCAAACGAGACAAGCCTGAGCGTGCGCTGGTCTCGAGAGAGCAATTGCGCTGTGAGCAGGCCGTCTGGCCGCCAGCCAACCCGCGCGATGTAGATGTCGCGGTCCGGCCCGAGGTCCATCCAGGTAGTTAGGCCGCTCTGGACGTCCACGACCGCGAGGCGGACATAGGCATTCGGGGCGCCGGCGAAGGGATAGCGGTGGTGCTCGATGTCCACCTCGTCTTTGCCCTGGTGGACGATGGGGTAGAGCGGGATGTGGCGGCTATCGGCCTCGATGCAGGCGATCTGCGTGGCGTCCGGGCTCCACCAGAACCCCCGGTCCCGATCCAACTCTTCCTGCGCAACGAACTCCGCGAGGCCGTGGGTCAAGGCCTCTTCGGCGCCATCTGTCAACCGTCGCGGTTGGCCGCCGGACAGCGGCACCACGAAGAGTTCGCCATCGCGGACGAACGCGAGGAGCCTGCCGTCCTCGCTCAGGCGCGGGTCAATTGCTCCCTGGGTGCCTTCCAGCTCGCGCAGCGGCGCGCCACCAACGCTGACGTAAAGCCGTCCCCCTCCCGGCACGAGCAGCGCCGGCTGCGCGGCTTCCTTCGCCCACTGGTAGTCCGTTACGCCAAGCTCACGCAGCCGGGCGCGTTCCCGGCGCAGCTCTTCCTCGCGTGAAAGTTCGCCCTCGCTCGTGGAGGCCGGTGGCGGACCCGCTAGGACCGTCCGCTCGCCGGTCGCGATGTCGTATCGCCAGAGGCTCCGGACGAGCGAGCCCTCTTCGCTGAAGAGGTAGGTTACGGCCTTCGAATCGGGCGTGAACTCGATCCGTCCCGGGATGACGGTGCCGGGCCGGGGGAAACGGGCGAGGTCGGCGAGCGTGATCGTTTCGAAGCGGCGTGTCACGTGGAAAGCGCCTCCCGGCGGATAGCTTCGATTTCATCGATTGATTTGGGGATCGTGCCGCTCAGGACATCGGCCCCAGCCTCCGTCACAAGGACGTCGTCCTCGATGCGGATGCCGCCGAACCCGCGGAGCGAGTCCACGAGGCCCCAGTTCACTGCGTCCCTGAACGTGTCCCGGCGGGCAGGGTCGGTAAGCAGCGCATCGATGAAGTAGATGCCTGGTTCGATTGTCACGACATAGTCCGGTTCGAGGGGCAGGTCCGCCCTCAACCATTTCAGGCCGAAGCGGTCGCTCGGCTGGCGGCCGGCGAGACAACCGCCGGCGTCGTGAGTCGCCAGCCCGAGCATGTGGCCGAGGCCGTGGACGAAAAAGAGCGCGTGGGCGTCCCGTTCAACCAGATCCCCCGGGTCGCCGCGAAGGATTCCGAGGTCGCGCAACCCGGAGGCGATGCCGAGAGCTGCAGCCATGTGCAGGTCTTTGTACTCCACGCCCGGCTTCACCGAGGCGATGGCGCGTTCTTGAACGCCCAGCACAATCTCGTAGATGTCACGTTGAATCCCGCTGAAGCGCGCCGCCACCGGAAAGGTACGCGTGACATCGCTCGCGTAGGCGCCGAACTCGGCGCCGGCATCCACGAGGATGAGGTCGCCATCGGCGAACACCCGCTGGCCGGGGGAACTGTGGAGGATGGCGCCGTTCGGGCCGCTGCCGACAATGGATCCGTAGGCCGTGCGCTCAGCGCCGGCGCGGAAGAACTCCGCTTCGATCTCAATCTGGAGCTGCCGTTCGGTCATGCCCGGCCGGGCGAGGCGTATGGCGGCCCGGTGCCCCGGCGCGGTGGCGCCCGCCGCGGAGCGCATGAGGCTGATCTCGGCCGGGTCCTTGGCACGCCGCTTGTCCGCGACCTGCTCACTGAGCAGGACCGAGCGCTGATCGTCGACATCCAGCTCCAGGGCGGCCCATGACTGCAGCCCGTAGGCGGTGGGGTTGGCGACAAGGTCGTGGTTGCCGAGCAGAACAAGCGGCTCGCTCCGGCGGGCCTCCAGCCAGCCGCCGAGCCGCTGCAGCGGCTCCACGCGCGCGCCCGAGCGCCCGGCGATGGCATCCAGGCTCTCACCATCACCTACCCAAACGCGGTCTTCCTGGTTGGCGACGGGGGCGAAGACCAGCCAGCCGTCGACGGGGTCAAAGGCGAGGACCGCGCCCGGTGTCTGCACACCGGCCAGGTAGGTGAATTCGGGATGGGCGTGGAAGTCGTGGTACTGGTCCGTCCCGGCGACGGGGACGTGCACCCCGGCGGGCACGACGACCGCGCCAGAGCGGAGGTCCCAGGCGCGCGCGATGCCGTTGCGGCGGGCGTTCAGATTGGCCGACATAGGCTATGCAGTGTAGCGGAGGCACCGCCTTGGCAGTAACGGCTCTGCTATGCGTAGCGCTCCGCGGCCGCCCGGAGCGAAGCAGCAACCTCGTCGCGGAGCGCGGGCGGTTCGATGACGCGCGCCTCTGGGCCCCAACTGCGCACCCACGGCGTGAACTCGAGCAAGCTCGGCAGAAGGACCTTCAGGCGGACTCCGCCGCCTGCGACCTCTTCCAACTGCTGGCTTGGGTGCCAGTAGCTCTCGCGGATGCGCGGCGCCGCCGCCGCCGTGAACTCCACGCAGACCGCATGCTGCTCATCGTTCCCGAAGACGGCCCCGCCCCAGCTCTGGGAGAGGCGATCGGCGATATCGGACACATCCGGGCAATCGAAGGTCGTGCCCGCCGGTTCCACCGCCTCGACCCGGTCCAACTTGAAGACCCGGACCTCGCCGTGCTCGTGACTGAACCCGATGACATACGTCCCGGACTGGGTGGCCTCCAGCAGGTAAGGGTCGAAGGTGAGTGTCCGCGGGCGCGCAGGGCTGAGAGAGCGGTGGATCATTGCGACCGTCTGGCCGCGCACCCAGGCCTCCGTTATGGCGCGCAGGACGTCCGAGCGGCGGCCACTTTCGGGGCGCCCGCGAAGCTCGCCCACCGTCCGCTTGATTTGCATGCAGAGGCGCGGGGGGAGCGTGTCGGCAAGCTTCTGGAGCGCCTGGATCGTGTCCGGCTCACACTCATTCACGGTCCGTGAGAACACGCGCAGGGCGAAATAGATGGCGCGCGATTCATGGAGTGTCAGGCGGACGGGGCTCATGGGGTGGGAACTCCCCGGCATGATGCTCCAGCGGCGGCCTTCGTAGATCAGCGGCACGCCAAGCTCCGATTCCAGGTCCAGCATGTCTCGCTGGATGGTGCGCGGGCTGCGTTCCAGGTCGTTTGCCAGTTCCCGGACGGTGAGGCTGCCGCGCTGCATGAGCAGGGTGTGGATGCGGCTGAGCCTGGTCGACTTTTTGGTCTGCTCGGTCATGGTGTATGGCCTTCGGCGCCCGCTGGATTGGCGGCGTTCCGTACGCCACCTCGGGCGCACACGCTAGGCCGGGAACGCGCCAAGTTTTGTCGCGAATTGCCATAAAGCGTTAAGATTCCGCGCTCCCGGCTACCCTTCGCGCAACGACGGGAAGGGAGGAGTTGCGTACGATTGGCCCATGGCAGAGGAGCGCGACCTGGGACCACTTGTGCACATCTCCGCGGAGGCGCTTGGCCAGCCCGGCCAGCGCCGCTTCCGCCTGCGGGCGATGAACGACCGCTCGGAATCGGCGGTCCTCTGGCTTGAGAAGGAACAGCTGATCGCGCTTGGGGAGGCCATCGAAACGGTCCTCAAGGGCGAAGGCTACAACTATCAGCGGCTCCCCCTGGACGACCGCGAGCCGGAGGCGGTCCTTCCCCTGGACGCGTTCGTGGAGATGCGGCTGGCCCAGCTTTCCATGGGCCTCAACCGGGAAAAACGGTGCATCGTCCTCATTGCAGGGGATTCGCAGGACCCGGACGCCCATGACGCCGCCACCGTCATGATGGAGTTCGATTACCGCCGGGGCTACGAACTGCGCGGCCAGATCTCGGCAGTCGTCGCAGCCGGGCGGCCCCCCTGCCCCCTCTGCACGGGCCCCATGGACCCCGAGGGCCACGTCTGTGTGAAGACCAACGGTCACCATCCGCACTGAGCGGATTTCCGATTGGTGATTGGCGATTGCCGATTGCCGATTGCCGATTGCCGATTGCCATTGAAGATGGTCGTGTGTTTGTTATGGAGTAGTTGTCGCGGAGGCGGTGGGCGACGCCGGTCTGGAGGGTGACGCGCCCGGCGCTTGCGTGGCGGCGGTTGGGGAGGCGGACGGCGTGACGCCAGGCGATGGGGTCACCGAGGCGCCGGGCGCTTGGGTCGCCGACGCCCCCGCCGTGGGTGTGGCGGCCGGACGCGCCGTGGGCGATGAGGCCGGCGGCGCCGGCGTGGGCGTTTCCTCGGGCTCTGGCGGTGGTGGCGGCGGCGGCACGTAGTCGGGCAGGGCGGGCAGTTCGGAGGCCTCCGCTTTCACGGTCAGCGCACTCGCAGCCCCAAGCACTTCCACAAAGATCGGGCCGCGCGCGAAGCGGATTTCGGCCCCGGAAGCGTCGTAGAACCGCGTCCTCGCCTTCCTCTCCGGCTTCTTCCACGTGGCCTGAATCGCCTTGCCATCGGTGAAGACGGTGGCGGGACCCGTGCCCAACTGGTCAAAGATCACGTGGCCCGCGCCGTCCACCACCTGGTAAAGCGCCCGCATCGCGATGACCGTTGTGAAGGTGAGTTGTTCCTTCGTGCGGGCGTCCACATGCGGGCCGCTGTACTGGAACCGGCCGTAGCTCTGCCCCGCCTCGTCCCAGCGGTACTGGACGGTTTGCCATTGCGCCCGCTGCGTCCCGCCGAAGTCGATCTCGATCCCTTTCGCGGGTTCACCGGCGGGCGCCGGGGCAGTTGCATCCCGGAACAGCCACGGCTCCACTTTCGCCGGCCCGGCGAACCCGAGCGTCGCCGCGCCAGCCCGCAACATCTCGGTGCTGGTGGCAAGGTCGTGGGGGGCGCGCCGGTCCGGGTCGCGGTAGTACTGGCTGGCAATCGGCCCGAAGGCATCGAGGTCCTTGATCTTCCATTCGAGGATCTGGCCCGCGGAATCCGCCTCGTTGCGCGTGCTGGCGCTCCCGCCGTGGGCGTAAAGCGCATCCAGCTCGTCCGCCCAGATGACGAAGGGCGTCCGGGCGGAGCGCACCGGGGCCAGGAAGCCGGCGTCCTGGCGCCAATAAACCGCCATCAGCCGGGTGATGCCTCCCTCCACGAACGCTTCGTAGATCAGGTCCGCGCGCTGGAGCCCGTCGTGAGGAAACGCCTGCGCGGCGTTGTCGAACATGACGGCGAGGGGGAGCTGGTCTTTACGCTTCGCCCACTCGGCCTCGCTCATTGCGACGCCGTCAAGGAGGCCGAAGTGAGTGGCCGTGGCCGTGGCTGTTGGCACCGCCGTTGCGGTGGAAGGAGGCGATGGGGCGGCTGTCGCCGGTGAGGCACCCCCGGCCGCTGGCGGGCTGTCATCCGGCCCGAGTGCGATCCCCGCCACGACCGAAGCCGCGGCGAGCGTGATCACCAGCGCCGCCGCGAAAAGTGTCTTCCCCCGGCCGGTCCTCAACCACGCTCTCATCCGCGCCACCCAGCGATGCTACGAAGTGCGGGATCGCCCGGCAAGGGGCTGGTTTCGGCCGGCCTCCGCCCCCGGACGGCCGGGGCGCCTGGCCGCGCGAGTTGCGCAATACGCGTGCTGTTGCGCACATTGAGCGTGTGAAACGGCTTGGGATCCTCACCAGCGGCGGCGACGCCCCCGGCATGAACGCCGCCATCCGCGCCGCCGTGCGCGCCGCCAGCGGCCGCGGCGTCAGCATGGTGGGCTACCTTGACGGGTTCTCCGGCTTCGTCGCCGGCGAATTCGAGGAGCTCGACGACCGC
>PNKC01000019.1 GCA_013822275.1 Anaerolinea sp. | reverse complement strand
TCTGTGACGAGCCCTTAGCGGCCGCGCAGGCGCGGGTCGAGTTCATCGCGGATGGCGTCTCCGGCGAGGTTGAAGCCAAGGACGGCCATACTGATCGCCGCTCCGGCCAGCACTGACTCCCATGGATGGAGGTCAAGGGCTACGCGGCCGGCGTTAACCATCTTGCCCCAGGTCGTCTTGTCCGCGGGCCCGAGCCCCAGGAACGACAGCGATGCCTCGGCCAGGATGTAGGCGCCGATGCTGATCGAAAAGACGATAAGGACCGCCGCGAGGATGTTCGGCAGGACGTGCTGCAACATGATGCGGATGTTGGTGGCGCCGTACGACCGGGCAGCCTCAACAAAAGCCGTCTGCGAAACCGCGAGGACTGACGACCGCACAATCCGAACCGACGTCGCGAAGCCAAGGAAACCGAGCGCAGCAATCATCAGGGGGAGACTCGGCTTCTCCATTATGGACACGATGAGCATCAACAAGACCAGCCCGGGGAAGGCCTGAATGGCGTCGACGAAGCGCTGAATCACGAGATCGACCTTGCCACCGAAATAGCCGGAGACGAGGCCCACCATCGTACCCGAGAGCACCGCGATGAGACTCGCCCCAACGCCGATGAACACCGCAAGGCGGGCGCCAACGACGATGCGCGAATAGATGTCGCGACCGAACTGGTCCGTGCCCAGCCAGTGTTCGCTGCCAAACGGGCTCTCCCAGCGGTCGAGGATATTTGGCGATGCCAGGCCCGGGTTCGCGGCAATGTCGAATGGACTGGCCGTGGGATTGAAGTCCGGATTTACGGTCTGAAACTGACGGGTGTCGTCATACCGCTTGATGATCGGCGAGAAGATAGCGACAAAGAGGATGAGGAGGACAAGGCCCACGCCGACTGCGCCAAGCTTGTTCCGGCGCGCGAGTACGCCCGCCTTGCGCATCGTCGTTGCGAACGAGCGGCGCCGACGAAAGTCGGTGTACCCCGGGATGGGGAGCGCGGCAGGCTGCTGAGTCTGCGTCAAGGACGGCCTCCGTAAGCTAGGTGTACCGGATGCGGGGGTCGATCCACGCGTACGTAAGGTCGACTGCCAGGTTCACGGTGACGATGATGAAGCCGATGATCAGGACCGTGCCCTGGAAGGGTGGAAAATCCCGGGCGTTCAACCGGGAGAACAAATATCGGCCAACACCATCAATGTTGAACATGGTTTCAAGGATGATCTGGCCACCGACAATACCGCTGATCGTGAGGCCCATGACAGTCAATACTGGCAGCATTGCGTTCTTGAGGGCGTGCCGAATCCAGATCCGGGAGTCATGCAGGCCCTTAGCACGGGCAGTCCTGATGTAGTCCTGACGCATGACCTCTAACATCTGCGAACGAAGGATGCGCATGATACCGGCTCCACCAGCGATGCCACCGGCGACCGCGGGTATCACGTAGAGCTTGGCCGCACCAGCCGGGTCCGTCCAGAAGTGAGGGTGACCGACAACGTCGATCGTGAACAGTTCGAACCTGACCACCGTGAGCGAGAGCAAGATGGCGACGAAGAAGACCGGCATGGACACACCGAAGATCGAGACGGCGCGGAGGAGAAAGTCGATCCACGTGTTCTGCTTAGCGGCGCTAATGACACCGATGGGTATGCTCAAGGAGAAAGACACCAAAACGATGATGCTTCCCAGTTCCAAAGTGGTTGGAACCCGCCTGCGCAGCTCGCTCCACGTACTCTGCTGAGTCTCCAGCGACGTACCCAGGTCTAAGCGCACCAGCTCGCCCATGAAGTCGATGTACTGCCGCCCAAGCGGCCTGTCCAGGCCAAGGTCGCGGCGGGCGTTAGCGATCGACTCCGTCTGATCGACACCTGTGAAGGTGGAGGCCAGGCGCTTCTCGGCGAAATCACTGGGAAGCGCATGCGTCCCCACAAATACCAGCGAAGCCACGAACCAGAGGACGAGCGTGTTGAGCAACAAGCGCCGAATGATGTAGTTGGTCAACTGCTCTCCCCTGGTTCGTGGCTTCGCCAAGAGTTCGGATTACGCGCCTCTCAGACCTTCCGGCTCTTCACCCCATCCGTGTAGGAGGGGTGCTTGGCGTTGAAGCTCGTGTTCTTCGCGGTCAGGTGACCGGCGAACAGGTTGTAGCCGGCCGCCGGCTTGCCCGCGGAGGCAGGCGTTTTCACGTTCGCGTTGACGTAGTTCCAGAACGCGCTGCGGCTGATGTAGTTGTACAGAATGACGTTCCCGAACTGCCCGTTCGCCATGATGATGTCCTGGGCCTTCAAGATCAGTTCTCTCGCCTTGGGCAAGTCTGCCGTCAACTTTGCGTCGTCAATCAGCTTGTCCAGGGCTGGATCGTTGACCTTGTTCCAGTTCTGGCTTCCCTTCGAATGGAAGGTCGTGAAGAGGTCGTTTCGCGGGTCAGGCGAGTTGACGGAGTTGGTCCACGCCATCCAGTTCGGGTACTCACCCTTGCCGAGGTTCGGGATGATGTCCTCGTTGTAGGTGACCTTCGTCGATGTGAATTGGGTAACCCCAAGGGCGTCGTTGAACATCTTCTTGAGGATAGACTGCGTATCCGGGTAGGGGCCAAGCCAGGTCTCGACGGCGCCAATGTTGACCTCGCCGAGGGCTGGGCCACCGCCAGCGGCCCAGAGTTCGCGCGCTTCCTTGATTTCGAGCGCGCGGTCGATGCGGTAGCCCGGGAGCTTGATGAGATCGTCTAGCTTGTACGCGAAGCCCTCCTGGAGCCACGTCACGGGGCCAGAAACCTGGCCAAGACCCTGATGGAAGGCCTGAATCAAGGCGCGGCGATCCACAGCCAGGTTCATGGCCTTCACGAGCCGCACGTCCTTGAACTGCTTGTTCCTGTTGAGGTGCAGGAGGACGGTGTTCGCAACGCCCGTAAGGGTTTCGGTCATGTTGTCTTTGTTTGCATCAATGACGGACTTCGTCACGGACGGGTCGGGCGAGGACCAGGCATCGACCTGCTTCTGCTCAAACGCCAATCGATAGGCGTTCGGATCTGCGAAAAGCCCTTCCACGTTGATCATGCCGTCGATGTGGGGCTGACCCTTGCGGAAGTTCAGGGGGTTCTTCTGGATGACCACGTCCTTGCCGGTACGCCACTGCTTGAGCGTGAAGGCGTTGGTCGCGGGCATGGCCTCTTCGGTGAGCGTGCCGTGGGTGCCTTCGAACTTCTCCGTCGCCTCGCGGTTGGGAACGTTGGCGAAGAAGGCGCTGAGAGTCATCAAGAACGAGCCGTTGGGCGCCGGCAGCGTGATCTTCAAGGTCGAGTCATCGGGCGTTTCAACCTTGACTCCATCCCAGGTGGCCTTGAACCGGAAGTTCTGCGCCACACCGTCGAGGGTCTTGCCGCCTTGCTGCCGCTCGATGTGCCACTTGAGGTCCTGTGCGTTAAGGGCGCGGCCCTTGGTGAGCGGCGTGTCCTGCCACTTCACGTCCTTGCGGACGTTGAAGGTGTACGTCTGGGAATCTGGCGTTTCCCACTTCTCGGCGAGGTCGCCCTCTACCTCGCCGCTGTCCGGGTTGGAGTAGCGGACGATCTTGTTGAGGACGTAGCTGGAAAGCCAGCCCACTTCGTCGCGCTGGCCGCGATGGGGATCGACGGAGTCGAACTGCGAGCCACCTAGCCATACGCCCCGATACACGCCACCATCAACCACGGCGGATGTCGGGCTGGCGGCCGCCGTCGCAGCTGCCGTTGCGCCGGGCGTGGTGCCAGCCGGTGCTTTGGTTGGTTCCGTGTCATCGTCGTCGCCGCAGCCAACGAGGCCAAGGCCGGCGGCGCCAACGCCCGCAACGGCTGCCCCACCCACGAAACGCCGCCGCGTAACACTGCCGGACTGCGCCCTGCGCAGCCAATAATTCTCTTGAGCCATTCCTGTTTCTCCCTAATGCTAATCCGGTTACTGCCCTGCCGAATAATACGCCCCGAGACGGTCGCGGGATTTGCCGAGTATACGTTGAGGAGTCCTTGGGTCAATTGCAGTGGCGGTCTACCGACCGGACGGTAGAGGCCTTAACCGGGGAGTATGACGCCCATCATGTGGGACGCAAGGGGAACGCCAGGCTGCTCGGGTCGAGGTACGCGGCGTAGTCCAGGTGTTGCGTCCAAAACGGGCTGAGCGGCGCGCCGCGCCAGTAGGGCCAGCGGAACATCTCTGACTTCTGGAGGAGCCAGGTGACGATGCCCAGCCCGCCGGCCGACAGGATCGCCTCCTGCGTTGCGTGCACCCGCGCTCTCCCTGGCGTTGAAGAAGCGAGATCCGTCATCGAGGTCAGGGCGAGGTCTACTTTCGATGGCTGCAGTCCCAGGAGCTCGGCGTTGGGGCCACCAGAGAAGTAGGTCTCGACGAGTGACCGGGAAGGGTCCGGCTCGAGCAATGCGGGGCCCCAGCCGAACCAGAAGGCAGCACTGCCGCCGCCATAGCGGTGCTCCGCGGCCTTCGAAGCGATCGTCGTGTACGTTTCGACGGCTGCCCGGAACTGGGGGCCAAGGACTTCGTTGAGCCGTCCCACCACGACGCTGCTCGCGCTGTAGAGGGGGTCGAACACACTTGGGAAGTCAACGGTTACGGTCCCGAGGGCGGTACCACCGGCGGTGTCCCAGAGTGCGCGCGCAACACGCGCATCCGCGGCTGCGTCCGCCGCGAAACCCGGGTAGCGGGCGAGGGCGGGCGCGTCGAGGGCGAAGTCGCCGGAGGCGGGGGATACTGGCCCGCACGCATCCGCCCGGCCACCAAACAGCTGTTCGCTGAGCCAGGTGCGGTTGAGCGCGGCGCTGATAGCGCGCACCAGCTCCGAGTTGTTCCACGGTGGCGCGCCGATGAAGAAGGAGCTGATGACAGGGCTGTCTTCATACCGGGGCGACTCGACCAGGCGGGCCTCCTTGCGCAACGTGGCGGCGTCTCGCCTGTCCCTGGTGAGGACTTCGTCGCGGCGAAAGGAGAGCAGGTCTTCAGGGGCGCCGGGTTCGAACACCTCCAGGCCGCTCAGGCTTGGCTCGCGGTGGCCTCCGCGGACAGCCGTGAAGACAAGGGGCCCATCGCCTCGGCGCTCGCGGAAGCGGAAGGGTCCTGAGCCGGCCACCGTCTCCGGACGGAACTTGTCCCATTCCGTGGCGAAAGCCTGGACGGACTCGGGGGACTGGACCAGCGCGAACCGGCCCGCGAGCGTGGCGAGGACAAACGGGTCGGGCACATCCGTCTCAATGTTCACCGTCCGGGCATCAACGGCGACGACGCGCGTCCAGTGAGCGTAATCGCCCATGCGTTGAGCCAGCGGCTGCCTGGCGCTGCGCAGGGCGAACTGGCGATTGAAATGCTGGACCACGTCGTCGGCGGTGACCGGCCGAGGAGCGATGGCGCCGGATCCGTGCCAGAGTGCTCGTGGGTCCAGGTGAAGGGTCAACGTCCGGCTGGAAGGCTGCTCCCATCGCTCCGCCAGGCCGGCCGTGAGCCGCGGGTCTGAGAACTCCGCCCAATCCAGCAATCGGGAGTGGGTGCGGCCGAGCACCTCGATGACAGACGGCTCGCCGCTGCGCTGGGCATCAAACGTATCGAAGTTGAACCGCGCTGCCGCCGACATCCGAGCGACGCCACCGCGCGGGACCGGCGTGGACGAAGGCGTTGGCGAGTCCGGGGCGTCGCTGGTTGGCAGGGCTCCGGGCTGTGACGCTGTCGATGCTGGAGGTGACGTGCCGCCACCGCGCCGGCTGAGGGCGAAGCCGGCGGCGCCCGCGAGGCTGGCGGCCAGCGTGGCGCCGCCACCAGCCAGCAGGCGACGGCGGGAAACCCGGCGGCTGTTCACGGCCTACCCAACGGGCGCGTTCCCGTGGCGGTGCGCGGAGGGCGCCATGAGCCCCGCGTCCTGGCTGAGGCAGCATTCTATCGCTTCGTGGAGAGCTGGCGTTTCCGGCTGGAGGGTGACGTGGCCGATGCCGAAGCGCTCGCGGAGCAGGGCCGCGAGGTCCGTGAGGATGTGTTCCGTGCAGGTCACGTCCGCCAGCTCAACGTGGGCGCTCAGAGCCGGGAAGCGGGGGGCGATGCTCCAGACGCGGACATCGTGCACGGCGAGCACCCCTTCGACATCGCGGCTCGCCGCGATGATCGCCGTAGTCTCCAGGCCGGGCGGGGCACTTTCGAGAAGGATCTCGCCAGCCTGGCGAAGCAACGCCCAGGCTCGTGGGAGGATGAAGGCAGCGATGGCGAGCCCCACCAGCGCGTCCACTCCCATCCACCCGCCAAGGGCAATAAACGTGGTCGACGCGATGACGAGGACAGACCCAAGCGCGTCCGATGCCGCTTCGAGGCGGGCGGCGCGGGCGTTCGGGTTGTCATGTGCGTGGGAGTGGAGGAGCCGGATGACGAGGAGGTTCACGGCAAGGCCGGCGGCCCCGACAACCAGCACCGGCAGGGTCTGGATTTCGTGGGGGTCTCCGAAACGTTGGATTGACTCCCAGACAATGTACGCGGCGATGCCGAGGAGGAGCGTAACGTGGACGGGGACGGCGAGCACTTCGAACCGCGCGTACCCGTAGGTGCGGCGGTCATCGGGGGAGCGCCTCCCAAGAGTGGCCGCGGCGAGCGCGAGGAGCAGGCCGGCCGAGTCGGTGAGGGCGTGGCCGGCGTCCGATACGAGAGCGAGCGAGCCCGCCAGGTAGCCGGTGATCGCTTCAATCGCCACGAAGGCCAGGGTAAGCACAAGCCCAAGGACGAGCGCATTCCGCGGCGAGCGGTGGGCATGGCCAGGAGCGTGTTCCACATATGCATGGTAGCAAAGGGGGCCAACGGCGCTTGCTGCCGCAAACACCGATCTTCCGTACAGTGGGTTGGTACCCGGGCGCGGGAGCGCTGCCGGGCGCGAGGTGTTTCGCTGGCAGGCGAACTGGCCGGCCTCACGGCCGCAATCGCGGAGGTTATCGGGCCCCTGACAAAGCGCGGGGAGGGCGGAGCGCGCCTTGGCGTCCCGGAGACCGCGAAGGCGCCGGTTGCCGCCGCCCTGGCGGCGCGGCATGGCGGCCCAACGCTGCTGCTGGTGCCGGGGCCGGCCCGGTCGCAGGCGGCGCATGAAGAGCTGGCGATCTTCCTCCAGGACGTCCCCCTGGCCAGGCTGCCGGAACGCGAGGGCCTGCCCTACGAATTCGTCCACGATGACACCTCGGTGGCAGTGGAGCGCGCCCGCGCGCTGGCCCTCCTCCGGGGAGGAGAGCGGGCGCTGGTAGTCGCGAGCTGGGGCGCCCTGACCGAACACTGCGCCGGGCCAGAAGTACAACTGGCCGGCATGACCGTACGCACGGGCGAGACGCGTGGACTGCCTGGCCTGCTGGGAGAACTCGAGGCGCTGGGCTACGAAATCACGCTCTTGGCCGACCGCCCGGGCAGCGCCTCCCGGAAGGGGGGGCTGATCGATGTCTTTCCCGCGGGGGCCGAGCACCCCTACCGGATCGAGTTCTTCGGCGACGAGGTTGAGAGCATCCGCCAGGTTGACCTCGCAACACAGCGCAGCGTTTCGCGGCTGGATGAGGCAACTCTGCCGCCGGCTGTCACCGGCACGCGCGGGGCGCGGGAGGCCGCGCGAGCGCTCCTTGCATCGATCACCGCGGACGGCGAAGGCAGCGAACTGGTTGCGGAACAGCTCGAGTTGCTGGCCTCCGGCGGCCGCTCCAGCTTCGACGCCTTCTTTGAGCCGCTGCTGTACAGGACCACCGGGCTGGACCACCTTTCCCCGGGCGCCCAGATCCTGATCGACGATGCTGAAGACGGAGAGGTGACACTCGCCCGGCTGCTGGAGCATGAAGAACGCACCCGCCAAGAGCTCGAACAGCGCGGCGCGATCCCTACCGGGCTGCCACCGCTGCGCGAAGGCGGGGCGCCGGTATTCCAGGCGATAGAGACGCGGGCCGGCAACGTCCACCTCCAGCGGTTCGGGGCGGAAGAGTTGGGCGCCCGCCGCCTGTCCCTTTCGGTGACGCCGAGCTTCGCGGGGAAGCTTCGTCCCCTCGCCCAGCAGGCGGGCGCCTGGGCGAAGAGCGGCAAGGCTGTCGTCATTGCATCGCAGCAGGCGCTGCGGCTGGCCGAGCTCCTGGACGGCGAAGGCATCCGGGCCACGCTCACGCGGCGTTTGCCGGACGTGCCGCCGCCGGGCTCGATCACGCTCATCCCGCTGGCCGTGCTCGGCGGCTTCACCCTGGACGAAGGCCTTGTCGTGATCACGGACGCGGAGGTGTTCGGTTTTCGCAAACGGCGGCGACCGACGAAGACGCGCCACGGCATCCGGCCGGACATCGTTTCGACGCTGGAGGTGGGCGACTACCTGGTGCACGCCGACCACGGCATCGCGCGCTATGGAGGGCTCATCCGCCGGGTAGTGGACAGCGTCGAGCGCGAATACCTGGAGCTGCAGTACGCGGAGAGCGACCGGCTCTACGTCCCGGCGGACCAACTGGAGTCGGTGACCCGTTACGTGGGCCCAACCGACCATCCCCCTTCGCTCACAAAGCTTGGCTCCATGGAGTGGACGCGGGCGAAGCGGCGCGTGAAACAGGCGGTGGTGGAACTCGCGCAGGACCTGTTGGAGCTGTACGCGAAACGCGAAGTGGCGGTTGGCCATGCGTTCGCTGAGGACGGGGCGTGGCAGATGGAGATGGAGGCGGCGTTTCCTTTCGTCGAGACCGCGGATCAGCTCCAGGCGATCTCCGAGGTGAAAGCGGACATGGAGCGCCCGCGGCCGATGGACCGGCTTATCTGCGGCGACGTGGGATACGGGAAGACGGAGGTCGCGATCCGGGCGGCATTCAAGGCCGTTGCGGATGGCAAGCAGGTCGCGGTGCTGGTACCAACGACGGTGCTCGCCGAACAACACGGCAACACCTTCCGGGAGCGCCTCGCCGGGTTCCCCGTGCGCGTGGAGGTGCTTTCGCGCTTCCGCAGCGAGCCGCAGCAGCGGGAGATCGTCCAGGGAATCGTGAGCGGCGAGGTGGATATCGCGATCGGCACTCACCGGCTGCTGCAGCGGGATATCGCGTTCAAGGATCTCGGGCTGATCGTCATCGACGAGGAGCAGCGTTTCGGCGTAAGCCACAAGGAGCGGTTGAAGCAGATGCGCGCGGAGGTAGACAGCCTCGTCCTATCGGCGACCCCCATCCCACGCACGCTTCAAATGTCGCTCGTGGGGATTCGTGACATGAGCGCGGTCATGTCCCCTCCGGAGGAGCGGGTGCCGATCCGGACCTACGTGCTGCAGTGGGACGACGAGATTATCCGGGAGGCGATCGAGCGCGAACTGGAACGCGGGGGACAGGTGTACTTCGTCCACAACCGCGTCCACAACATCGAGCGCATCGTGACGAGGCTGCGGGAGATCGTGCCAGATGCGCGGATCAGCGTGGGTCACGGCCAGATGCCCGAGGAACAGTTGGAGCGCGTGATGATGGAGTTCGGCGCGGGGGACCAGGACGTGCTGGTCTGCACGACGATCATCGAAAGCGGGCTCGACATCCCAAACGCGAACACGATCATCATCAACGACGCGAACACGCTGGGCCTGGCGCAGTTGTACCAGCTCCGCGGACGGGTTGGGCGCGGCGCCAACCGGGCGTACGCCTATCTGCTCTACGACAAGGACAGGGCGATGAGCGAGCCGGCGCAGAAGCGGCTTGAGGCCATCTTCGAAGCGAGCGAGCTGGGCGCCGGGTTCCAGATTGCCTTGCGCGACCTTGAGATCCGCGGCGCCGGGAACGTACTTGGGAACGAACAGAGCGGCCACATCGCGGCCGTTGGATTCGACATGTACTCCAAGCTGGTGGCGGAAGCGGTATCCGCGATCAAGGCGGCGGTGGCGCCAGAGGCGCCCTCCGCGCCGCCGCCGCTGCCCCCGGCGCCGTCCGTGGACGTACCCCTTAGCGCCCACATCCCGGAGGGGTACGTCCCGGACATCCACGCCCGCCTGGCCGTGTACCAGCGCGTGGCGGATATCGAGAGCGCCGACGGCGTCGCGGAGATGCAGGCGGAACTGGCCGACCGCTTCGGCGAAGTGCCGCGCTCGGTCGAAAACCTGCTCTACGTGGCGCTCGTGAAGTCCATGGCGCGGCGCGTGCGGGTGGAAAGCATCAAGACGGATGAGCAGATGTTCCACCTTCGCGTGCGAGGCGGCGTTCCCGAGAGAATGCGCGCGAGGGTCGAGGCCCTCAAGCTGAAGAGCGTGATCGTGGGCCCAAACCAGGTGCGCATCGACCGGGTCGGCGTGGGCACGAACTGGATGCCGCTGCTGATCCGGGTGCTGAAAGCGATGGGCGAGTGAGGCTTCCAGGCGAGGCACAAATGGGGGTGAGAACTGGTGGCAACTGAGACGGAGTGGGGGATGTGGGACCCGATCGGGCCGCCCGAAGCCAGGGTGGTCCTTGGGGCTGCGGACTTCCCCTGGTGGATAGCCGGCGGCTATGCCCTCGAGGCCTTCGCTGGGCGAAGTTGGCGAGAGCATTCGGACCTGGACATCGGGCTCTACCGCGGCGACCAGTTGGAGATGCAGGCACTGCTGGCTGACTGGGAGTTGGACGCCGCCGACCCTCCAGGAAACCTGCGCCCGTGGCGGCGGGGGGAGATGCTCCCTCCCGGTGTGCACGATATCTGGGCTCGAGAGGGGCCAGACGGTCCGTGGCGGTTCCAATTGATGCTCAACGAGCACGACGACGATGAGTGGATCTACCGGCGCGACAGCCGCATCCAGCGAAGCTTCGACTCGCTCACCTGGAGGCTGTTTGGGGTCGAGTACCTGGCGCCAGAAGTGCAACTGCTTTTCAAGTCGAAGGACCCGCGACCGAAGGACGAAGAGGACTTCCGCCAGGTCGCGCCGCTGCTGACCTTTGTCCAGCGGCATTGGCTCGCCGACGCGCTGCGTCTCACATCGGCCGGGCACTCGTGGATTGGCCAACTGACCGGATAGCCGCGAGGCGGTAGATTGCGCGGCACGGAGGGACGGCATGACTGTTGTGGTACAGCGCAGCTTCATCATCGAGCGGGGCAGCCTGCGGGAGTTCGAGAGGCTTTCGCGAGAAGGAATCTGGCCCTACATGGAAGCCCGCGGATGCAAGATTGTGGGCTTCTTCACGAACCTGCACGGCGGCGCCAGCAACGAAGTGATACTGAACACGGCCTACGCCTCCATGGCGCATTGGGAGTCCACGCGCGATGACGCGCGCCTGCCCGATGACGCGAACGAAGAGGTCCGGGCGCTGCACCCTCAATACCTGGAAGCGCTGCGCGCGCGGCGCGACCTCACGCAGGTTTCGAGCACGCGCGTCTTCAGGCTGGCGACGGAGTGGGTGGATTACGGCGTCAGCGAGGGGTAGGAGCAAAAAGCAAAAAGCAAAGAGCGTTCAGAGCCCGTGGGGGGGGCTGTGGCCCTCTCCGGGGAGGGCGGCGATACTGACACGAATGCCGGAATCGAACCTGTTCACGATGCTGTCCGCGTTTCACCCGGGGTCCACGGCGACGCCGTTCGAGAACTACTGCACGAGTGGCCTGGCGTACTTCTTGAAGACCGGCCATCGGATGCTGACAGCGCTGTTCGCCGAGGCGGCGAGCGCGCACGGCGAACCGCTTGCCCTGGTGGAGGTGCAGCCGAGGCTCGCGGATGCCGGGATTGCCGACCTCCTCCTCACCTTCGAAGGTGGCCGGAGGGCCCTGATCGAAGTGCACGTGGAACCAGGGGCTGACGAAGGCGCGCTGCCCGGGTTTGAAGCCGTGGCCGGCGGATGGAGCATCCAACCGGCATTCGTAATCCTCGGCGTGTGGGGGACGGAGGTACGGCCGCCCTGGCGCCCCGTGACGTGGCTCCAGGTGGTGGAGGCGTTGGAGGACGACCCGGACCCGATGGCGCGGCAGTTCACCGAGTTCATCCTGCGGGACATCCTCGGACTGGGCGACGTATCCCTGGACCAGGCGGTGAGCACGAACCGGCTTTACGCCCTGGGCGGGGCGGCGGTGCGCCGCGCCTTCGGCGAGACCGCACGCTACGTGAACAGCGCTTCGCGGCCGATGGCCGGCCGGTACCGTTACCTGGGGACAACGTTCGCGCCCAACGGCGAGCACATGGACTACTGGATCGGGATCGTAAACGAGGCGCTGCCGCTGACGGAGCATTACCACCTCATGCTCGCCAGCAAGTCCCGCCCGGTGGAACTGCCCACGGATCACCCCCGCGCCACGGGCGACTGGAAGTGGGAATACTGGACAGGCCGGGGCCGCGTGGTGCGCCCGATTACGGCGGAGGCCTACGGCGAGTTGCTGGCGCGGCTTCTCTGAGAATGCGGGGCCGGCTTCAGCCGCGAAGGGCTTTGAGCTGGTTCGCGTGATCCTGGTAGTGGTAGGCGACGATGCCGAGGATGCCGCCCAGCGTCTGCTTGCCCAGGCGCGGATGGTCGATATCCATGCCGAGCTGGCTGTCCTTCACATCGGCGACGACGGTCGCGAGAGCGGCGTGCGTCTCGGTGGTCCTGGCGACGGCGTCGGCGGCGCTTGCCAGTTCCATTCGTGCCATCGCAGGGGCCGCGGCGCCAATGGCCTGGGCGATGCCGGCGCCGAAGAAGAGGTTGGCGCCGGCGATGTGCTCGGCAACCTGGCGGGCCGACCAGGCCTCTTCGCCCTCGCCGCCAGCTGGTGGCTTGACGTCCCAGACAGCGCCCGCCTGCTTGAGTTCAGCCATGTAGGCCTGGTGCGCTGCCTGGATTTCGGCGCGGACGCTGGCGGCGGTTTTCTCGGTCACGTGGGGTGCTCCTGTGGTAGTGGTGGGGCGTAGTCTGGAGGCCTCAGTTTTAATGAGCTACTCGGCCGCGAGCCGCACGAGAGTGCGTCCCCGGACTTTGCCGGCGAGGATCTGTTCCGCAACGCCGGGCACGCCATCGAGGCTGGTCTCGACCGCGATCGACTCCATGAGTCCGTGGGGTTTGAGGTCGCCGCCGAGGCGTTTCCAGACGCGAAGGCGGCGCTCCATGGGGCAGAAGACGGATTCGATGCCGAGCAGGTTCACGCCGCGGAGGATGAAAGGATAGACGGTCGTGTTCACGGTGCCGCCCCCCGTCAGCCCACTGAGAGCGACAGAGCCGCCGTACTTGGTGGTGCGCAGCAAGTAGGCGGTGGTGGCCCCACCAACAGGGTCGACAGCCCCGGCCCAGCGCTCGGTTTCCACGGGACGGCTGCTTTCGGCGCTGACGTCTTCGCGGGAGAGGATCTCGGTCGCGCCGAGGGAGCGGAGGAAGGGGTGCTCAGCCTCCTTGCCGGTGCTCCCGGCAACGGTGTAGCCGAGCTGGGCGAGCATGCTGACGGCGGTGCTGCCGACTCCGCCCGTGGCCCCGGTGACGATGACCGGGCCGTGTTCCTTGCGAAGGCCGCTGGCTTCGAGGGCTTCGATCGAAAGCGCGGAAGTTAGCCCGGCCGTGCCGATTGCCATCGCCTCCTTGGTTGTGAGGCCTGGGGGGAGAGCCATCACCCAATCAGCGGGGACGCGGGCCAGCTCGGCGAAACCGCCAGGATGGCTAACGCCAACGTCGTAGCCGGTCACAACGACCTTTTGTCCCGCGATGAAGCGGGAATCGGCCGAACTGACAACCGTACCGGCGAGGTCCACGCCAGGGACCATGGGGAACGTTCGAATAACGCGGCCCGCGGGAGACAGCGCGAGGCCATCCTTGTAGTTCACGCTTGACCACTCAACGCGGATCGTCACCTCGCCGGGCGGAAGGGAGGATTCATCAAGCTGCTGGATGGCGGCTTCGAAGGCGTCGCCAGACTTGTTAACGACGAGGGCACGGTAAGACATAGCTGGGTCCTTGAAGCGGGCGAAGGAGGCGTTAGATGCTGAAGAAGGCGCGTTCCAGGTGTCCCGGCTGCGCGACCAGGTTCAACTCGGAGCGGAGGGCCATGAACGATGCGCTGTTGGCGGCCTGCTCGGCGGCCGCTTCGTTGGTGTAGACGCCGATGCGGGCGATCTCGCCGCTGTCATCGTGGGGCTTGAGGAGGAAGGTTTCGATGCAACCCTCCTGTTCGGCGGAGAGGGCCACGAGCTTGCGCATGAGTTCTTCAAGGCGGGCTTCCTGGCCACGAAGGGGCTTGGCGATGGAGAGGCGGACGTATGGCACAGAGACCTCCAGGGGACGGCGGGGCTGATTGTGGACAGCTTGAGCAACGCTGATTCTAGACAGTGCGGGTCTGGGGGGAAAGCCAAAGCCCCCGCCTGGTGCGGGGGCTTTGGATGTTCGTCATCACGACGGTCAGAGGCGCAGCTTGCCGTGGGAGGGCTGGCGCCGGCGCTGGCGCTGAGGGAGAGCGGCCTCTTCAGCGGCCAGATCAACCGGCGGGCTGGTGAGGACTTCGTGGACGTAGCCGCACATGATGCAGCTGCCGTAGGTGCCGTGCCAGTCGCGCTCCACGATCATGGAGCCGCGGCACTTGGGACACGACTTGGGCGGGGCTTCCTGAAGAGCGGGCATGAAATGGATCCCTCCAACGCAAATTACGATTTTCGAGCTTCGAGGCGAAAAGGCCTCTCGCGAGCGACCTGCTCACCAGGCCTTCCTGCTGCCGGCGGGGTTAGCTGACGGGTTCGGGCCGAAGGAAGCCCTATCAGCCAGGAGGCTGAATTCACCCCAGAAGTGGTTCCCCCGCTGCGCCGATGGCGCACTAGGCAGTGGTGCACATGTTAACCGAGCGCGTGCGCGGGCAATCGCTTGCCCACACCCTGACGCTAACAACGCGTGGCAAGGGTGTCAACCCTTGATTGCGCTTTTCGTCACAAATTTACCGGTCAGTTAGCATAAGAACCGGACGTAATCAGGGTTATGGCCAATCAATCTGACAGACGGCCGCTGGATCAGGCCGGGCGGGCGGCCGTTTCACCGCGCCTCCCACCGAAGCTCGCCTTCCAGCAGGCCCATGATGAGGACGTCTTGGTAGCGGCCGAACTTGAAGACCGCCTCCCTGCGAGTCCCTTCGAGCTGGAAGCCAACCTTTTCGTACACGTGAATGGCCCGTTCGTTATCGGCATATACCTCGAGTTCGATGCGGTGCAGGTTCATCATCGCGAAGCCGAAGCGGCTGAGTACGCGCATGGCATCCGTCCCGTAGCCGCCGTTCCAGAAGGCCTTGTCCCCAATCGCGATCCCAAGGACGGCGCTACGGTTTTCGGGCGAGACGTGTTCCAGGCCCACGCCGCCGATCAACCGGCCCTCTGCAATCGTTTCCACGCCGAATGACGCGTAGTTGTAGCCAATGCTCGAAGCGCTCTCGATGAACTGCTTCTCCTGTGCGTGGGACAACGGATACCGCAAGCTGAGGTGCTCGGTTACCTCCGGGTCGTTGAACCACTGATAAAGCAGGGGCTCGTCTTCGGGTTCACGCGTGCGCAGGCGTACGAGGCGGCCTTCGAAGGGTGATTCCATGGTGCTCTTCCTCCTTACCAGCCGGAGAAATAAGAAGGCCCATCGGTTTGGATGGGCCTCGCTGCGATTCGCCGGTGCGGTTGCGAATTACGAAGAAGCGGCCCATCGAACCCCTCGCGCGTTGCCACCACTGCTCACACCGGGGGTGGCGAGCGCAGCGCTGGTAAGGACCACGGAGGCCGTGAGCTTCAACATCGTTTGAACGAGACTAGCGTAAAGGCAGAAACGATTACAAGAGGTCTTGCGGCCACGTTCGCGGTCACGTCCCGAGTTCGACGACGCGGAAGCCCTCGCGCCGGGCCGCTTCGTTGAGCCGGCGGTCAAGCGAGACGAAGGACAGGGATGGCGGGCGGCCTTCGGCAGCCGCCAATGCGGCGGCCAGTTGGAGCGCGTCGGCGGCGCGAAGATCATGGGACCCGACTATCCTCTGGGCTGATTCGCGAATCGCTTCACTTGGCGCCATCTCCGTCCACGATCTGGCCAACTCCCGGAGACGCTTGAGAGCATCCGCTGCCAGGTCCGGCGCGAGAGCACCCGCGCGATGGCGGCGGGCTATCGCGGAGACGCATTCCACGACGGTCCCCCACCACGCCGCCAGTTCGACATCCTCGGCGTACTTTGCGCGCATGGCGGATGTGGCGGCCTCCTCAACGAGCAGCGGGACCACCGCGGAGGCGTCCCAGAATCTCACCATCCGCTCTCTCGCTCTTCCAGAAGGGCATCGAGGACGCCGGCAGGCTTCGATCCCGGCGGGAACGGACTGAGGATAAGGCCCACTGGTGGCGGGCCACCTTGAGTAGTGGCGACGCCGTCTCGGAGCAGCCGGGCGACTCGCCCGTCGTCTTCATCGTCCATACCCGAGTCCGGCACGATGCGGGCGACGGGGATACCGCGGTCCGTGATAATCACGGTCTCGCCCGCCTTCACCTGGTCGAGCAGGGCGCTCAGGCCATTCTTGACTTCTGTAATCGATGCGCGCTTCATGTGGCTAGAATAGCCTTTTCGGGCGGGGCTCTCAAGCCTTCCAAACACGAAGGCCGTGGATTGCTCCACGGCCTTCGCCTGACTCCTCGATCTGGACGCTTAGCTGATGAACAGCGGGGCGAGCACGAGGGTGATGGTGCTGAGGAGCTTCACGAGGACGTGGAGCGCCGGGCCGGCGGTGTCCTTGAAGGGGTCACCGACGGTGTCGCCGACGACGGCGGCGGCGTGGATGTCGCTGCCCTTGCCGACGACGGTGCCATCGGGGTTCTTCAGTCCGCCGGATTCAATGAACTTCTTGGCGTTGTCCCAGGCGCCGCCGGCGTTGTTGAGGTAGGTCGCCACGAGGACGCCGCCGATGGTGCCCACCATGAGCAGACCGGCGACGGAGGACCAGCCTTCGTTGCCATCGCCACCGAAGGCGTAGCGGAAGACAAGGCCAACGGTGATTGGGAGGCCGATGGCAAGAAGCCCTGGGGCGATCATCTCGCGGAGGGCGGAACGCGTGGTGATGTCAACGGCGCGGCCGTAGTCGGGCCGCACTTCGCCAGTCATGATGCCGGGGTTTTCGCGGAACTGGCGGCGGACCTCCTCGATGATACCGCCAGCCGCCTTGCCCACCGCGCGGATGGCGAGCGAGCTAAAGAGGAAGACGAGCATAACGCCAAGGAGCGCGCCGACAAAGACGTCCACCTTGGCGATGTTGACGGGCATGATGCGTGGCAGCGGGATGGGGCTGCCGGTATCGAGGAACGGTTTGGCGTCGGCCGCCGAAAGGTCCTCCTCGTCCACTTTCCTCTGGAGGATGGCGGCTGTCTCGTCGCGGCCCGCCACCAGCAAGGAATCGACGTCAGCCTGGCTGAACTTGTCCTTGTCGTCGACACGGTCCTTGAGGCCGGCGAGTGCGTCGGAGTAGACCTTCATCTCCTGGGCGAAGGCCGCCTTCACATCAGAACCCGGCGGTACCAGGTTGTTGTCCTGCTGCAAAGTGACGTAGCGCTCGGCGTCGTCCGCGGCGATTTTAGACATCTCGACGCGGACTTCGTCCAGGTAAGCGGTGAAGAGGAGGAAGGCCGCGAGGGCGGCCGAGCCCACCGCGTACCCCTTGGTGAGGGCCTTCGTGGTGTTGCCCACGGTGTCGAGGGCGTCGGTGATTTCGCGGGCTTCCGGCTTGGTGCCAGCTGCCATTTCGGTAATGCCGCCGGCGTTGTCCGTAATCGGCCCAAAGGTGTCCATCGCGAGGACGTAGGCCGCCGACATGAGCATGCCCATGGTCGCGACAGCGGTGCCGAAGACGCCGGTGGAAACCGGGTCCACGTTCGTTAGGTCCGCCTGCTGGCCGAGGGCGAACGCGGCAACCAGGCCGACGCCCACCGTGATCGCGGTCACCGCGGTGGTTTCAAAGCCCACGGCCGTGCCGATGATAATGTTCGTTGCGGAACCGGTTCGGCTCGCGTGGGCGATCTCCTGCACCGGCCGCCAGGCCCCGGCCGTGTAGTACTGCGTGATGTAGACGAAGGCGATCCCGACGGTGATGCCGACGAGGCCACAGAGGAAGAACCAGTACCACACGTCTTCAAGCATGTAGTAGGTCGTCCCCGCGAGGCCGATGATGCTCAGCAGGGTGATCGTCCAGTAGCCGCCGTTGAGGGCACCCATGGGGTCGGAGATGCGCTTCGCCCAGAAGGGAACCGTCATCATGCCGATAATCGTGGCGAATACACCGAACGAACGGAGGACGAGCGGAAAGAGCACCCATTCGACGTTGCCGGTGGCGATGTAGATGGATGCGCCGAGGATCATGGCGCCGATGTTTTCGGCGGACATGGACTCGAAGAGGTCGGCGCCGCGGCCCGCGCAGTCGCCAACGTTGTCCCCAACGAGGTCGGCGATGACGGCAGCGTTGCGCGGGTCGTCTTCGGGGATGCCGGCTTCCACCTTGCCCACGAGGTCCGCGCCGACGTCGGCGGCCTTGGTGTAGATACCGCCGCCGAGCTGCGCGAAGAGGGCGACGAAGGAGGCGCCGAAGCCGAAGCCGACGATGAGGAAGGGCGTTTCCTGGATGGTGTGGCCGAGCAGGTTGGAGTAGATCGCGAAGATGCTCGAAACGCCGATGAGGCTGAGCGCCACAACCAGGAAGCCAGAGACAGCGCCGCCGCGGAGGGCGGTGTTGATCGCATCAGCGAGGCTGTTCTGGGCGGCAGAGGCGGTGCGCCCGTTGGCGCGCACCGCGATCGACATGCCGATGTAGCCGGCAACGCCAGAGGCGAAGGCGCCGACGATGAAGGCGACCCCGGTAAGGACGCCCGACTCCGTCGATTCCTTGAAGATGGCGACAACCGCGCCGACGACCACGGAGGTGACGATGGCGAGGATGCCGATGGTCCGGTACTGGCGGCTGAGGAAGGCGTTGGCGCCTTCGAGGATAGTATTGGCGACCTCTTGCATGGTGGCCGTGCCTTTGTCTCGCTTGAGGACATCGTAGGCAAGCCAGATTGCGAACAGGACCGCCGCGACACTTGCCGCCGGGATCATGATCTGGGCCAGGAGCATGGAACCTCCCCCTCCACGGAAAAAATCTTGGGCCGTGAGCCTCCCCGTTTGGGCACACGGAACCGACGGCCGCCCCTGAGACGCGCCGAAGCGTGCCGGAGTCTAGCAGGGGGTTCGACTAGGAGCCACAAACCGCGACGGATTGCCGATTGATGATTGGCGACTGAGGATTAGGGACGGTACAGGCGGAGGCTTCCGCCTCAAAGGAAGGCAGAACATTGCGTGACGTGGCGGAGTTGAACGGCGACGGCATCGCGGGCGAGTTGCGGGACGCGATCCATGCGCTGAACGAGGCGCTCGGCTCGCCGGTCTCGTTCCGCCCGGTGGATTGGAGCGTCGAACGGCGGGAGGCTTCCCCCGCGGCCGGGGAGGAAGGGGTCGAACTGACGCGCGCCCTGGGTGTGGCGATGAAGTACCCGACTGTCACGCAGACGGTGAGTCCCAACCAGGTCCTCAGGGACGCATTGGGCCTGGCGGTCATCCACCGTCCTTGCCGCACGTACCCGGGGGTGAGCAGCAACTACACCGGACAGATCGACCTGCATGTCGTCCGCGTGGCCACCGGAGGCACGTATGAAGACGCCGGCAAGCGCCTTGGCTATCACTCGGCGGTCAGCATCCGGGTTATGGAGCGGACGCCCGTGGAGCACGCGGCCCACTTCGCCTTCCGCCTGGCTGAGCGGCAGCGGCACAGCGTGGTTTCGACGAGCAAATACACGATTCAGCGGGCGGCGGACGGCCTCTTCGAAGAGATCGTGGACGAGGTGGCGAAGGAGTACCGCAATACCGAGCACCATAAGGAACTCTTCGACTCGCTCCTTGCGAAGCTGATCATCCATCCGGAGCGCTTCGACGTGATCGTGACGCCAAACGAGTACGGCGACTTCCTGAGCGACGCCGTGTACGGGCTGATCGGCTCCATTGGGCTCGGGGCAAGCGCGTCGTATGCGTTCACGCCGAGTCACCAGCCCTGCGTCGGTATCTTCGACCCGGCGGGAGGGACGGCGCCGGACATCGCCGGGAAGGGGATCGCGAATCCATCCGGGGCGATCGAGGCGTTCGGCTACCTGCTGGATTACTGCGGACACCGCGACCTGGGCCGCCGGTTGGTGGACGCCGTCCACGACTGCATCGCCAGCGGCGAGAAGACGGGGGACCTGGGCGGGACGTTGGACACGATGCAGTTCACTCGGGCGGTGATTGCACGCGCGCTACCGCCAGTGTGAGACGCTGTGCAGCGCGCGGGCGTGCCAGCTACGCTTTGATCCATGAGCAAGGGCCGCCTGGAAGCGTTCAGCGATGGCGTGCTTGCCATCATCATCACGATCATGGTGCTGGAACTGCACGTCCCGGCGGGGGACGGCCTCTCCGCGCTGCGGCCTCTGGCGCCGGTCTTCCTGAGCTACGTCCTGAGCTTCGCCTACGTTGGGATCTACTGGAACAACCACCACCACATGCTGCAGGCCACTCGTCAGGTCGACGGACGGGCGCTGTGGGCGAATCTCCATCTCCTCTTCTGGCTTTCGCTCGTGCCCTTCACGACCGCATGGATGGGCCAGAGCGACTTTGCCGCCGCGCCGACGGCGACGTACGGCCTCGTGCTGTTGATGGCGAGCATTGCTTACTACGCATTGAGCCGGAGTCTCATCGCGCTTCACGGAGGGGATTCGCCGCTGGCAACTGCGATTGGCGGGGACAGCAAGGGGCGGCTATCGGTGGGGTTGTACGCGGTCGCCCTTCCGGTGGCTTTTGTTGGCGCCTGGGCGGCCATGGCCGTGTACGTCCTCGTCGCGATTATCTGGGTAGTGCCGGACCGGCGGATCGCGCGGGCCCTGGCGGCCTAGCGATGAACTCGCCAGGCAACAGAGGACCGGGAGGCGAGGGGCGGCCTACTCCACCGGCAACGTCCAGTGGAGCGGTGTTGAGCCAGAGAGCGCGAACCAGTACGGCCGACCTGCTTCGAGCTTGGAAAGGGTGTTCGCGCCGGGCACGTTGGCGGCTCCGGGAAAGTGGGCGAGCCATGTCCCCGCGGCACTGTCCCACGCGTACACCGCGCTGACGCCCGGCGCGACGTTCGTCCCGCCAGAAGCGGCGCCCGTCCCGGCAAGGGCATCCACGACGGCAACGTCATCCGGGCCTGCCCAACTGACGAGGCTCCAGCCCGGCGCGAGGGTCAAGCCGGTGGTTCGCGGTCCGTTCACGAGGCGGTCGAAGCCAATGTCCCCCGTGTCGTCGTGGAAGATGAGCAGCACGTTCGTCGGCCCGCCAAGCGAGGAAACGATCTTCACCCAGGCCTGGCATTCGTCGATTGCGCCTTCCTTAAGCGGCGGGAAGGACCTGATTGGCGAGGCCGACTTCGCGTTGGTGTACGTGGAGAAGGTCTTCAGTCCGGTAACCGCCCGCGCTCCCGCGACCGGACCCGCATTGGTTTCGATGATGACACCTTCGCCCGCATCAATGTAAACGTCGAGCGTGGCGCGAGGGTTCGGAAGGCCGGTTGTGCCGTTGATCATCGTGTCGCTCGGGGCGTCCGTGAGGACGGGGTGCAGGCTCACGGCGCCGAACGCGGCAGCGTCGCAGAAGCCATCCCGGTCCACCGCCTGAAAGACCACGTACGAGATGCGGGTTGACTCCTGCTCGACTCGGACGGATTCGTACCCGCCCGGGCCGGACGCTTCGACGGATTCGCTGCCGGAACCAACGCTGGCAACGATCGCCGCCGTGGCTGCCGCTGCCAGAGCCAAACCCGCAAGCCGCATCAAAATCCTCATCGCGCCAACCTCCGCGGACAATCGTCAGGCTGCGTATTCTACGAGACCCGGGAGGGTGAGCGCTGCTCGCCTGGGTCCCGGCGAGCAGGGCCTTACGGCCCTTTCGGGGCACGCCGTTGGACGATGGCCATCGTCAGGTCCCCGCGAGTCTTTTCGAGGATCCCACGCGTCTGGTCGGTCGTGCGGCGGAGCCCACCGGTCATGGCGTCGGGGAAATCGATGGTGATGAGGACGGAGTAGATATCGTCCATCGCCTGCAGGAGCTCTTCCGATCCTTCGTAAACGCCTGCCCGCAGGCGGTCGAGGATCATGCGGCGCATTTCACCGACCGCTTCGGCGATGCCGTTGAGGTAGGCCGCATACTCCACGCCGAGTTC
The DNA here is from genome assembly GCA_013822275.1 of Anaerolinea sp. Classification (GTDB taxonomy): domain Bacteria; phylum Chloroflexota; class Dehalococcoidia; order Tepidiformales; family Tepidiformaceae; genus PNKC01. The sequence continues at coordinate 26,383 of PNKC01000019.1, read as the reverse complement.
CTCCGGCGAGGGGATAGCCCCACCGGAGAGAAGCGCCAGCGTGGTGCGCGCCTCGGCGTACTCCTTCTGGGCGTCGTGGAGGAAGCCGGCGTGGTAGATGTCGCCGTGGGCAGCGAGGGCGGCCACCGCCTCGTCACGGACGGCCTTCGCCTCGTCCAGCATGGCTCGGGCCTTTTCGAGCTCGCCGCGATGGACCGCGCGGATGCTGTTTGCGCTCATCCGGATAAGCGTCCGGCTGGCGGCCAGGGCGCGTTCGCGGGCCGCGTTCTTCTCCGCGAAGTGGTCGATGATGCGGGGAATGATGGTGTCGAGGGGGGAGGTGTCTGGCATTTTGGATTTTAGATTTTGGATTTTGGATTGATGTTGCGGCGGAGCGTGCGGATGGAGGCGACAGACATGGCGACGACTTCGTTTGCCTCGCGCAGGATGGGTTCTACGAGATTCGAGGAGACGAGGCCAGCGTCCCGGAGCATCTCGAGCCAGTACATCGTTTCGTCGGCTTCCTCCTCGACTATCCCGAGCTTCGCTATGACATCGGCGGGCGACTTGCCGCGACACGCCGCGCGGTAGTTGGCGCCCACGGACGTGGCGGAACGAATCAGTTGACGCGCGATAATGTCGCCGGCGAAGTCGCGCGGCATCCCGCGAATCAACTCGATTACCCGGTACCCGAGATCCCGCGTGCGACGCTTGAACTCCAGCTCATCCATGACCGATGGATGTTACGCCATCGCGCCAATCCAAAATCCCCAATCCAAAATCCAAAATCGCCGGGGCCCGCGTGCGGCGCTTGAACTCGATTTCGTCCACGACGCTGGATGTTACGTCATCGCCGAGGATGCCGAATCCAAAATCCGCAATCCAAAATCTAAAACCGTTAGAGGTCTTTGACGGCGTCCGGCAGCTCGCCCTCACGGGCCGCGTCGATCATCTCTCGCGCGCCTTCGGGCAGGTCCATGCCATATTCGTCGAACTTCTTCTCGACCCATGAGCCGATCTGGCGGGGGTCGCGGTAAGCATCGGGCCCGCCGCCCATCTCCGCCGGGTCACCGTACCGCTCGATGATGTCGGCCCGGGTGTAGGAGCGGCCGAACCTGGACATCATTCGGGATGTCCTCGCGCTCTCGCAGTGTTCGCAGGCGACGGTGAGTTCGGTATCAATCTTGCGGGTGAAGTGGTTCGTAACCTTGCCGCAATCGGCGCAGCGGAATTCGTAGATGGGCATGGGCGAATTGTCGATTGTCGATTGTCGATTGTCGATTGTCCGGGGACGCTGTTGAGGCGCGGCCGATGGATGTAAGCTTCGGCGGCACGGGATTCGTTCTTCCCAGGAGGCAACCATGGCACGTCCGTTCCGGGCCCATCTTCTCGCGGGGGGCTTCCCGCCGGGAGCGGCGAATGGCCACGACCACGACTACGCCCGCATCCGCATCCTGGAGATCCTCGAGGAGAAGGACATCCACTGCAGCGTGGCGAACGACTACAGGGACCTCGAAACGTGGCTGCCAATCAGCCGGCTGATGATCACCTACACGGCCGGCCCAGTGCTTGACGACCGCCAGAGCGAGATGGTCCACGAATGGATGGCCTCCGGTGGGCGATGGCTGGCCCTGCATGGGTCGAGTGGCGGCAAGGCTGTGCGGATCGAAGGGTCGCGCTCGCGGCGGATGGTGAAGATGAGCCACCACGACACGCTCGGCGGGTTCTTTATCAGCCACCCACCCGTGCGCCGCTTCCGCGTGGACGTGGCGGACGCGTCCAACCCGCTCACGAAGGGTCTTCCGGCATCGTTTGAAGTGATCGACGAGCCGTACATGGTGCAGGTGTTGGAACCAGAAAAGAGCAGGATCCTGCTTACCTCCGAACTGGGTCCGGACCCCCTGCCGCAGAAGTTCGGGTTCAACTACGAAGAGGACACGGCGCTGCTGCCTGATGGAAAGACCCGCGTCATCGCCTTCGAAAAGCCCGTGGGCGACGGCGGCGTGTTCTACACCACGCTCGGGCACTGCCATTCGCCGAGCACGAACTCGCAGCCCTTCGTTGACACCAGCGTGGACCCGGAAGGGAAGACACCACTGCTGCTCCGCCAGACGTGGGAAACCGGCGCCTACGGACAGTTGTTGCGAAACGCCATTGACCGGGGCATGGGCGAGCGGCCCGCAGAAGGAGACGCGCGATGATCCGGAGAATCGACCACATCGGCCTTGTTGCGGCGTCCTGGGATGACGCGCGCAAGATCTGGCTGCCGCGCATGGGGTTTTCCGTTTCCGACTGGAAGGGCGCAGGGGAGAAGGGATCGTACTTCAAGCCGGAACGGACGCTGAACTACTTCATCCAGGTAGGCGAGGGCGAGACGGTCATCGAGGTGATCGTCCCCCAGGACGACAAGAGTGGCGCCGGGAAGTTCCTGGCGAAGCGCGGCCCGGGGCTGCACCACATCGGCTACGCCGTGGACGATGTGGCGGAAGAGGCTGCCCGGCTGCGCGGCGAAGGCCTGACGCAGGTGGACCTGGGCGACCATGTGGGCGCCGCGTTCTTCTACCCGAAGGACGTCCAGGGTGTGCTGACGGAGCTTGTGCCGTATCAAACGCCGGGAGCGCGGATCCACTCGTAGGGCGCAGACGCCGCCTACGCCTCCGGCACCTCAAGCCCGCGGAAGTGCTCCACATGGGTGGCATCGCCGCGGGGGCCCAGGTCGATGCTGACGAGGTCGATGCGGGCCCGCTCGGGGCTGACACCGTTCGTGTCGCAGTAGTCCATCGCGCACTGCCACATGCGGCGGAGCTTCAGTGGAGTGAGGGACTCGGCGGCCACGCCGGGGACGTTCCGGCGCGCGCGGACCTCCACGAAGACCGTGTCCCCGCCATCCTGGGCCACGATGTCGATTTCCCCGCCCCGCGTGCGGACGTTTCGGGCGAGGATGCGCATCCCGGATGCTTCGAGCCGGTGGGCCGCCACCCGTTCGCCGAACTCGCCCAGGTCCTTGCGCTGGCTCACCACCTGAATGCGTACCGCGCGACCGGGGCGTAACTGCGGCGGTGGACCGGGCAGGGTCCGCGCTGCTGCAGCAAGCGCTTATGTTCGGGCGTTGGGTAGCCCTTGTTCTGACAGAAGTTGTAGCCGGGGTACTGGGCGCAGAGGTCGTCCATCAAAGCGTCCCGCGCGACCTTGGCCACGATGCTGGCCGCGCCCACGGCGATGCTCAGGGCGTCCCCATCGATAACCGCGCGGAGGTTCGGGAGCGGCAGGTCGAGGGCGTCGGAAATGATTGCGTCGGGCTTCACGGAGAGCTGTTCGAAGGCCCGCAGCATGCAGAGGCGCCGCGCCGGGAGGATGCCGATGCGGTCGATCTCTTCGTGGGAGGCCCAGCCGATGGCGTAGGGGACAGACTCCCGGATGCGCGGCGCCAGGTCATCGCGCACTTTTTCGGAGAGCACCTTGGAGTCGCGGACCCTGGAGTACCAGCGGAAGCGTTTGTCCGCGGGCAATGCCACCACGGCGGCGGCAACGGGCCCGGCAAGCGGGCCAACCCCAACTTCGTCCACGCCCGCGACCCATGTTGCGCCGGCCGCCCACGCTTCTTTTTCGAACTTCAGGCTGGGAAGCGGGTCGCCTTTTGCCATGCATGGAATGGTAGCGCGACCGGCGCTGGCGGGAAGCTCGTTATGACGCCCGATGGGGAAACAGGGGGCGTCACCTGTCAGAGCCCGCCCAAGCCGCGCGGCCAATGTGTCAGCGGCAGCGGCCCGGCTTTGACCCGCCCGCCGCGCATGCGTAGATTCGGGGCCGAGCAGACCGCTCGCTGGAGCACCCCTTGGCTATCACCCCCGCCGACGACTTCCTCACGCACCAGACGCCGTACACCTTCGACACCGTGTTCACGAGCGACCGGAACTTTTACGACCGCTACTTCTTCAACGGCTACCGGCGCGATGGAGAGATCTACTTCGCCGTCGCGATGGGTCAATACCCAAACCTCGGGGTCTTCGACTGCGCCTTCAGCGTCCTCCACAACGGCAAGCAACGATACGTGCGGGCATCGCGCGCGCTGGGGCCAGACCGGCTGAAGACGAGCGCGGGCGCGATTTCCGTCGAAGTGCTGGAGCCGCTCCGGAAGCTGCGCGTTACCGTCGCCCCGAACCAGTGGGGCATCTCTGCGGATCTGGTATATGAAGCGCGCTCATTGCCGATGGAGGAGCCGCATTTCAACCGGCGAGCGGGCAACGTGACGGCTATGGACTACACGCGTATGACCCAGCACGGCCAGTGGTCCGGTACCATCACCCTCGATGGCGCCACCCACGAAGTGCGGCCGGAGACATGGTGGGGTTCACGGGATCACTCCTGGGGCATCCGGAACGTGGGTGGGCGCGACCCGCGGGGAGCACCGCCCTCGGCAGCGCCACAGTTCTACTGGAACTGGGCGCCGCTCAACTTCGAAGACCGCTGCACGTTGTTCACGACATCCGAATACAGCGACGGGACGCGCTGGCATGAATCGGGCGAGATTTTGACGCCTTACCCGCAGGCGACGTCGACCCAGGCGCGGGTGTCACATGAGCTGGACTTCGAGAAAGGCACCCGCTGGATTGGCGCCGGGTCCAAGATCACCCTGACTCCGGCTTCCGCGGAACCGATGGAGATCACGTTCACGCCGCTCTACCACTTCCTGATGAAGGGCATCGGCTATGGAGACCCGAAGTGGGGCCATGGGATGTGGGTCGGGCCGGACGAACAGGATGGTGGTGAATACATCCTTTCGGCCGAGACGCCGATGGCCAACCTGCATGTACAGACCGTTTCCCTGGTGAAGTCCGGCAGCCGGGCGGGCATCGGGATCTTCGAAATCATCATCATGGGGCCGTACGCGCGGTACGGATTCAAGGAGCTGATGGACCCGCGCTAACCTTCAGACTGCGTGGCTCTCAGTCGGCCCGGGCTGCCGCTAATGGCCCTGCGCCGCGCCCGAGCCTTCGTAGACCTGCGCCATACCTTCGAGGACGACGTCCGCCAGGTCGAGGATACTCTCAAGCGCCTCGACCGATTCCTCGGTAGATAGCCCGGCCTCGCTGGCGATCTGGGAGGCTGTCTCCTCGAGTGACCGCCGCATGCTGTTGAAGGTGCCCACCGCGACGGTCAGGCCGACCTTCGAATCGACCAGGGTGCGGCCATATTCGCGGCCGATGGTGCGAGCGTCCTCAGCGAAGCGCTCCTTCTTGGCGTCCGAGGCAATGTAGCGGGCGAAGAGGTCCACGAGCTGGCGCCCCATCAACCTCAGACGATCGCGGGCGTCATCGGAGAGCGCCTTGAACGCGTCCATGGAGTGGGTCTGACGGCCGCGGCTGATACGGCGCTTGACGCGGGCGAGGGCGATATCGCTGATGCGTTCGGTGTCGTGGCTGCTGGCGACGGCCGTGGCGTGACTCATGAACTGCTTGAGGTCGTCTTCGAGGATGCGGCGGTGGCCGCCGCGGGTGCGAAACGAGCGGATGTCGCCGGAATCGGCCCAGCGGCGAATGCTGGACTCGCTCACGCCGAGGAGTTCGCTGGCCGCGCCGAGGGTGAGCCATGTTTGGCGGGGCGGCGGGTTCTCGGGCACCTAGCAAACCTCGGTAAAGTTGTCCAATTCTTCCGTTGCCGGGGCACGGCTGTCAATCCTCTTCGTGCAGACCGCGATGGGTGTGGACCTCGGCGCCGCGGCGGATGACGGCTTCTCCGAACCGATCGCGGAGTCCAGAAACCGCGCGGGCAAGGTCGTCCGCCTCCATTGTCTCGCCAAGGCCGAGCTGATGGGCGCCTTCCTGGAGGTTCGTCGCCCCCAACCCAACGAGGCGGACGGGCCTCCTCGCGTTCTCGGCCCAGGCCCGTTCGAACAGCGTGCTTGCCGCTTCGAAGAGTTCCGTCGCGAGGTGGAGAGGACGGGGTGAGGTGGCCGAGCGGGTGAGGGTCTCGAACGGGGGGAAGCGGAGTTTGAGGGTGACGGTGCGGGCAGCCTTGCCCTGCTTGCGGAGGTCGGCGGCAACCCTTTCGGCCTGGCCGAGGAGGACGCCACGAAGGCGCTCGCCGTCCGGCTCATCGTCACCGAACGTCGTTTCTCGGCTCACCGACTTCGCTTCTCCGCGGCCATCGAGCACAGGCGCATCGTAGATGCCCAGTGACCGGAGGTGGAGTTCATGACCGTGCTTGCCGAAACGCGCTTCGAAGACAGACACGGGGAGCGCGGCGAGGTCGCCGATGGTGTGGACGCCGAGGCCGGCAAGCGTTGCCGCGGTCTTCGGGCCCACCATCGGGAGTTCGCGGATTGGGCGCGGGGCGAGGAAAGCCGCTTCTTCGCCCGCCGGGACGACAACGAGGCCGTCCGGCTTGCCCGCATCGCTCGCCACTTTGCTGACGAGTTTGTTGATCGAGACGCCGACTGAGCCGGTGATACCGATGTCGTCGCGGATGCGCCGGCGAATTGTGGCGGCAATCTCCGCCGGTTCGCCGAAGAGCCGCCCTGTGCCAGCCACGTCGAGGTAGGCTTCGTCCGCGCCGGCGGGCTCAACGAGCGGGGTGTAGTCGCGGAGGATCGCGTGGAAGGTGCGCGAGGCAGCGCTGTAGTAGCCATAGTCGGACTCGAGGTAGGCCGCATGCGGGCAGAGTTGGCGCGCGCGCGACACCGGCATGGCTGAGCGGACGCCGAAGGCCCGCGCTTCGTAACTGCAGGTGTTCACCACACCTCGCGGGCCAAGGCCGCCAGCGACGACCACAGGCTGCCCTCGCAGCTCCGGCCGCCGCAACAGCTCCATCGAGACGAAGAAGGCATCCAGGTCAACATGGAGGACAGTTGCCGTGCGCTGTTTTTGCATATGCGAACCCTTGTTCGCATTGTAGCGCCCCGGCGCGGAGACGGGAGCGGGTCCGGGTTGGTTGATGAGTCGAGGGACTTGCTGATCACCGGGCTGCCGCTATCCTCCGAAGATGGCATCGATTGCGGTGATTGGCGCGGGCGCGGTAGGCGGATACTACGGGGCTCTGCTCGCCAGGGCGGGCCACGACGTGCGGTTCCTGCTGCGCAGCGACCTTGAGACCGTGCGCGCGCGCGGTCTCGACGTGCGCAGCGTTCAAGGCGACTTCCGCCTTCCGGTTGTGGCCGCCTTCGCGACGCCTGACGAGATCGGCCCCGTGGACTGGGTCATCTGCACGCTCAAAGCCACGGCCCTTGCAGACGCAAGAGAGCTCATCCGGCCCTGCCTGGGACCACGGACCCGGATCCTGGCGCTCATGAACGGGCTCGGGATCGAAGACCAGTTCGCGGCGTGGTTCGGGGGCGACCGGGTCTTTGGCGGCATGGCGTTCGTCTGCATCAACCGCGGCGGCCCAGGCGTGATTCACCACCTCGAATACGGCCGCGTCTCGATCGCCCATTACCGGGACGACGAGGCCGAACTCGATGCGCTGCGAGAGCTGCTCGAATCCGGCGGGATCGAAGCTGGGGTGGCGCCGAACCTGCTCTACGCGCGCTGGGAGAAGCTCTGCTGGAACATCCCGTTCAACGGGTTGAGCGTGGCTGCCGGAGGCGTCGGGACCCAGACGATCCTGCGGGACAAGGCGTTGCGGAGCGTGGCTGAGCAAGCCATGCAAGAGGTGACCGCGGTTGGCAACGCAGACCTCGCCGCTGCGGGATCGACTGCACGGCTGGACGGCGACGAGGTAGTGAGGCGGATGTTCGCGCTCACGGACACCATGGGGGACTACCGGACGAGCATGCTGATCGACTTCGTCCTCGGGCGCACCCTGGAAGTGGAGGCGATCCTGGGGGAGCCATGGCGGCGGGCGGAGGCACTGGGTGTCACTGCTCCAACGATCGGGACACTGTACGCGCTGGTGCGGGCCGCGGATCAACGCGGGCGGGGACTGATGCGCGGATTGGGGCCGGAAGACGTTCGCCAGGCGCCCGTTGTTTGATGAGACTCGCAGGCAGCGCTAGACTGCGGCGGCGCGGTCGCCCAGAAAGGGGTCGCGCGGGAGGCAGTCATGGATATCCGCGAACTCTTGCTCGACGGCGTGGGCCAACTGAACGACTGGCTGGACAATGCCCTGAAGGACGTCTCCGCTGAGCAGATGAACTGGCTGCCGGAAGGCAAGTCGGTGAGCATCGGGTTCAACGCCTGGCACGTGCTGCGGACCCAGGACAACATCACCAACTTCGTCCTGCAGCGAAAGAACCCGGTCTGGATTGAGCAGGGCTACTTCGAAAAGATGGGGCTGCCGAAGGTGGACCAGGGCACCGGCATGTCGCTGGAAGACGCTCGCGCCGTGCGGATCCCGGACCCGTCTCTTCTGCTCGCCTACTCCTCGGCCGTTGCGAAGGATTGCGCGGCCTTCCTGAAGACGGTGCCGCTGGAGACCCTGGACGAGATCCAGATGATCAGGCCGCTGGGAGAGATGCCACGCTGGAAGGTCCTCCGCCAGGTCGTCATGACGCACGGGTTCATGCATCTGGGGGAGATTAACGGGCATAAGGGGCAACTGGGGATGGCGTTCGGGATCTGAACGAGCGGCGCGGAGGGCACCGGCGGCCGCTACTGATCCTCGCGCTGGTTGCGGAGGAACTCCTCGACATCAAGGACAAGGTCTTCGCCTCGGGGAAGGGGCGTGCCTTCAGCCGGGCGGGACTCCTCACCGGAATCCATCGCCGTTTCAAGGCGGTGGACGTACTCCAGCACGTCGGAGTTACCAGAGATAGCGGTGTTGATCTCACCGATGAAACGGTCTCCCGCAGCCTGGAGTTCGGTGTAGTCAAACTCCAGCTCGAGCACCTTCTGCAGGCGGCGGAGCAGGGCGATTGTCGCTGGGGGGTTCTGTGTTGTTGTTATGTAGTGCGGTACGTTCGCCCAGAAGCTCGCCGCTGGCACTTCCTGCTCGCGCAGCCGCTGGTGGAGCACGCCAACAATCCCCGTTGGGCCTTCGTACCGGGAAACGCTCAGGTCGAGTTCCGCGGCAAGGGCGGGGTCAAAAGCGCTGCCCGTGACGCGCACTTCGCGTGTGTGGGGGACATCGGCCATGAGCGCGCCGAGGGAGACCGCCAGCTTCACATTCATATCCCGGAAGAGCGACGCATAGGCGCCGGCAAAGGACTGCCAGCGGAGGTTCGGCTCGACACCGATCGCAACGACGACGTCGTGCGGGCCCATCGGGTTGCGGGCGTAGAAGAGGTCGTTTGCCGGCCAGGTGATCTCGCGGCTGCCACGGCTGTCAATCCGGACGTGGGGCCGGTTCTCACGAAAGTTGAAGAAGGGTTCCGAGTCGATCGTGGCGAACTTCCGGGCGCCGAGGCGGCGGACGACGAAGCGGGCGGCGTTGGTGGCCGCGGACGCGGCATCGTTCCATCCCGCGAAGGCGACCACGGCCACCGGGTCATGAAGCTCTGGCTGACGATCGACGGAAAGGAAATCCACGCATTTGAGGATACCAGAGCCGGGCGGCACCCGAGGGATCCACTGGCGCCATGGCGCCGGGACGGGCCTCAAGCGCGCTGGAGGACAACCACGGGAATCTGGCGGGCCGTTTTCTGCTGATACTCACTGAAGGCAGGCATCATCTCCGCCTGCTGTGCGTAGAGGCGGTCCCGTTCCGCGGAGTCGGCCACCGAAGCACGTGCAATGAACTTCTCGGTCCCAACCTCGACGGTGACCTCCGGATTGGCGGAAAGGTTTAAGAACCAGGCCGGATGCTTCGGGGCACCGCCCATTGAGGCAATGACGACGATGCGATCTCCGTCACGGCTGTACACGAGCGGTGTGGTACGTGCTTCGCCGCTCTTCGCGCCAGTAGTGGTGAGGAGCAGCAGCGGGCGGCCCTTAAATGGCCCCAACGTCTCGCCCGAGTTGGCGCGAAACTCCTCGATGATCTTCAGGTTGAACTCGTTCTGTCCCGCCACAGCAGTCCCCCACAATGATGTTGGCCCACGGTACGGCAAAACAGGCGTGTTGGCAGCTCCGCCTTTGGCAAGGTTCGTGGGTCGCGCTAGAGTGTGCCCAGCGGCACGACTCGCCGCGAGGAGGGCCGAATGGACAACTCAGTGCTGGATGAAGTGACCGCCGCGATCGCTCGAAGCGCCCGGTCAATCCGCTACGAACAGTTGCCAGACGACGTGGTCTTCCTTGCCCGGCAATGCGCGCTGGACTGGTTCGGCGTGGCGCTGGCCGGGGCGGACGAACCGCTGGCGCGAATACTCCGCGACGAGGCGGCGGAGGCGGGCGGCAATCCGCAGGCCACGCTTGTCGGAAGCGGGACCAGGACGAGCCTCCAGCAAGCAGCGTTGATCAACGGTGCCGCTTCTCATGCGCTCGATTTCGACGACGTCCAGATGACGATGAGCGGGCACCCTTCGGTGCCGGTCATCCCGGCGCTGCTCGCCCTGGCCGAACAGCGCGGCGCGAGTGGACGCGATTTCATCGCGTCCTTCGTGGCAGGCTTCGAAGTGGAGTGCCGGATTGGGGCGCTCGTCATGCCTGGTCATTACACCGCTGGCTGGCATGCCACGGGGACGCTCGGCACCTTCGGCGCCGCGGCGGCCTGTGCCCACCTGATGGGGTTGACCGAAGAGCAGTGGCTTCACGCACTGGGCATCGCCGGGGCGCAGGCGGCGGGCCTGAAATCGATGTTCGGGACGATGTGCAAACCGCTCCATGCCGGGAAAGCAGCCTCGAACGGACTGTTCGCCGCGCAGCTCGCGGCGCGAGGGTTCACAAGCAATCCCGGCGTGCTTGAGGTGCCGCAGGGGTTCACGACCACCCAAACAACGACTCCAAACCCGGGGCGCGCGCTACAGGGCCTGGGCGAGGAGTACGCTATTCGCGGCGTCCTGTTCAAGTACCACGCAGCTTGCTACGGCACCCACGAGACGATCGAAGGCGTGCTCCGGCTGCGCCGGAAGCACGGGCTGAAGGCCGCCGATGTCCGGCAGATCCGGCTGACGGTGCCGGCCGGCAACCTCGCCATGTGCAACATCCAGGAGCCAACGACGGCGCTCGAAGGGAAGTTCAGCCTGCGGTTCACCGCTGCACTCGCGCTTGCGGGCGACGACACGAGCGAAGCCGCCTTCACGGACGCCGCCGTGCGTGAGCCGGCCCTCGTGTCGTTGGGGGGACGGGTGGTCGTGGAAGGCAGGACCGATAGGGCGCGGGCGGGGACCGGGATCGGGTCCGGGACGGACGTGACCATCACAACGGCTGATGGCACGGAGCTGCGCGAGTTCGTGAACCTGGAGACGCCCGCGGACGACCTTTCTATGCAGTGGGAAAGGCTGGAGGCGAAGTTCCTCTCGCTGGCAACGCCCGTCCTCGGCGGGTCCCGCGCGGCCTGGCTGCGGGATCGCGTGTCCTCGTTGGAGGATCAGGCCTCCATGGCGGACGTGGTCCAGATGGCCGTGGCGCGGGAGGCAGCAGCGGTATGACCGAGGAGATGGTTGTGAAAGCGGTGCGGCGCCCGAAGGGCAACTTCTACGAGGACTTCACCGTCGGGCAAGTGTTCGAGCACCACTGGGGCCGCACGATCAACGAAGGCGACAATAGCCTCTTCACGACCCTTACGCTGAGCTACAACCCCCTCTACTTCAACGCCGAGTACGCGAAGGCGCACGGGCACCCCGGCGTACTGATCAACGCGAACCTGGTGTTCCTGACCGTGTTTGGCCTTTCCGTCGAGGACAACAGCGAATCTGGTGGCCTCTTCCTCGGTGTCGAAGACCTCACCTTCTGGGAGGACTGTTACCCCGGCGACACGCTCACCGCCCGCAGCACGGTCAGCGACAAGCGCGAATCCGACAGCCGGCCGGAGCAGGGCATCGTCACCTGGCACACAGAAGGCTTCAACCAGCGCGGCCAGCGCGTGATCGATTTCAAACGAACCAACTTCGTGATGCGCAGGAGACACCAGGGATGAGCTATCTGACCGAAGAACGGCTGATGATCCAGCAGACGGCACGCGAGTTCTCGCTGAAGGAAGTGCTGCCAGTCGCGAACAAGCTGGATAAGGTGAAGGGCGACATCCCGATGGACCTGCGCGACAAGATGGGCAAGCTCGGCTACTTCGGCATGCGCATCCCGGAGCACTACGGCGGGCTCGAACTGGGTGTGTTCGAGTACATCCTCGTCACGGAAGAGCTGGCCCGCGGCTGGATGAGCGTGGCGAGCATCATCGCCCGGGGCAACGGGCTCGGCGGAGGCTTCAGCGAGGAGCAGAAGCAGAACTACCTCCCCCGGATGGCGAAGGGAGAGTTCCTCGGCGCCGTCGCCCTCTCCGAAGCCGACGCGGGCTCAGACCTCGCGAACATCCAGTGCCGGGCGCGCCGCGACGGCGACGAGTGGGTGATCAACGGGAGCAAGATGTGGTGCACCTTCGCCGACGGCGCCGACTACATGACCGTCCTCTGCCGGACGCAGGACATGGACGAGGCGCGGCGACATGCCGGGACCAGCATGTTCTTCTTCGAAAAGGAGCGGGGCAGCCTTCCCGAAGGCATCCATGGGACGCCAGTCAACAAGATCGGCTACCACGGCTGGCGCACCTGGGAGTTGCGCTTCGATGACTTCCGCGTGCCGTTGAGCGCCCAACTCGGACAGGACCGCGCTGGCAACGACAGCGGCTTCAAGTCCGCCGTGGGGTTCCTGGAAGGGGCGCGGGCGCACACGGCGGCACGCGCCATTGGCCTTTCGCGCGGGGCGCTGGAGGATTCGATCGTCTACGCCAAACAGCGAGTGCAGTTCCGGCAGCCAATATCAAACTTCCAGGCCATCCGCTTCAAGCTCGCGGAGATGGCGGCCGAGATCGAAGCGGCGCGCCAGCTTACCTACTTCGTCTGCGACGCGATCGACACGGGCCGCCGCTGCGACAAGGAGGCGGGCATGGCGAAGTGGTTCGCGAGCGAGATGGCCGAGCGTGTCACCAGCCAGGCGCTCCAGATTCACGGCGGCTACGGCTACACGACGGACCTGCCGATCGAACGCTACTGGCGGGACGCCCGCTTGACCAAGATCTTCGAAGGCACGAGCGAAATCCAGCTCCGGATAATCTCGGACCGGATTATCGGGGACCGCTGATGTCAGTCGCCGGGGCCCGCGGGGAAGTCCTGGGCGCCGTGGATGACGCGGATGATCTCAACGTGGTTGTCCTTAATGCGGTACTGAAGGATCCATGGGACACCCGGAACTGGCGCCTCACGGCTTTCGGGAACCCGCCCCAACTTGCCGCTGTTGGGAAATCGCCCGAGGCGCCGGGATGCCTGGACGATGCGGGCGGCGACACGCACGCTGGCGTCCGGACGCTGACGAGCGACCCACCCGCGCAGGTTGTCGAGATCCTCGTAGGCCTCGGGGCTCCATCGCACCTTCACTCTGGGCGCGGGATCTCAGCATCTGTGCCCCATGTGCTGAGCCACGCCTCTACCGCCTCCTGCTCAACGAACTTGCCGGCGTCCAGCGACTCAACGCCCTTGGCCACCATTTCGAACAAGTCGCGGTCGCGGCGCAGCTCTTCGTACACCGCGGGCGAAATCAGCACTCCGGCAGCGCGGCCGTTGAGCGTGATCACGATCGGGCGTTCCGTCTCCGCCGCTTGCCTCAGGAACCGGGACGCCTGGGTCTTGAACGCTGCCAGCGGAACGACACCATCCGTAAGTCGCACTTCGTTCATTCCACACCTCCAGACCCTATTGTAGCTCTTAATTCAGACTCTTAAAAGGACTCGCGAATGACCATTACAGGCAACGACAACTACTTCGAAGACTTCCAGGTGGGCGACGCGTACCAGCACGCCCGCGGGAAGACGATCACCGAGATGGACGGCGTGCTCATCACGAACCTGGTGATGAACACGGCCCAGGGCCATTTCAACGAAGACCAGATGGCGAAAGGGCCGATGGGGCAGCGCATCGTCTTTGGGGGGATTACCGCCTCGATGGTCATCGGGCTGGCGATGCAGGACACCGGCGAAAACGCCCTGAGGGAACTCGGCCTGAATAAGATCCGGTTCCGGACTCCCGTGCACCATGGCGACACGCTTTACGCCTACACCGAGGTGCTTGAAACGGCCGGCAACGGGCGCGAGGATGCCGGCGAGGTGCTGTTTCGGCACCTGGGACTGAACCAGGAAGGCAAGACGGTGTTCGAGGGCGAACGCCGGGTTCTCATCAAGCGGCGAAGCTACTGGGCGCCCCACTAACGCCCCTGGGTCGATCCGCCGACGGCACGGCCCAGGCCGTCCCAGCACAAACGAGGTACCGAGATGATGCGACTACGCCGTTCAGAGCTTTCCACCCCCGGCAGCAGCGAAAAGATGATGGAGAAGGCCGCGGGGAGCGCGGCCGACTTCGTGTTCCTAGACCTGGAGGACGCTGTTGCCCCCAACGAGAAGGTCCCCGCCCGCGCCAAGGTCGTGCATGCTCTCAAGACGCACGACTGGGGGCGAAAGACCCGCGCCGTCCGGGTCAACAACCTCGAAACCCAGTACGCCTACGAGGACATCATCCACGTGGTAGAAGAGGCCGGGGAGCATCTCGACATCATCATCATCCCCAAGGTGAAGACCGCCGAGGACGTGCGCTGGGTCGACACGCTTCTGACGCAGATTGAGAAGAAGCGTGGGTGGGAGCGGCGGATCGGCCTGGAAGTGCTCATCGAAGAGGTCGAGGCGATGGTCAACGCCGAAGCCATCGCCCGCTCGACGCCCCGGCTCGAAGCACTGATCTTCGGGCCTGGAGACTACTCGGCTTCTCAGGGCGTACGCGTGGATGCCGTGGGCGGCGTCAGCAACGACTATCCGGGCGACGTCTGGCACTACGCCCGCAACAAGGTCGTCATCGCCGCGCGGGCCGCTGGCATCGATGCGGTGGATGGCCCGTTCGCGGACTTCAAGGACGGCGAGGGATACCGGCGCGAGTGCACGCGGGCAGCCGTGCTCGGCTTCGTGGGGAAGTGGTGCATCCACCCGAGCCAGATCGAAATCGCCACGGACGTGTTCTCGCCAAGCGCGAAGCACGTCGAGCGAGCACGGAAGATGATCGCCGCGATGCGCGAAGCGGAGGCGCAGGGCCTCGGCGCGGTCGCGGTCGACGGCGTCATGGTGGATGCAGCCTCGGCCCGCCTCTGGCAGAACACCGTCGATAAGGCGGACCTCATCGGCATGTAGTTGAACCACCAAGACACCAAGTTCAAAGACTTCCGACCAGTTCGTTCGCCTGCTGGCGAAGCTCGGCGCGGAAATCCGGGTGGGCGATGTTGATGAGTTCCGCGGCGCGCTGCCGGTGGTTCTTGTCCAGCAGGCGCGCGACGCCGTGCTCGGTGACGATGGTGTCGGCGAGGTAGCGCGGGATCGTGACGAGCGTGCCCGCTTCGTGGCGGGCGACAACCTTCGTCAGCGTCCCTTCGAGGGCCGTCGAACGCATCACCGTGATGGCGCGGCCACCGGGCGAGAGCGCCGCCGAGATGTGCGTATCCGGCTGGCCGCCCGTGCCGTTGACCATGTGTCCGCCGAAGCGGTCCTCGCTCGCGATCTGGCCGAGGAGGTCAACGGCGATGGCGCTATTGATGGAGGTCATGTTGCGGTTCTGGGACATGAGGCGTGGGTTGAGCAGGTAGTCGGGGTCGTACAACTCGAAGGCGGGATTGTTGGCGATGATCTTCAGGTCCTCGCCGTCGCAACCGCTCCAGGCGACAGCCACCGACTTCCCGCGGTGGATCGTCTTCATCGAGTTGTCCAGGATGCCCCGCTGCCAGAGCTTCGCCAGCCCGGGGGAGCCAAGCTCCGTATGCAGGCCGAGGTGCTTGGCGTCGTCGAATGCGCCGGCTTTGAACATCAGCGAACTCGGCTGACCGACGCCAACCTGGATTGTGTCGCCATCGCGGATGAGCTGGCGGATGTTGTCGGCGATGGCCTGCGCTTCGGGGTCCACGTCGGCGAGGCCCAGAGCCTGCTTGATGAGGGCCGGGGGCATCATGTGGAAGAGCTGCTCGACGAGGGCAAGCTGGTCCGGGCTGCAGGTCTTCAGGAGGGAGAGCAGTTCCGGGCGGTCGGCTTCCGGTGAAAGCGTGTTCACGCGTGTTTCGATGGCTGCGACATCGACCGGCTGGATGGCGCCCTCGACGAAGGTGTGGATTTCGCTTACGTGCATCCAGACGTCGCCGTACACGGGGTATATATTCGGGTCTACCATCGCGATAGTGACCGGGCAGCGCTTCGCGTAGGAACGCCGCTGCCACATGTGGGCGCCGAAGTGCACATAGCCTGCTTCATTCGGCGGGCTGCACGGCGTGAGGAAGACATCCGGGATGCGGGCTTCGGGGCGGCCGTCGTCAAACGCTTTCATACCCAGCATGAACGTGTTCGGCAGATAGGTGGCCACCTTGGCATCGTGCGCCGGGCGCAGGCCATCGCCGATGAAGATCTCGATCTCGCGCTCGCCCCGGAACGCCGACGGGTTGTAGAGGTTCGGCTCGCGAGGCGCCAGGCCGCGAATACTGACTTTGCCCAGCTCCTTCGCCCGGGCCTCGAAGGCGGTTGTCAGGGCTGTGGGGGCAAGGATGGTGATGCCGACCAGGTCACCCTCTTTGACCACTTCCATCGCCTGCGCGGGGGTCTTCAATCGCGATTGATATTCATCGCGCCAGTTGTCGTAGCGGCTCATCCCGGCCTCCGAAGCTTCTCGTGTGAGCGGGATCTTGCACGGCGCGGGGCGGAAGCGCGAATCGGACGTGGTTGATGCGTTGCTGCCATCTGTTGGAGACCGTCGAAGCCGCTCGCGGGGCGGATGACGGGCGCTACAGGCTTCCGCCCATGATCTCGCGCAACGCCGCGAGCGGCTTCGGGTCGGCAGCCCAGAGCCACTCCAGTTTCAACCAAAAGCCTTCAAGGACCCGGGACCACATCCGCCCATCCGCGACCTCGATCTCTTCATACGATCCGGAGGGCTGGAGCGAGTAGAAATAGGCGCGGCGCATCCGCGGCCGGCTGTCAATCACCCAGTATTCGGGCACGCCGGAACGTTCGTACTCACGGAGCTTCGTAACCCGATCGCGAGCCACGGACTCCGGCGAGACGATTTCGATTGCCAGGTCGGGAGCGCCGCGGAGGTGTCTCGACTGCAACCTGTCCTGGTGTTCGGTGGCGACGAAGATCAGGTCCGGTTCGCGGCCGGCGCCACCGTGAGCAGACTCAATCGCGTAGGGAGCGGTGATTACCCGGCCCGCGCCCGTGAGCTCCGCCCAATCCCCGAGCAGGCGATGGAGGAAGTCAAGCATGACCTGGTGCTCATAGTTGTTGGTCACGTAGACGAACACCTCCCCATCGACCCACTCGGTGAGCCCCCCCTCATACTCCCAATCGAGGAACTCTTCGAAGGACATGGGGCCGCTGGCAAGGTACTCGGGACTATCGCTGGGGATCAGCCGCTTGCCGTCAATCAGGACTTCAGCCTGTGTCATGGGCTAAGGGTATCAGAATGGGGGTCGTCTAAACGCACCGTTCGCGCCACTCATCAATGAGCCAGCGGGCGATGGAGAGCTTGCCGGGGATGTTGGGCAGATCATCCGCGCGGAACCATTGCGCGTCCACGATCTCCGTTGGGTCGCAGACAATATCGCCGCCTGCATACTTCGCGTTGAAGCCAAGCATCAGGGAGTTGGGGAACGGCCACGGCTGGCTGCGCATGTAGCGGATGTCCGTGACTTCCACGCCCACCTCCTCGCGCACCTCGCGGGCGACGCACTGTTCCAGCGTTTCGCCGGGCTCCACGAAGCCTGCAAGCGTTGAGTACATGGGGTTCGCCCCGAAGGTGCGGCCTCGCGCAAGCAGCGCCTCGTTGCCACGTTCAATCAAGGTGATCACGGCGGGCGAAAGCCGCGGGAAGGCGAGGAGGTTGCAGGAGGGGCATTTGCGGGCCCGTTCGCCAGTCGCCTCGTCCGTTCGTTCGCCGCAGCGGCCACAGAACTGGTGTGTGCGGTGCCACTCCGCGATCTGGACGGCGCGGCCGGCGAGGTGCCAGGTCTGCTCCGGCAGGTGCTGAAACAGCGTGAACAAATTCTCGTGGCTAAACGGCTCCGGCGTATCACCGGGGGCGTCGATGCCAGCCGCCCACACCGGGATCCCATCAAGCAGCCCGAGGAAGTGTTCGTGGTCGACGTGGATGCCCAGGTCGCGGGGATGCACCGCCTCGGGAAGGCGGAGACCTTCGGACCCCGGTGTGACAAGCACCGTCCCTTTGCCAACGCAGATCCAGGTGGCGTAGATGCCACGGACATCGTCCGGTGGGGTGACGAGCGACTGAAAGGTTGAGGAGTGGGACATGGAGCGCAACCTTACACGAGTGCGCCCAGCTTAACAGGGGTGCCGGCCCGAGGGTTGTCCAGGGCTCCGCGGGTTCGGGCGGGCCAGGCCGGGCCACAGGTTGCGAGCGGAGCGGGCCTCGCCGGGATGATGTCGCCGTGGAGGTCACGCATCAAGTGCTACAATTGCATCATGCGTACGACCCTGTCTATCGACGATGATGTCCTCGAAGCGGCACGCCAGTTGGCTGAAGCGCAACACATCCCGCTTGGCCGGGCTGTATCGAGCCTCGCGCGGCGCGGGATCACGCGCATGGGGCTTCGCGACTCCGCCGCGGGTGTGCGCGTGTTCGACGCTCCGCCGGAACTTCCGGAACTGGAGGACTCCGAGGTCGCGCGGATCCTGGCGCGGTTCCCATGAGCGAGGGCGCGCGGCTGCTCGATGTCAACATCCTGGTGGCGCTGTTGTGGCCTCGGCACGTCCACCACAACACGGCCCAGCGATGGTTTGCCACGGTCCGCGCCGCCGGCTGGGCAACTTGTCCACTGACGCAGCTTGGGTGCGTGAGAGTGCTCGCCGCGCCGGCGGTATCTCAGGGCATGGTATCGGCCGGGCGCGCGGCCGGGCTCCTCACCGAAATCCTCTCGGAGCCATCACGTGTTCTGGCCGGACGACCTTCCGCTGTCCGACAACCGGTTCCTGGACACCCTTCCGCACCTGCAGGGCCGGGGACAGCTCACCGACCGCTATCTCCTTGCGCTCGCAGCCGCCCGCCAGGGAACGCTCGCCACGCTGGATCAGTCGGCGACGGCGTCCCTCCCCGCCGGCTCGCCGCTCCTCGGCCACATCGAACTCGTCGTGCCGTGAGGCGTGTCCGGGCCCACGGGGACCTGCAGGCGAACGTAAGGACCAACCAGTTAGAAGACGCCCCCCATGATCTCGCGCAGGGCCGCCATGGGCTTCGGTTCCGGCTCCCAGAGCCATTCTGGGCGCAGCCAGAAGCCTTCGAGCACAGTCGAACGGAACACGCCTTCGGCGAGATCCACGGCGACGTAGGACCCGTCTGCTGAAAGCGTGTGAAAGTCCGCCCGGTTCTGGCCCGCGCGGGCATCGACGATCCAGTACTCGGGGATGCCAGCCTGGGCGTATTCGCGGAGTTTGGTGACCCGGTCGCGGGCAACGCTGTCTGGCGAAACAATCTCCACGGCGAGGTCGGGCGGGCCGATGAGGTGTTGGTCGCCGAACCGGTCGAGATGCTCTCGCCGCACGAAGACGATGTCTGGCTCCCTCCCTGAACCACCCGCGCGGGCCTGCATGGGATACGGTGCAGACCGGACCTCGCCGGCACCCGTGAGTTCTGCCCAGTTGCCGATGAGACGGTAGAGGAAGTCAAGGATCTTCTGGTGCCGGTTGCTGGCAGTCATGTAGACGAACACCTCGCCGTCCACCCATTCGGTGAGGCCACCTTCGTACTCCCACTGCAAGTATTCTTCGAACGACATCGGGCCGCGCGCCACGTATGACGGGTCGTCCGCGCGTTTCAGCTTCTTGCCATCAACCAGCAGTTCAGCCTGGGTCATGCCAACAGGGTAGCAAACAGACGCAAGGAGAGGTCAGGCGGGGGCGAACGCGAATTCCACTGTCAAGTCAGGTCCCAGTACTTGGCGAGCATCGAGGACTTCAATCCCGACAAGATGATCGTCCCGGTCAAAGTCCACGTTGACTCCCGGCGCGAGCGTCTGCGTGCGCGCGGCCCGAGTGGCGGGCGCGGCGAACCAGACGTACAGCAGATCGCGCGCGGGATCGTATTCAACCTTCAATGTGACACCCTTGGAAAGCCCCTGCCGCACCGGCACTTCACCGTCAGCAAGGTAATCTCCCCGCCATCCTGTTTGAAGTATACCGCGACTTCCTGCTCCTCGAAGTAGCGTCCCTCCCAGAGGGCGTTGTACGAGAAGACCATCACTTTGACGTGGGAAACCGGGCCGAGCGTCGTCCCCGAACCACCCATGATCGAGTACGTCAACTACCTGAGCTTCCGTGACGCCACGTTGGAGCATGCGTTCGATAATGTGGTGGTGGAATTCGAACACAGAGTGCATCGCCCGAAAGGGAGGAGGCGGCCCGAAATCGGGCCGCCTCCTTCGTTGCGCTTGCTGGTAGCCCGAAGCTACTTGACGAGGATGTTCAGTGTGCAGGCCGAGCAGAGGCCGATGACGTGGGCCATGCCCACCTTCGAGCCTTCAACCTGACGGTTGCCCGCCTGGCCACGCAGGTGCCAGACGATCTCGGCGATGTTGGCGACACCGGTCGCGCCAAGCGGGTGGCCCTTCGAGAGGAGGCCGCCGCTGGCGTTGACCACGGCCGTGGTCTTCGGCTTGTAGGACTTGTCCTGGAAGGGTGCAACGTCTTCCTGGTACTTGGTCGGGATCTTGTTGCCGATCCAGGGAGCACCGCTGGCGACGTGCTTGCCGGCCATGCCCTCGTCGCAGAGGCCAAGGTTCTCGTAGTGCAGGAGCTCGGCGGTGGCGAAGCAATCGTGCAGCTCAACCTGGCTGAGGTCCTCTGGCCCGATGCCGGCCTGCTTGTAGGCGATGGCGGCGGCATTGCGCGTGAGGGTGTTGATGTCGGGCAGCGTCAGGTCGCGGTCCGTGTAGGGGTCGCTGGTGAGGACGCTGGCGGCCACTTTGATCGGCTGGGTGGTGTACTGGCGGGCCTTGTCCATTGAGCAGAGGATGGCGGCGGCGGCGCCGTCTCCGGTCGGGCAGCACATCAGGAGCGTGTTCGGGTAGGCGATGACGCGCCCGTTCATGACCTCGTCCAGGGGCGATTCCTTCTGGTACTGGGCGAGGGGGTTCTGGGTGCTGTGGAAGTGGTTCTTGACGCTGGCAAGGGCGAAGTGCTCCTGCTGCGTGCCGTACTTCTTGGCGTGCTCCATGCCGGCCATGCCGAAGACGGCGGGCATCATGTAGGAGCCGACGCGGCCTTCGAGGCTGGTCGCCGGGTCGCCGCGGGAGCCGAGCAGGCCCTGCTTGCCCATCTGCTCGCTGCCGAGTGCCATGACCATGTCGAACGCGCCGGAGGCAACCGCGAAGTAGGCCTCGCGGAAGGCGGTGGACCCGGTGGCGCAGGCATTGGCCACGTTGACGACCGGGATGCCGGTCTGGCCCATCTGCTGAAGGATGCGCTGGCCGGAGCCGGAGGTAGCATAGAGGTTGCCGCTGTAGAGGGACTCGATGTCCTTCATCTGGACGCCAGCGTCTTTGAGCGCTTCGTGGCCGGCCTGGGCGGCGAGCTGAGAAACGTCGCGGTCCGGGTAGCGCCCGAACTTGATCATGGATACGCCGATGACTGCTACTTCTCGCATGAGATCTCCTTTGTTATGGCGAGTTGGCGGCGAACGCCGGGGCTAGACGGGCTGGAAGCGGTAGGCGACGTAGGCGTTGCCTTCCTTGTCTTCGGAGACCTTCTCCGTGAACATCTTGACCTTCATGCCGAACTTCATGTTCTCTGGCTTCGGGTCCACGCCCACGATGTTGGTGTTAACGGAGACGCCTTCGGGCAGATCAACGATGGCAGCGATGTAGGGGGCCTGAACGTAGGGCGTGGCCTGATGGATGATGGTCCAAACGTGGACTTCACCTTCTTTGGAGAGCTTCACGCTTTCGAAGGGGCCCTGGCCACTGCATTTGGAGCAGTACATTCGAGGGCCGGCGTAGGTGGCCTTGCAGTTGGTGCAGCGGGCACCGTTGAGGTAGTCCTGGTCGCGGGTTGCCCCGAGGGTGAGGTGTGGGACGAGCGGCCTGAGTTCGGGCGCGGCGGCGGTTGCTTCTGCCAAGCTGGATCCTCCTTTTCTAATGGCGCGAATGCCCGGTCGGAGGTTGGGCGATGAGGGGCTGCCCCGGCCCAGGGCAATTGCAGGAAGGATTGTGTTCCCGCCGGGGAAGGGTGTCAACGACTGGCCCGCGCGATAGATAAAGGGGTACGCGCTGCCGCCTTTCGCAGGAAGGCCGAAGAGATGTGTTGACAGGGCGCCGCCCGTTGCATCAAAATCTGTCGCCTTCGGCATTACACGCATGCAATGGCCCGTGCAACGGTGAGGAAACCTCTCGTGACTGGCCGCCAGGGTGCTGCGGCCCCACGCAGGGAGGAGGTGACCTGGAGCGACAATCCCGCGTCAGCCCAACAGCTGTTGACCACGCTGCGGATGCCTTGAGACGCCCGCGCGCCCCCGCCTCACGCGCGCCTCTTTACGTTCTGCCTGGTTGTAGGCAGAGGAGGACTCAATGCGCAGGTCTTTCGTGAAATGGGCAATGGCGGCCATCGCGATCCTGATCGCCGCCCCAGTATTCGGAATCACACGCACAATCGCACACGACTTCCCCAAGGACGCCGACGGGCACGTTCACGAGACGGCAACGGTGCAAGCCTGGAGTGCTTGCGGCACGCTACTGAGCGGAGCGGACGGGGCCGGCCACCAGGTCGATCCCGCGACGTACGCCTACGTCACGCCCGAGCCGCTAACCACACAGGGGAACTCGCCGGACCATCGCTGGGTCCACGACACGGCCGGACTGGGGCTCGCGTTCGACCTCGGTTCCGCCCGTAACAGTGTCTTGCTGTTCCCTTCCATCGACCACCCGACGCCAGCCGGCGATGTCTTAGGTGAGGCACTGGAGGCCACCGTTTATGGTGGCGCCACGGCCGGCGCGCTGACCGAGGTAGGGAATATCAGGGTCATCTACGACGAGGGGTTCGACGCCGCCTGGATTTCGGATGACCACGTCTCACTCTGGACGTTCACCACGGCCTGGCAGTACATCACCGTCGTACGCGGGGGGCCAGCCGCCGAGGTCGATGACGGCGACGCCGAGATCGACGCTGTCTGCGCCACGACCGATATCCAGCCCCGGGAAATCAACGAAGTGATCTTCCCCGGCGGGAACGTGGCCATCCAGAAGACCGTGTCCGTCGCCAGCCTTCCACCGATTGTCGATGTCTGCCTTCTGGAAGACGAAACCGGCTCCTTCGGCGACGACATTGCCAACCTTCAGACAGCGGCGTCTGCCATCTACGACACGGTCGTTGCTGGCAGCCCCGGAGCGCAGTTCGCAGTCAGCGGATTCCGGGATTATCCGACCACAGGCGGCTCTCCGGGGGATTGGGTTTACCGCAACCTCAGCCCCATGAACGCCGCGAAGCCAAACTGGCTTGCAGGTGTTGCGGGACTCACGGCCGGTGGCGGGGACGACCTCCCCGAAGCGCAATACGACGCGATCGTGGCGGCTGCGGGGCCTGGGTCGTTCAGCGACCCGACGTTGGGCACTCAGCCAGACTGTGGGTGGCGGGACAGTAGTTCCGGCGCGCAGCGTGTGCTGGTCGTCGCAACGGATGCGACTTTCCACGTACCGGCGGATGCCCCTACGTACATCAACGGCAGTGCTTCCACTATCACCGCTCTCACCGCCCAGAATATCGTCGTCGTCGGCCTCAAAGCTCCTGGCGCTGGCGGGGAACTCAATAGCCTTGCCGCAGCCACCGGCGGTTCGACGCAAGCACTGAGTTCGGACGGATCCAACATCGGGGCGGCCATTTTGGCGGCGCTCTCGGCGATCGAGGTCGAAGTCTCGATGGAGAGCACCTGCACAGCGCCGATCTCCACCACCTTTACCCCAAACCCACAGACGATCCCGAGTGGAGGCCAGGCGGTCTTCACAGAGACGATCTCGGTCGCTGCTAACGCGCCCGGCGGGACGTACACCTGTCGAGACGTTGCCCGCGTAAACGGTGTGCTCCTCACTGACGCAAACGGCCGGGTGATCTCCGAAGTCAAGACGATCCGCGTGCCGGAGGGCTTCCTCACGGGCGGCGGTTTCATTGATACCGGCAACGGCAAGAACGCCGAGAGGATCAGCTGGGGCGGCAATGTCGGCTACCTGGCCGACTTCAGCCTCGTCGGCAACTGGAACGTCCAGTTCCAAAACGTGGTGGGGACCACCTACGACGGGGCCCACTTCAAGTCCACATCGTTCACGGTGCTCCAATTCGGCAACGTTTGCGGCCCGGTGTCTAACCCGCCGCCGGCGAACGCCAATTCGGGGTACTTCCAGGCTCTCGGCACGCTCAACGGCCTACCCGGCTACAAACTCAACGTCTGGTTCGCCGACTTCGGCGAGCCCGGCAAGGACAACGACGCCATCCGCTACCAGTTGCTCAGTTCCGCGGACGCGGTCCTCTATGACTCGTATAACCCGGCCGGCCCCGCAGGCCCTGCGCCGACGGAAGGTGATTTCGCCGACAACGACGAACGATGCAGCCCTGAGGGCCTGTTGGACGCCGACGACGTCCATCGCCATCAGCTCGACGGGGGCAACCTCCAGATCCACTCCGGCGTGAAGAACTAGTTCTTCTCAACCGGGCCAACCTCCCGAAAGGGGCCGGCGCGATGGGCGCCGGCCCCTTTCACTTAACCCCCCGGTTCTGGCTCTGACGCTCGGCCGCTACGCCCGTATGATTCGCGCTCATGGGACCACTGCTGCCACTGGCGTTACGGAGGAGCTTCGCGGGGCGCGGGATGATGGGCGTGATGGCGCTCGGCATCGTCGTCGCCGCGGTGCTGCTTGCCAGCGCGCCGATTTACGCCCGCGCGATGTCGGACCTTGGCCTCCGTTTCCTCGTCCGCGATGAGACGGGCGGCCGGTACGCGCTCTGGGTGGAGCTGAACGAGCTGCCGGCAGGTTCGCCCGACGGTCAGGCGGTTCGGGCGGCGGTTTCGACGCAGATTGAGGGGCGCGCCGGCTGGTTCACAGCCTCGAGCGCCCAGGGAGTGACGCTCGGGAAGTTCCTCGTCGAGAACGCGGCGACGAGCGCCCTGGAAACGCGCATCCTCGGCCAGCCGCGCTCGCTAACCGGCTACGAAACTCACGTGAACGTGGTGGAAGGGCGCCTCCCGGCGGCGGCGGACGGGGTGCTCGAAGTTGCCATGGGGGCGCCGGCCGCAAGCGTCGCCGGGTTGCGCGTGGGCGACCGGTTCACGCTCCAGGACACGATTGACACCTGCCCCCGGCGCTGGGAGGAAGACCCCCCACCCCCGCCGTGCGACCCCACGGCGCTCCTTTCGTTCCAGTTCCCGGCGGTGATGGTTGGGATTCTGGCGCCGACGGACGAGGAAGAACTGTGGTGGGTGCTCGGGGCGGCGCGCTTCTTCAACAAGATCGAGCAGCCACGGCCGGAGCCCGCCATCGCGCCGATGTTCGCGGACCACGCGGCACTCCTGAAGGTAGCGGAGGCTTCGCTCCCTTCCTACCGTTCGTCGGCTTCCTGGTACGTCTACGCGGACGCGGACGCACTGAACCACGGGAACTTCGAGCGAGCGCTGGCGGATTTGGCCTCCTTGCAGGCCGAGCTTGGGCCGCTCCAGGGGCTCGTGTCCCACCCGCTGACGGGGACGCTGGAACAGTACCGTACGAGTTCGACCTTTCAGCGGAAACCGCTGACGATCCTCCTGTTACAGATTACCGCCATCGCGCTGTTTTACGTTGCGATCGTCGCGGCACTGCTGGTGGAACGCCAGGCGGCGGAGATCGCGCTCTTGCGCAGCCGCGGCGCGAGTATGGGCCAGGTGTTGCTGCTGTTCCTCATCCAGGGACTCACAGTCGGCGTGCCGGTTACCCTGGCGGCGCCCTTTCTGGCGTCCGGGGCCACGGCCCTGCTGGGCCTGACGCCGCTCTTCAGTAACGTTTCGAACAGTGAACTGCTGCCGGTGAGCCTGCCGCCGCTGGCGTTCGCGATGGGGGCGGGAGGCGTTGTCCTCTCGCTGGTGGCGTTCATCGTGCCTGGCGCCCTGGTGGCAATGAAGAGCGCGACCGCCTTGCGGAGGGCAGAAGCGCGGCCGGGAGCTTCGTTCATCCAGCGCTACTACCTGGATCTGGGCATGGCGGCGGCGGCACTCCTGCTGCTGTTCGAACTTCGCGAACGCGGCTCCGTCTTCACCCCGTCCGCGACCGGCGGGTTGACCAGCGACCCCCTCCTGCTCGCCTCGCCCGCCCTGATAATCGGCGCCGCGGCCGCGCTGATCCTT
>PNKC01000018.1 GCA_013822275.1 Anaerolinea sp. | reverse complement strand
CACCGCCCTTGATCTGCCTTGCGATAAAGTAGCCCGCGCCAAGGCCCAGCAGGGCCGAAGCGGCCGTCATGGCCAGGAGGGTATTCCGGTCGGACCGAGCCGCATTGGTCGACGCAGCGGCGATCTCCTTGCTCTGCTTGAGGTTGTCGTCGATAGCCGAGTTGACTGTCTTGTTCATTTCGGCGATTTTCGGCGCCAGCGCCGCCCCGGCCGCTTTCGCTCCCTCCACGTCCCCGGCCTCAAGCTTCTTGAGGAGCGCCTCGCGGTCGGCGATTACGCCCTCGATCTGCGCCTCGGCAGCAGCCCACTGCTGCTCATCGCCTTCGCTGACCAAGGTGGCGTGGTACTCTTTGTTCGCCGTCTGCGCTGCGGCCATCTCCTCCCGGCTCTGCTTGATCGCTCCCGTCAGTTTTTCAGGGTTGCCCGCGTTCAAGATCGCAGTCTGTTGTTCGCGGCCACTCGCGACCATCCAGACCAATGCCTGGTTGGCCCAGTGCGTCCCCAGAACGTTCTGTTCGTACATGGTCGTTGCGCGCTGCTCGCCGGCGTTGATTCCCCGTATTCCGAACAGGGCAACACCGCCGGTTAGGACTAGCACGGCGGCAAAGCCGCCGAGTAACTTGGCGCGAATACCGAGATTGTTGAACGAACGCATCACGTCTAACTCCACCGAAATTGGCTCAAAGCCCCCATTGCAGTGGCATGTCGAGTATCGCCACCGTTTACCCGTCGGTAGATGAGGGTTTTCCACACCGCCAGGCCAGTTCCGGCCTGATATACGCAATGTTGATGCGCACAATTGACCGGGCCGATAGACCCCCCGGGATATGCCCACTCGCGCCGAACTGGGACAATGACGTCATGCAGCTGAAGGCCGTAACGTACGCGTCCGCTGAGCGGATAGCGACGATCACCCTGAACCGGCCCCACCGGATGAACGCCTGGACCGGCCGGATGCACACGGAGTACCGCTGGTGCCTCGCCCAGGCGGAGGCCGACTCGGACGTGCGCGTGATCATCGTCACGGGCGCCGGGCGGGCGTTCTGCGCGGGCGCCGATGCAGCGGCGCTCGAGGGCCACATCGAAAAGGGCGGGTACGACCCGGGTACCAACGCCGCCGAACTGGCGATGCCCGGGTTTGGTGCGCAGCCGGAGTTCGACGCCAATTTCGCCTACCATTTCGGCCTGACAAAGCCGGTCATCGCCGCGATCAACGGCCCGGCGGCT
This sequence comes from Anaerolinea sp., assembly GCA_013822275.1. Taxonomy (GTDB): domain Bacteria; phylum Chloroflexota; class Dehalococcoidia; order Tepidiformales; family Tepidiformaceae; genus PNKC01. Next base: position 48,687 of record PNKC01000018.1, on the reverse strand, counting down.
GGCGTTGGCCTGGTGCTCGCCTGTTTCGCCGACCTCCGTTTCGCGGTGGCCGGGGCGAAGCTCACCACCGCCCACGGCAAGCTCGGCCTGCCGGCGGAATACGGCCTTTCCTGGCTGCTCCCCAGGCTTATCGGCGTCACCCACGCGAACGACATGCTGCTCTCCAGCCGCGTCGTGCTGGCGGAGGAAGCGCAGCGGATGGGGCTGCTCAACGGCTGTTTCGAAACCGTGGAAGAGATGCTGGACCACGCCCGCGGCTACGCCGGGATGCTTGCGACCCAGGTCTCGCCGTCGTCCATCAAAGAGACGAAGCGGCAGATTTATCGCGACCTGCACCAGGACGCGGCCTCCGCCGTCCGCGATTCCGAGGACCTGCTCAACCGGATGATGACCGAGCCGGAGTACCGGGAGGGCGTGCGGGCCCTCGTCGAAAAGCGCCCACCCCGGTTCTGACGCGGGCGCCGTTGGCGTAGACTCCGGCCCATGACTGACTGGCTGCCGCTCCCGGACGAGATTGCCGTCTTCGCGCGGGACGAAATGGCGCGGCTGGAAGTGCCGGGCGTCGCCGTCGGGGTCCTTCACGAAGGCCGCGTCTACGCCGGCGGCTACGGCGTCACGAATGTTGACCACCCATCGCCCGTTGGACCGGAAACGCTCTTCCAGATTGGGTCGACCTCCAAGACCTTCACGGCAACCGCGCTCATGCAGCTTGCGGACGAGGGGCGAATAGACCTCTCCGCGAAGATCCGCGACTACCTGCCCGGCTTCCGGGTGCGATCCGAAGAGGACGCCGCCCGGCTCACACTGCGCCACCTGGCCACCCACTACGGCGGGTTCGTGGGAGACTACTTCAAAGACACCGGCCGCGGCGACGACGCCCTCGGGAGGATCGTCGCGAAGATGGCCAATTCGCGCCAACTTGTGCCCGCCGGGACAACCTTCAGCTACAGCAACGCCGGCTTCTACGTGCTCGGCCACGTGGTCGCCACGCTACGAGGGATTCCCTTCGAAGCGGTCATCCGCGAGCGCATCTTGGCGCCCCTGGGGATGGACCACTCGACCTACTTCGCCGAGGACGCGATCGTCCATTCGGTCGCCGCCGGGCATATCCGCAGGGCGAAAGGCCCACGGGTTGCGCGGCCCTGGAATACGCCACGCAGCATCGCACCGGGCGGCGGCGTGATCTCGAACGTCATCGATCAGATCGCCTATGCCCGCATGCACGTGGACGGCGGCATCACGCCCGGCGGAGCCCAGATCCTCAAGCCCGGCACAACCGCCCTTATGCAGACGACCCACGCCTCTGCCGGCAGCATGTGCGACACCATCGGGATCTCCTGGATGCTGGACGGCGATGGCGAGGACCGCATTGTGAAGCACGGTGGCGCTACGAACGGCCACCTCTCCGCGTTCGAACTGATGCCCGGCCGCGGCTTCGCAGTCACCGTCCTGACGAACAGTGACAGTGGACGCGAGGTGCGCCAGACGGTGGCGGACGCGTGCAAGCGCCACTTCCTTGGCTGGCAACCGGCCCCGATCACGGCTGCTCTCAACCAGCCAGACGTCCGAGAGTACGCGGGTGTCTACCAGGCGGTTCTCGCGCGGCTGGAAGTGACCCCTCGCAACGGCAAACTCGTGGTGATCGACGCCAGTCCGGAGCGCCAGTTCTCCGAGCGCCAGCACAGGCCGCTGCCATCGGAACCGGCGGAGCTCGTCTTCACCGGGACTGACACCACGGCGGTGGTGACGGGCTCGCGGCGAGGCGAGCGGGCCGAGTTCCTGCGCGACAGCAGCGGCGCCATCGAATGGATGCGCTGGGACGGGCGCATCGCGCGGCGCGTTGACTGACGCCGCGGGTACGGCCCGGCTGCACTGGGGTTCGTTCGCGGGCCTGTTCTGCGTCGGCATCTGGGCGACCTCGTTCGGCCCGGCGCTGCCCTTCCTGGCAAAGGAACACGGCGTCTCGCTTGACCAGGCTGGGCTGCTGCTCACGGTGCTGTTCGTGGGTTCGATCACAGCGTCCGGGGCGATGGCACTCTGGCTCCACCGGCTGGAGGCGCGGCCTTTCGCCGCCGAGGGCCTCGTGCTCGCGGCGGCGGGGGTTGCCGGATTGGCGACCGCCGGGTCCTGGCCGGTCGCCCTGGCCTCGGTCACCCTCCTCGGCTTCGGCGACGGCTTCCTCGTCGCTGCCGCCCACTCGGCCATTGCCACGACCGCGAAGGACGTGCCCCATTCGATCAACCGTCTGAACCTCTGGTTCGCGGTGGGCGCGGTGTTGGGGCCACTCTGGGCGGGGTTTGTGCTGAGCCGCTGGGAGAGCCTTACGGCGGTCTATGGCGGGGTGGCGATCCTCGCTCTCGCCGCTGCGTCGGTCTTGTTGAGCGCACCGCGCACTCATCCGCCACCTCACCACGAAGCGACGACCGGGGGCCGCGCCAACCGGGCGATCTGGGTGATGGGCGCAGTGCTGTTCCTCTACGTCGGGGCGGAGATTGGGCTCGGGTCGTGGGTCTCGTCGTACTCGACGGAAGCATTCGGCGCGGGCGTGATGGCGGGGGCGGCGGTCGCATCCGGCTACTGGGGGGCGCTCGCCCTGGGCCGCGTGGCGAGCGGTATCCTGTTTGCGCGGGGGGTTGGGCCGCTTACCGTGCTGCTCGCCTCTATCGCGGGGGCCCTGGTCACAAGCGCCGCGCTCGCCCTGGCGGACGGCTCGCTGGCAATCGGAGCGGCGGCGGAGTTCGGCACGGGACTCTTCTTCGGGCCTATCTGGCCAGCCGCGATCACGATCGCGAGCCAGGGGTCCGCGGCGGGCGCCCCGGCGACCATGGTTACGATCGGCAACGCGGGCGGCATCGTTTTCCCCTGGTTCCAGGGGCGCGTGCTGGTTGCGGCCGGGCCATCGCGGGGGATCGCATTGACCGCGCTGATCTGCGTGGCGATGCTTGGCGTGGCCGCGGTCTGCCGCCGCAACGCGCCCGGGAATAGCCCGCCGGTCAGCGAACGCTAACCCTGGCGTTTGCCCTCGCGACCCCCGGCGGGTGAGCATGGAGCGATGCAACGCCGCCGCCTCATAGCCGTGGTTGCCCTCTTCGGGCTCGGAGCCATGCTCTTCGCGGCCTCGGGAGCGGCCCAGCAGCCGCCGGAGCTGACAAACCGCGCGTTCCTCCCGCTGGTGGCGCGCGAAGACCTGCCAACCCCGGAGCCAACACCAGGGCCAGCGCGGCCCGTCCCTCCACCACCCGGCCCGGGTTACTGCGGCCCGACGCCAAACGGCCCTCCCTTTCCGGCGAACACGATCTTCGGCCTGTTCACGATCGGCGGCGAGCCAGCGCCCGCGAACACGCTCATCACACTGACGTTTGACGGCTTGCCCGGCCCTTCCGCCTACACGCTGGCGGCGGGAGGGTTCCGCATCGACTGGGCCGCCGGTGGCGGCGGGCAGGAGCCCCGCTGCATCAACGAAGTCGGGTCGATGATGGGCATCCTCGTCAGCGGCGTGCATACGAGCTTCGAGGTTGCGGTCGGGCAATCCGGGCTGGCTTACCGTTTCGACCTCGCCCTGCCGTAGGCGCATAATCCGGCCACTTGAAACCTGCGCGGAGGGGCTCGCCTTGCCCACGTTCGAATCCAACGGCGTCACTATCAACTTCATCCAGGAGGGCGTGGGGCCAGACATCGTCCTCGTCCACGGCTTCGCCAGCAGCCTGCAGGGGAACTGGCGCGGTCCGGGCGTCGTTGATGCGCTTGTCGCCAGCGGGCGCCGCGTCACGGCGCTGGATTGCCGCGGCCACGGCCGCAGCTCAACCCCGCACGACCCGGCGGCCTACGGCGGCACGAAGATGGCTGACGACGTCCTCAACCTCATGGACCAGCTCGGCATCACGAAAGCGGACCTGATGGGTTACTCCATGGGCGCCGGGATCAGCGCTCAGTTGGTCACCCGTTACCCGGAGCGCTTCCGGGCGGTGATCTTCGGCGGGATGGGCGACGCCCTCCTCAGCGGGGGACGGCCGCGCGAAGGCAGCAACGCCATCGCCGAGGCCCTCGAAGCGAAGGACAGCGGAGAGATCACCGACGCGACGGCGAAGGGTTTCCGCGTCTTCGCGAAGTCCACCGGCGCCGACCTGCTTGCCCTCGCGGCGGTCATGCGCTCCGGGCGCGAAGGGGCCGACCCCGGCAGGCTCCGGGCGATCCAGAACCCTGTCATGGTCATCGTCGGCGAAGCCGACACGTTGATCGTGTCGGCGGACAGGCTGGCGGCGGCGATACCCGGCTGCACGTATGTGAAGGTGCCTGGCGACCACACGACCGCGGTGACCCCGGTCTACAGCGCAGCGGTGGTGGAGTTCCTGGCGAAGGCTTCGCCGGTTTCGTAGTCACCGCGCCACGCGAACAGGCCCCGGCTTTAGGCCGGGGCCCGTTTCTTTCGCCTTCAGCAACTCTTGTGCCGAACGTCCTCGCGTCTTCTTTGGCCGTTGCCTCGGAGGAGGCCACCGGGGCGCCAGTCATGCTGGTCTGTGTTGTCCCGGCGGTGGTTGTTACATATTGAATCCGCTGGCCGTTGTCGCTGCTGCCGGTCACGCGTTACCTGTCGACCTCCCAGACTCCGTAGAGCACGTGAAGCTTGATTGCGTTCATGGTGTCCATCTCCCTTCCCGTGGCGTTCTCTGAGCAGGACAGTACGCTTCTCCCGCGGCGGGTTCCGGGGCCGTTGGGGCCGGTTCGGCTGGCCCCAACGGCCATGCTTTCCGGCGGCGCGGCTCAGGGGCGTATCCGCTGTTCAAGTTCCGCTTCCAACATCCGCTGCACTTCGATGGCGGGCAGCCCTTGCGCGGCAGCGATCGCCTTGACGTCCTCGAACTCCAACGTCCTCCGCTCCCCGCCGGGAACGGTCGCGACTTTCACCCGCACCGGCCCGAGCGAACTGTTGAACGTCTCAAAGCGGCGTGGCGCTTCGTGGCGGCGCGCGGCAGTTACGCGCACGCCGAGCGTCGTGGTCTCGCGCAGAAACAGCGCGGCGAACCGCCCCTCTTCTTCCGTCGGGACGAGCACACAGAGCTTGGACGCCGCGCGGCCCTTCTTCATCCCAATTGGCTCCAGCCAGGCGTCCAGCGCGCCCTCTTCCATCATCCGGTCGCGGGCGTGGGCGAGCAGCGATGGCGGCATGTCGTCGATGTTCGCGGCCAGCTCCACCAGTTCGCGCGTGATCAGGCCAGCCGCGGCTGGCTGCGTCCCGAGGAAGACGCGAAGGGCGTTGGGCCGGTTTGGCGGGTCGAACGCGCCCGCGCCGGTTCCCTGGCCGGTGATGGTGATGGTCGCCGCCCCGGGGCGGGCGACCGCGGCGAGAATCGCCGCGCCCGTCGGTGTCACCAGTTCGTGGGCCGATTCGACAAAGCGTACGGCGAACCCGGCCTGCTGGAGGATGTGGGCCGCCGCGGGGCCTGGCGCGGCCGGTATCGGTCCGTGCTCCGTGCGGGCGATGGTCCCCGAGCCAACGGTCACCACGGGGCAGGCGGCATCCTCCACGCCGAGGGCCTCCAGCGCGAGCATCGACCCGACGATGTCGATCAGCGCGTCCACGCCGCCGGCTTCGTGCAGGTGCGGCCGATCCGTGTTGTGGGCGAGGGCTTCGCCTTTCTCCAGCCAGCCGATCGCCGCCAGGGCACGCGCCTCCACTCGCGCGGGAAGGCTGCCGCCGCACACCACCGCTCGCATCTCGTCCGGCTGATACGTGCGTTCATGCTCGACCGCGACGCGCAGATAGGAAGCCTCGATTCCACCGCGCACAACTCGTTCGGCTGCCAGCGTGAAAGGCGGCAGGCCCAGGCCAGCTAATCCAGCAACCAGATCCTCCAGCGGCGCCCCCGCATCAACCAGCGCGGCTATCGTCATGTCCCCGGCGATCCCGGAGAAGCAATCGAAGACGAGGCTTGTCATCGGGGGGCGACGGCCAACCGGTTAATCGTCGCAGCCATGAAACCGGCGCCGAAGCCGTTATCGATGTTCACCACCGTCACCCCGGTCGCACAGCTGTTCAACATGCCAAGCAGCGCCGCGAGCCCTCCGAACGACGCGCCGTAGCCGACCGAGGTCGGGCAGGCGATGACGGGGTTCGCGACCAGCCCGCCGATGACGCTCGGCAGCGCCCCTTCCATCCCCGCGACCACCACCAGGGCGTTCGCGGCGCGCAGGCCGTCGATCCGGCCGGCGAGGCGGTGAAGCCCCGCGACGCCAACATCGAAGTGGCGGTGCACGTTCGCGCCCATCATCTCGGCCGTGAGCGCCGCTTCTTCTGCCACGGGGATATCGGACGTGCCCGCTGAGACGACGGCCACGTTGCCCTCCCTGGGCCGCGGATGCGGGTCGTGCCAGGCCAGTCGCGCGTGGATGTCGCACTGGACGCCAGGGATTGCGGCCTGCAGCGCATCCAGGTGAGGCGGCTCGACGCGGGTTACGAGCACCCGGCCCGCCGCTGCGAACACTTCGGCGGCGATCGCCGCCACCTGGCCAGGCGTCTTGCCCAGGGCCAGCACCACCTCTGGCAGGCCGTCGCGCATCGCGCGGTGGTGGTCCACGTTGGCGAACCCGAGGTCCGTGAACGGCGCAGTCTCAAGCTGGCGGGCGGCGGCGTCGACCGCGAGGGTGCCCGCGGCGACACCTTCCAGCAGCTTGCGCATCTCCCCGTTCTCCACAGACACAGTCTACCGTGCTCTGGTCCGTGAAATGCGGAGTGCCGCCGCGGCAGCGCTCGTCAGTCCCTGGAGAGCGCTGGCAGCGCCGCCCAAAACGGGCGCGGCCCGGAGGGCGTCTGCGGCGTTGGCGTGGGAGCCGCCGTGGGCGATGTAGCCGGCGTGGCCGGCGCGCCTTCAACGATCGAGTCGATCGTGCAGGCCATCACGGCGCAGCCGGCGAGCAGATCGTTCAGCAGCTCCTGGTCGATCCGGGAGCCGCTGTTGTCGCCGGGCCCACCGGCGCCCTGGGTGTGGATCCCAACCACGTAGCCCAGCGTCGCTCCCTGGTCCAGCGACCAGATGGCGGAGCCGCTCTGGCCGGCCGAGGTATCGATGTCGTAGAACAGCCGGTAGGCCTCCACGCCGGTAAACGCCCGGCGCGAATGGCCCCACATGGTCTGCGCGGGCTTGTCCACCGGATAGCCAACAATCGCCGGCGTAAAGCGGGCCGATTGCAGCGAGGCCGTGCCCAGCACCGCGATGGGCAACCACGACGCCTGGCGCGTCAGCCGGTCGTCTGGAAGGCGGACCAGCCCCCAGTCGAAGTCCACGCCCCCGTCCGTGTCAACGAACCCGTCCGGCACCCACCAGTCGGTCGCGAACTGCGAGCCGTACGGTTCGAAGCCCTCGTCCTTGGCTGGCACCACGCGGATGCGCTCGGCGTTCCAGCGGCGGTTCGCGGTGTCCCAGAGGCAATGTCCGGCGGTAAGCAGGGCGTCCGGCCCGATGAATGTCCCGCTGCAGAGGGCGATCACCTCTCCGGCGGCGTTGAACAGCTCGAGGTAGGCGACTGCGCTGAAGGGGTAGATCGTCGTATCCGGGATGCGGATCCGCTCGTCCTCGCCGATCACGGTCTGGGCCGTTGCCGGGCGTAGCGGGCGCTCGCCCACCGGCGCCAGCCAGCCCTCATTGGGCGTGAGGTCGTGGAAGACGCGACCATTGCCTTCGGCGCCGGGCGACTCGCCGCGCGCCAGGCCCGCCCCAAGGAGGGCAAATCCCAGCGAAACCACGACGAGAAGCAGGGCAGGGCGAGAAGCGAGCGGCACGACATGCTAAGCATCGTCCATGCAGGCCCCGCTGTAGAGCCCCGGAGTGTGCGTCCTCCTTATACTTCCCACCAATGCAAAGCTGGTCGTTTGCTGACGGGCACTGGCGCGAGGGTGAAACCGCGGGCGCGGCGTTCACCTGGTTTGACATCACGGGCGCGGATGACCCGGCGCTTGGTGAACTCGCGGAGCGGTTCCATCTCCATCCGCTGGCCGTCGAAGACTGCCGCTCCACGCTCCTCCACGCCCCGAAGGTTGATGATTTCGGGGAACACCTGTTCATCGTCCTGCAGGCGGTGGTTGAAAGGCCAGGGGGCCCGGATACCGAGGAGCTGGACATCTTCCTTGGCCGGGACTTCCTGATCACCTACCAGGATCGCCCCATCGCCACCGCCGATAGCGCCGGGCGCGCGCCCAGCGCGGCACTGGTTGAGGCCCTCAGGCAGGGGATCGGCGTGCGGCCGGGCCCGGATGGGTTGCTCTATGAGCTGGCGGACCGGGTGGTCGACGACATCCTCCCCTGCGTCAACGCTCTCGCCGAAGACCTGGATGCGATGCAGGATGCGATCGTCCTCAAGGGGCGCCAGGGCTCTGAGCACCAACAGACGCTGGAGATCCGCGCGCATGCGGGGCGGATCCGGCGCATCCTCACGCCCGAACTCGCCGTCATGCAGCGCCTCAGCCGCGGTGAATTCACCGTCGTGGATGAAGCGAACCGCATCTACTTCCGCGACATCTACGACCACCTCGTGCGCATCGACCTCTCCCTTGAGGGCGTGCGCGAAGACGCCGAAGTCGCGCTCAGCACCTACCTGAGCGCGGTCAACAACCGGCTGAGCGAAGTGATGAAGGTACTGGCGGTGGTGAGCGCGCTCATGCTGCCATCGACGGTTATCACGGGCATCTTCGGCACGAACTTCGATAACGTCCCCGGGCTGCACAGCAACTGGGGCTTCCTGGCGATGGTTGTCTCCATGGTTGGCATCGCCGCCGGGATGGCGCTCTTCTTCCGCCGCCGCGGCTGGTTCTGAAGTTCAGACTTCCAGCGCCAAACCGTCTTCGGCGATGACAACTTCACGAGGGAACAGCTTCGCCGCCTGAGCGAGCAGCCGCGCGGGCTTTTCGCCCGGGTTCAGGTGGGTGAGGACGAGCTTTCTTGCCCCGGCTGCGCTGGCAATCGCGCACACCGCCGGCAGGTCCGAATGGGTGCGTGCGAAAGCCGCCCGGATGCGCTCGGCGGTTGTTTCGCGCATCCCCAACACCCAGTCCTCGATCCCCTCGGCTGAATAGACCTCATGCACGAGCAGGTCCGCGCCATCCGCGAGCGGCACCATGATCTCTGGCGCCGGGGCCACATCGCCGCTGAAGACGAGGCTCCGGCCGCCAACCTCCAACCGCCGCGCCAGAGCAACCAGGTCTGGCGAATGGGGGACGACCACAGACCGCACCGCGATGCCGAGCACGTCGCGCTCGTCGCCGTCGCCAACTTCAGCCACCGGGACGTCAAACGGCGTGTCGTACTCCGGCGTCCCCGGAGGGCGGGAAACCAGTTGGGTGAGGTGTGCCGCCCGGCGCACGTACTCTGCCGTGCCCGGCGGTCCCTGGACCTCCGGGATGACGCCGTTCGGGAAGACCATCTGGGCGAGCAGCTCCGGGAACCCCTGGACGTGGTCCATGTGGAGGTGGCTGATGAGCGCCGCCCTGATCTGGCGGAGCGAGATGCCGGTTTCGAGGATGCGGAAGAGCGAGCCCGGGCCACAGTCCAGGAGGAGCGCGTCGTCGCCCTGTTGCACGAGGATGGAGGTCGCGGCGCGCGGCGGCGTAATTTCGCTCGAGGCGGTGCCGCAGAAGGTCACCTTCATGCTTCGGGTTCGAGGGCGGCGAACAGTTCGCCCAGCGCCAGTTCGAAGCCCGGCAGCGCCGTTGAAACGAGCGTCTGGTCCGCGCCGAGGATGAACTCGCCTTCGCTGCTGAACTGTTCAACCGTCCGGAGCCGCGGGTCCACCAGCCAGCACTCATCGACGCCGTTCGCGCGAAAGAAGCGGCACTTGGCCCGGAGCTCGCTGCGCGTCTGGCCCTCCGAGCGGATTTCGACCGCGAGGGTTGGCGGGAGCTGTCGGCCGAACGGCTTGCCCCTGGCGTAGTAGCTGACATCTGGCAGCCGGTAGTTCGCACCAGGGAAACGGGCTCGGATCTCCGGTCCAACACGTCCGCCAAACTGCGCCCGGAAGGCTCCGAGCCTGATGATGAATTCGCCGGCCAGGACACCATGTTCTTCGTCACCCATTGGTTTCTGAATCACCATCCCGTCGATGTACTCAAGACCGGGCTTTTCGTCTGGAAGCGCCAGGTACTCCTCTTCCGTCATGCGGGCACCATGGTAAGCGGAGACGTGAATCTGCTGGGAAGACTCGGCGGAGATCACCATGGGCACAGTATACGCCCGTGGAATCCGCCAACCCCACGCTCACCCCGGTGACCACATCTGCGTTGCGGTCCGCCAAAACCCGCCTACCGCGCCGCGAGCCATAATGGATTCACGCGCCCCGCCTGCCGGGCGCCGCGCGACAAAAGGGACACCCACGCATGACCGCCTTCAGCGACCTCGGCCTTTCTCCAGCGCTCCTCCAGACCATCGACGGCCTGGGCTACGAAGAGCCGACACCTATCCAGGTCCACGCCATCCCGCCGCTCATGGCCGGCAAGGACGTGATCGCCCAGGCCCAAACCGGCACCGGCAAGACGGCCGCTTTCGCCATCCCTCTCGTCGAACAGGTCGACGTAGCCTCCCGCGCCGTCCAGGCGATCGTCGTCCTCCCGACGCGTGAACTCGCGGTCCAGGTGGCGGAGGCTGTCCACGCCATGGGACGCTCGCGCAACATCTCCGTCCTGCCGCTCTATGGCGGCCAGGCGTATGACCGCCAGTTGCGCGCCCTCCACGCGGGCGTCCAGATCGTCGTCGGCACGCCGGGACGGATGATGGACCACGTCCGCCGCGGGACCCTGAAGCTGGACGCCGTCCGCACCGTCGTCCTCGATGAAGCGGACGAAATGCTGGACATGGGGTTCCTGGAGGACATCGAGTTCATCCTCGACCAGGTGCCCGCCGAGCGGCAGATCGCGCTCTTCTCCGCGACGATACCCACCCGCATCGAAGGCCTCGCCCGGCAATACCTGCGCGACCCGGAACGCGTGGTCATCGCCCAGGAAACGCGCACCGCGCCGCAGACTCGCCAGTTCTTCTACCAGGTCCCCTATCCCCGGAAGATCGAAGTCCTCAGCCTGATCCTCGATTTCGAATCGCCCCAGTCCGCCATCATCTTCTGCCGCACGAAGCGCGAGGTGGATACGCTCACGGAAGCGCTGGAATCACGCGGCTACAGCGCCGCCGCCATCCACGGCGACATCAGCCAGGCGATGCGCGAACAGCAGCTCCGCGCCTTCCGCGACGGCCGCGCTGAACTGCTGGTGGCGACCGACGTCGCCGCCCGTGGGCTGGATATCCCGGACGTCTCGCACGTGATCAACTACGACATCCCGGACGACGCCGACGCCTACGTCCACCGGGTGGGCCGTACCGGCCGGGCCGGGAAGGCCGGTGAAGCCATCACCCTCGTGACCCCGCGCGAATTCCGCCTCCTGCGCTTCATCGAACAGCAGGTTGGCAAGAAGATGAAGCCCCTCACCCTGCCCACGCCGGAGGACATCATCGCCCGCCGCCGGGAGGCGTTCGTTGACGCCCTGCGCGGGGCGATCGAGGCCGGTTCTGGCCGGGCATACACCCGCCTGATCGAAGGACTCGCCCAGGAGCACGACCCACTCGCGATCGCCCGCGCGGCCGTCTACCTCGCCGTCAGCGACCCCAGCGGCCGCGAACCGATCTGGGCGGAAGACCTCGGCGAGCCGGTCGAGCTGCCCCCGGCGGAAAGCAAGGGCAACGAGCACGGCATGACCCGCCTCTTCCTCGACGCGGGCCGGAAGCAGGGTATTCGCCCCCAGGACATCGTGGAGGCGTTCTCCACTGGCGCCGGCGTTGCGCCGTCCACCATCGGGACGATTGACCTCTACGCCAGCTTCGCTTTCGTGGAGGTGAAGGCCTCGGCGGCCAAGAAGGTGCTCGAACTCTCGCCCTCCTTCGAAGTCCGCGGGCGGGAAGTGCACGCCAGGAAAGCGGTCCCGAAGGGCGCCGAGGCCGTCCGTGAACCATCCGCGTCCCAGTAAAGTTGACGACCTCATGGCTGCCATCCTGCTTAACGGGCGGGCCGGCCAGACTCGCCGGGCAGGCGAATATGACGTATCGCGGCATTTGCAAGAGGGTCCGGAGACGACTTCGGGGGACAACAGGTGGATGGCGGGTGACGTGCCGTTGTGTCCGCCCCGCCCAGTCCGTTAGAAGAGGCATGAGCCACCTTGAAGACGACCCGCAGCTGACCGCCATCCTCTCACGCGTGAAGTCGCTGGCGGGTGCGATGGAGCAGCAACGCGCCAGCATCCTTGCCGCGCGCAGCGAACTGGACGAACTCCAGGAGGCACTCCGCGGCTCGGAGGGAGACCGTGTGAAATGGATCCTGCGGCCACACAGCCGCGGAGACGAACAGCGCGCCGCCTGAAGGGGGGACGCCTCCGCTTGTTCCACCGGCTCATCACGACAGTTGGCGCTTCCGCTGGTGGCAGGCCCGGTGTAGTGTGATGCCGCCCATTCGTGGGCCAGGGAGCAAGACAATGGGTGAAAAAGAATCCGCTTCCGGGACAGAGGCAGGCCGCATGAAAGCGGGGCTCGACACTGCCGGCGGGGCGCTCGCCACGGGTGCCGCCCGCCAGACGCCCAAACGCGATTTCGGCGACATGGCGCGCACCGCAGAACCGGGCGACTCCGGCGATGGACCGGGCGACAAGGGCGAAAAGCAGCTTTACCAGCACAACCAGACGGATATGGACTTCATCCGCTGAGGGGAGGATCGCGCCAAGTCAATTGAACTGATGACGAAGGCTGCGCGAGAATCGCCCCGCCCCGGCGACTATCCGCTCTCCTGAAACGCCAGTTGGATGTCTGCGGCGACCGCGGCCAGGCGACGATCACGCGTCCACAGCCGCATGTCTCCCGCCAGTGCCGCCGAGGCCAGCAGATGGACATCGATGTACCCGATTCCGCGCCCCATCAAAGAGCGGGCGTCGATGAGGGCGAGCGCTTCGGCGTCGGTCGCCACAGGCGCGGCTGGCAGATGCTGCAGTAACGCGATGATCTCGGCGCGATTCCGCACGTTTCCGCAGGCAATCTCTCCCACCACAAATGGATGTATTGCCACGAGGCCGGCTTCCAGCGCGGACACCAGCGCAGGTTAACTCGAGCGGAGGTGATCAACCCAGACAGAAGTATCGACGAGGATCACGCCGGCTCTTCACGCCGCCGCGGCACGGGCTTCAGTTGTGGCTCCGTGCCTCCCAACCGTGCGAGACGGCGCGCGCTCTCCCGCTCGATCAGCGCAATCAGCCCGGCCCGCAGGAGCGCACCACGCTCGGTCATGCCGGTCGCTCGCTGGGCCTGTTCGAGCAGTTCTTCGTCAAGGTTCACCGTGGTACGCATGGCGATCTCCCTTGCCATGATGGTACATCACGCATCAAGTGATGCGTGAATTGGTGGTTCCGAGGGTCATCATCGCGGCGCCCGGCGTCCCACCAACCACCCTCGGTGTCTCGGTGGTTCAGATCCGCTGGCGGGAGTGCATGGGAGTCGAACCCACCCCCCACCGCGCTTGCGACGGGGCAACCGTTTTGAAGACGGCGAGGACCACCGGATCCCCTCCACTCCCGCCTCGGATTGTGGCTGCCGGAACCCTTTTGAACCACCGAGACACAGAGACTCTTTGAGCCTTCCTCCCTGAGCTGACACTCCATTGTGCAAACCTCTGTGTCTCGGTGGTTCCTCAACGCGGTATTGTAGGGGGCGATGGATCTTCGCCCCGGAGCCTTCGCTGCCAGCCGCCGCTTCGCCGCCAACGTCTTTGTTGGCCCCGCGCAAGCGTTCATCCAGACGGAAGCCTCCGGCGGCATCGTCCTTCTCATCGCCGCGGCTGCCGCGCTCGCCTGGGCCAACTCGCCCTGGGATCAGTCTTACCACGACCTCTGGGACGCCCACCTCAGCCTGGACCTCAACCTCTTTGCCATCGACGAAACCCTGGGCCACCTCGTCAACGACGGCCTGATGACCGTTTTCTTCTTCGTCGTTGGGCTGGAGATCAAACGGGAACTGCTGCACGGGGAGCTGGCATCGCCACGCAAGGCGGCGTTGCCAGTCGCAGCCGCGATTGGCGGCATGGCCGTGCCCGCGCTCATCTATGCGGCCTTCAACGCCGGCGGGGATGGACAGGCGGGCTGGGGCATCCCGATGGCGACGGACATCGCTTTCGCCCTGGGCGTGCTCGCCCTCCTCGGACGGCGCGCGCCGTTTTCGCTCAAGGTCTTCCTCCTCGCCCTCGCCATCGTGGACGACCTCGCCGCCATCGGCGTCATCGCCGTCTTCTACACCGAAAGCCTCTCGATGGAGGCCGTGTTCTGGGCGCTGGCCGTGATCGCCATCATCGTCGCCGCGAACCGCGCCGGGATGCGCTCGGTCGATGTCTATGTCGCGCTCGGCGCCGTGCTCTGGATGGCGATGCTGAAGACCGGCATCCACGCTACCCTCACCGGCGTCTTCCTCGCCATGCTTACGCCCTCACGCCCGTACTACGACGAGGAGGGGTTCGAAACGAGTGCCAGGGGGCTGATCGAGCGGTTTCGCCGCCACGAGGGGGACGGGGAACACGCGGTCAAGCAGGATGCCCTCTTGCAGATGGAGCGTCTCAGCCGCGACAGTGCGTCTCCGCTGGACCGCCTCGAACACCTGCTCCACCCGTGGGTCAGCTATCTCATCATGCCCGTCTTCGCCCTGGCCAACGCCGGCATTCCCCTCTCCGGCGGCGCCATCAGCGATGCAGCCTCAAGCGATGTGACCCTTGGCGTAGTGGGGGGACTCGTGATCGGCAAACCGCTGGGCATCTTCGCCGCAGCCTGGCTCGCCTGCCGTTTTGGTCTGGCCCAACTCCCGGAGAATACAGGCTACAGCCACATCCTTGGCGCGGGGTTGCTTGGGGGGATCGGCTTCACGGTCTCCATCTTCATCGCCGGCCTCGCCTTCGATTCGGAGGCCCTCGTCTCGGATGCGAAGATGGGCATCCTCGCCGCTTCGGCCTTCGCCGGGATCGTTGGCTTCATCTTCCTCTGGGTGATGCCGGGCGAGCCGAACCTCGCATCGGAAAGCGCATCGCCGCCAGCCTGAGCGGCGTCCGTTAAGACCGCGCCTCCCCGGCGGCGGGGCTGACATCGCTGTCGTACACTCGGTCGTATGGACATCAACGACGATGCGAAGCTCGATACCTCACAGGTCAGTGACCAGCGCGGCCGAAGAATGGGAGGTCTGCCGGGTGGCATCGCTATCGGCGGTGGCGGGATCGGGCTCCTCTTCGCCGTGATCGTGCTGCTGCTGGGCGGCAACCCGCTGAGCACAGAAGGTGGCCTCGGCGGGCTGGGCAGCCTGCAAGACCTCACGACGGGCGGAGAGGCCCCCGGCGGCAGTACTCTCGCCCAGGATTGCCAGACTGGCGCCGACGCCGAACGCCGCGACGATTGCCGGATCGTCGCCTTCGTCAACAGTATCCAGAAGTACTGGACGGACGAGTACAAGCGCCGCGGCGGCACCTACGTCCCCAGCCAGACCACGTTCTTCTCCGGCCAGGTGCCGACCGGCTGCGGCACGGCAAGCTCGGCCGTGGGTCCGTTCTACTGCCCCGCCGACAAGAAGGTCTACATCGACCTCGGCTTCTTCAAGGAGCTCCAGACCAAGTTCGGCGCCCGCGGCGGCCCGTTCGCGGAGGCCTACATCCTCGCGCACGAGTACGGCCACCACGTGCAGGACCTGGAGGGCACGCTCTCGAAGATAGGCAACGACCGGGAGGGTCCTACCAGCAAGGCCGTGCGCTCCGAGCTGCAGGCCGACTGCCTGGCGGGCGTATGGGCGAACAACGCCACGGAGACCGGCTTCATCACCAGCCTCTCCCAGGAGGACATCGCCGCTGGGCTGGATGCCGCCTCGGCGGTGGGTGATGACCGAATTCAGAAGGAATTTCAGGGGACGGTGAACCCGGAAACCTGGACCCACGGTTCATCTGAACAGCGCCAGAAGTGGTTCACAATCGGGTTTGAAGAGGGCGACATGGACGCCTGCGACACGTTCAGCGGCGGCATTTAGGGAAGAAGACGAAGCCCGGGCTGAGGCGCTTCCCCAGCCCGAGCGGATGGATCGGCCGGCGGAGGGAACCTACCCGGCCTTCAACGACCTGGCGCCCGCCGGACGCGCCGCGCGGACTGGCTTGCGTGCCGGCTGTCCGGCCATCCCGATGCGGTAGGCGAGCAGCGCGGCGACCAGGCCAAACGAGACCACGTACATCCAGCTCACCAGTGGCACCGCAGTATCCGTGCCGGCGGTCATGCCGTGGACGAACGCCAGGAGGTAGGCGCCGAAGCAGGCGTAGTGCAGCTTCCGCCAGGCCTTCTGGCCGATGCGGCCGCGCATCCAGAAACTGGCCGCCACGATCGCCGTGGCCCATGCGGAAATGACGCCCAGCCCAACCCAGAGCGGCCGGTACGGAGAGGCGAACGGCACTATCAGCGAAAGCGGGCCGAAGTGGAGGAAGCCATCAAAAAGCAGAGCGCCCGCATGGACGGCGAGGAAGCTGAGCGTCAGCACGCTCAAGAACCGATGGATGCTGAACACGAACGGCCGCGAAAGGGCGCCATCCGCGGCTTTCGTGCTGATCAGAAGGCCGAAGACAACCGAGCTTGAGAAGAGGACGAACGCGATGAGCCCGGAAACCCGGCTGATGACCCAGGGCAGCGTCCCCAGGTCGCCAGAGTTGAGGGCGAGGCCGCCGAAGAGGCTCGCCACGAGGATGCCGCCGGCCACGACCACGTCCCGGTTCATCAGGAAGCCCGCGATTTCTTGGCCCGCATCACGGGCGCCTGCGGTGCACGGCCAGCGGCCGCCGTTGATTGCGAGGCGACCGAAGCAGCCGTGCTGGGGGTGGGAGACACTACCCCAGTGGATGGGGTGCCTGGCTGACTGACCGAGGCGGTTGCTGCCTCGGGCTGCGGCTGCAGGCTGAACCACGCCGTGCCATACACAAGCGCCGCCGCCGAAACCGCCACCACCGTCACCTTCGCGCCCGTGTACTGCTTCTTGGCCACTAGTCGTCGTCCCCTTCGTTGTCGTCGCCGCGCGCCTGCTCGCCGTCCTCATACTCGTCGTCATCGTCATCGCCGCGGACGAAGCTCGTGAGGCGGGAGACGAAGCCGCGGCTGTCGCCGCCCTGGCCGGTCCCGCTGCTCGTGCTGGTGGAGTTCGCCTCGACCAGGGCGCCGGATGCACCGCTGGCGGCGTCACCCGAGCCGGGCTTGATCACGAGTGCGCCAGCAAGAAGGACGCCAGCGAATACCGCGCCGGAATAGAGTGCGAGACGTCCGTCCATGAAGTTCCTCCGTGGGTTAATGACCTGAGGATGCCGGCCTTCTCTTCAGCTTGCGTGAGAACGGGATTGGAATTCTCTAATGAACAGCGGCGCGGAAATGTGTTTCCATGGAACCATGCACATCCTCCTGGTTGAGGACGAACGCCGCCTCGCCACCGCCGTGAAGCGCGTCCTGGAAGAAGAGGGCCACGTAGTCGACCATGCCGCCGACGGCGGCGACGCCTATGCCCAGGCAAAGAGCGAGGATTACGACGTCATTGTCCTGGACGTGATGCTGCCCACGATGAACGGCTACGAGATCGCCAGGCGGCTGCGCGCCAGCGGGGACGCGACCCCCATCCTCATGCTCACCGCGCGAGATTCGATCCAGGACCGCGTGGAGGGGCTGGACGCCGGAGCCGACGACTACCTGGTGAAGCCGTTCGCCCTGGCGGAGCTGCTCGCCCGCATCCGCGCGATCGGCCGGCGGCAACAGATGTCCCCCGCGAACGGCAACGTCCTCACCCTCGCCGACCTGGAGCTGGACCTCCGTTCGCGGGAAGCAACCCGCGATGGCCGCCGCATCGAACTGACGACCAAGGAGTTCACCCTGCTCGAAGCGCTGATGCGCCACCCCGGCCAGGTCCTGACCCGCTCCCAACTGCTCGAACTCGTCTGGAACTACGATGTCCTCACGGAATCGAACGTCGTGGATACCTACATCCACTACCTTCGCGCCAAAGTCGACAAGGACTCGGAACTTAAGCTCATCCGGACGATCCGCGGCGCCGGCTATGCGATCAGGGCGAACTGATGTTTGAACGCGCCCGTCTCCGCCTGGCTCTCTGGTACGCGGGCGCCATGGCCGTCATCTTCTTGCTGACCGGCGTCGCGGCGTATGTGATCCTTGGCAACCAACTGGACGACGAGATCGACGACTCCCTCACCCGGTCGCTCGAGGACCTCCAGGCTGTTCCGCCGTTCATGATCGCGGAGGGCGCGTTCCCGGCCCGGCCACGACACCCCATGCCTGTTGATGAGAGCAATCGGGACGACCGCCCGCGGGACTCGTTTGGAGGGATCTCGAGCGACGTCTTCTACATCCTCGCCACCGCCGGCGGTGAAGTCCTGGCCAACCCGCGCAACCTGGAGCTCGAACACTTCCCGCTCGCCCGGCTCGGCGGCTCGCAGGCTGGGACGACGGCCTGGGCGGAGTTCGACGACGAAGACGGGCACTACCGGGTGGTCTCCACGGCACAGCCGATCCCCGGGCAACCCGATGGGCGGCTGATCGTGGGGCGCTCCCTTGAAGCGCGCGATTACCAGTTGCGCGCCCTCGCGATCGTCCTGGGAGTGGGCGGTGTCGCGGGTGTTGCCCTGGCGGCCGTTGGAGGCTTCTGGATTGCCGGGCGGACGCTCGTCCCGATCCGCGCCACGCTCGAAACCCAGCGCCGTTTCGTTTCCGATGCCTCGCACGAACTTCGCACGCCCGTCTCCGTGATGAAGGCAAACGCGGAGCTGGTGCTGCGCCACCCGGACCAGACGGTAGAAGCGAACATCGACCAGGTGGCGGCGATCAACGAAGAAGCGGACCACATGGCCAGACTCGTCGGCGACCTCCTCACCCTCGCCCGCGCCGATGAGCAGCGAGTCCAGCTCGAGAAGCAGCGCCTGGACCTGGACGAACTGCTCGACTCGCTTGTGCGCGACATGACGGCGCTCGCCGAGAGCAAGGGCGTCCAGCTCTCCGCCCGGCTCGCCAGCGGCGAACTGGAAGGCGACCAGCAGCGGCTCCGCCAGCTCGGCGCCATCCTCCTGGATAACGCACTCAAGTTCACGCCGCCGCGCGGACAGGTCACCGTAAAGTCGTGGCGAGATGGCCGGAACGTCGCCTTCTCGGTGACGGACACGGGCCCGGGCATCCCGCCGGAAGACCAGCCACTCATCTTCGACCGCTTCTACCGGGGCGACAAAGCGCGCTCATCCGGCGGCACCGGGCTCGGCCTCGCCATCGCCCAATGGATCGTCACGGCGCACGGGGGGCGCATCGGTGTTGAGTCTCCGCCCGGCCACGGCGCTACCTTCACGGTCCGCCTGCCCGCGCGAAGATAACCACCAAGACACCAAGAATCTTTCAGGTGGCTGGTTCTGAGTTCGTACCGCGCGCGACCGCAGCCGCCCTGGCACCCCGCCCGTGAGCCCGCCCCGGTGAGCCGTCGGGCAACAAGAAGCCCCTTGGTGCCTTGGTGGTTCAATCCTCGGTGGTTCGGACACCGCGTTGCCGGGTCTGGTACGATGAAGTGAGTCCCGCATGGTGCGGATAACAGGAGTCCTTTCCCCTTGGCCTTTGCTGACAAGCAGATCGCTTGCCGCGATTGCGGCACCAACTTCGTATTCACCGCCGGCGAGCAGGAGTTCTACGCGAACAAGGGGCTCATGAACGAGCCCACCCGCTGCCAGTCCTGCCGCTCTTCGCGGCGTGCGACCCAGAGCACGCTTGAACAGAACGACGGCTATGTGCGCTACGGCAACTTCGCCAGTTTTGGCGGCAAGACCCCGCGGCAAATGCATCCCGCGTCCTGCGCCGATTGCGGCCAGATGACCGAAGTCCCGTTCGTCCCCCGCGGCGAACGGCCGGTCTACTGCAGCGCCTGCTACAGCAAGATCAAGCCGCGGGAAGTCGAGACGCACTAAGCCCGGCGCCCCATCCAAACCCGGTAAACTGCGAGGCGTGAGGGACGAATGGACCCACGCCTCGTCCAGTTAGCACGCATCCTCAACACGCCCCTCGAATCGGCGGAAGCCGCGCGGGTGGCGGTTTCCGCGCGCTTCGAGGACGTGGCTGAGGCGCTCGTCCTCGAAGCAGCGGCCAGCGACGACGTCACGAGCGGGCAATCCGCCTTGGAGTATCTCGAAGGCCGCCTGCTCTATCTCGGCGAGATCCTGGAGCCGGCTGCCGCGGCCCGCATCCGGGATCGGTTCCGCGCACGGACCGCGAGCTGGTAGTCAGCGCACTTGTGGACCCAGCGGCCACCGCCCCCGTACCCGGTTGGCCATGGCGGCCCCCCGCTCAAGCGAAGAATCTGGACGGTGCAGTCGCGGACGCGGGTGGGCAGGGTCAATCTGCTCAACGGCGGGATGGGAGGATGCCATGGCACGCAGATCGTTCACCGTTGAGGAATCCCGGATTATCGGGCACAAGATCGGCATCGACTTCGGGACGATAGACATCGAGCAGTTCTAGATGGGGCTCGAAGTGGAGCTGGAGCACGGGACGCGTGACTCGGACACCGACGTGACCGGCGACGACCTCGAGACGACCGGGCGAATCGCCCTGGCGCATCTGCGCGAGATCCCGGACTACTACACGCACCCCAAGAAGATGGAAGCGGAGGCGGCAGCGCGATAACCAACGGCGGATGGGCCGTGGCGGCCGGGGCCGGAACTGGTGAGGTTGAAACCATGAGCAAGCTGGCGAGCGAGGTCGAAAAGCGCATAGCGGACGTCGCCGGGGTGTACGTGGCGGTCGAGGAGAGCGAAGGCGCCCTGGTGCTCAGCGGGATCGTCGGTTCCGCGGGCGAACGCCAGGCGGCACTCGACATCGCCGCCGAGCTGGCTCCTCGCAAGCGCATTGAGGACAACATGGAAGCCGGCGACGTGCTCCCGCGGGAAGTAGACGGCCTCACGCTGTCGGAAACCGATATGGGAGCATTCACGGGCGCAACCCGGGGGCTGAGCCAGCGCGGCGGCCTCGAAGCAGGCGACTTCACCGACCAGGCGCTCATGACGGACCCTCTCGCTGCCTCCGGGGCCGGGCCGAGCAGCGGACCGGATGTCGTCTCTGAAGGGGGCGAGTCTTACGTCCCCCCGATCGACCCTGTCGGGTCGACGACGGAGGTCGTCGGCGGATTCGAGACGAGTTCGATGGACGACGTTGACGTCGAGCGCGCTGAGTATGGTGGAACAAGTGACGAATCCATCGCCGAGGCTGTCCGGCGTGAACTGCGCGAGGATTCGGCGACAGCGGACCTGCAAATCGAGGTCCACGTGCGCCATGGGGTCGTCCATCTGCGGGGCAAGGTCTTCAGCATCGACGATGCGGAGAACGCCGAAGCCGTGGCCGCACGCGTGCCCGGTGTGGACCAGGTGCGAGAGCTTTTGGACGTCGAGGCAACCCGCGTCCTCTAGCCGCACGGGCGAGCGCGGGTGCGGTGACTTCAGGGGAGCGTGGCGGTGACCGGGTAGGCGGCCGTGTCGTACGCCAACATCATGTCTTCATCTGAGTTGCTGCTGTTTACCAGCAATCGCACTTCGATCTGGTGGCCGGCGGCGACCGTGTAGTTGATCCCCGTGATGGCTATCGTCCGCTGGACGAACGTCGATGACGCCCCTTGCCAGTCCGCCGCGGTGACCGTCCCGCTCGCAATCTCCGTGTAGGTTGAGCCGTCGTAGTCGCGGA
This sequence comes from Anaerolinea sp., assembly GCA_013822275.1. Taxonomy (GTDB): domain Bacteria; phylum Chloroflexota; class Dehalococcoidia; order Tepidiformales; family Tepidiformaceae; genus PNKC01. The sequence goes on along the minus strand of PNKC01000018.1, from coordinate 26,912 downwards.
GGTACGCGGTGATGCTCCCCGCTTTCCCCGTACGGAACTCCCGGGTCCCCGCCCAGAGCGGGAACGTGGCCGTGCCGCTCAGGACCACGTCACAGGAGAGTACCGCGGTCCGCCAAACCTGGAACTTGCGGCTGTCCAATTCAGATAGCCCGTTGTTGCTGCGTTCGATGAGAAGTCCCGCGTACGAGTCGCGGTCGGTGTCATAGTTATAGAGGGTGCCGGCGCTGGGCGCCGTCTGGTCCATGGTGAGCGTCGCCTGGGATGAGGTGTTACCCGTCGGCGGTGAGGGGTTGTTGTGCAGATACCACGTGTGCCCAACTGTCGCCGAAACTTGCGCCGTGTAGCCGCTCGTCCAGTTCTGGTAGTAGCTGCGCAACACGTAGTAGTACGTCCCGGGCGAAGGCGGACCATCAACGTAGCTGCTCGCTGTTCGCGGGGTGATCGTCGCGACGGATGTGTAGGGTCCCCCGGAAACCGTGCTGCGGAGGAGTTCGTGGCCGGTCGCAAAGGTCGATGAGGTCGCTGTCCAGGCCTGGTTGGCGCAGTAACCGCCAGTAGCGGAGTGGTTGGTCGGCGGGTTGAGCGTGGCGGTGGCAAAGCTGTTCGCCCCGAGCGGCGCGGCGTCCTGGAAGTAGGCGAACACCCTGGGGACACTGGCCACGGCCCCGAGCACCACAGCGAGCGAGAGGATAGCCGCAACGCCGCGGTGCGCGATCACCATCGCACGTCAGCCTTTCTGGGGTCGTGGCGGCGAAGGAGGTGGCTTGTCCGGCGAAACGCCCAGTACAGGACGGGGATGCCAACCAGCGCCGCGACTCCGCCAGGGCTGCCCGCGAAGGCGAGGATGTAGCCGGCCCAGGGGACGTAGTACACGAGCCGGTCACCGCGCCCGGTGAGGATTACCCTGTTTGCATCCGGGGTAGCGTTCGCGTCACCCTTCAGGGTGACCACGCGCCCCTCTTCCACGTCCTCGATTTCGATGACGCGATGGATGACTGGCAGGCCGGCGCCGCGGCCCACGGCGATGACGTCTCCGGGCGAGACCGCGGACGAATCGACCGGTTGCATGACGGCGACGCTCCCCAACGGGAGGGCGCGGCCCATGCTTCCGCCGTAGATGGTGACCGGGTGGAAGCCGGCCAGGGCTGGCACCGTCGCGGCCATGACAAGCAGGACAACGCCCACGATCACGGCGTTCAAGAGAATGCTCAGCAGCAGGAGTGCCGGGCGAAGCGTGCGGCGGCGCTGGGTTCGCCGCTCCGTTTCCGCCACCCGGACGACGAACGGCGGGACCACGGTGGCGGACGAGCCGCGCTGCGGCCGAAGACGGCCGGACATAGCGGCCGGGGCTAGTTGGGGCAAGGGTGGAGCGGGCATTGCGGCAACCGGTACCGGCGTTCGGCCGGGCGACTTGGCGTGACGACGACCAAAACGGGGCGGCTCCACGCGCCCCGTTGAACCTGCGTGGACTAATTGTTCGCCGTTTGCTCCGCGGTGAAGGTGTAGGTGGCGGTGGTTGCCGCGCCCTGGCTGCCGTTGCCGGTGCCAATGGGGAGGCTCACCCTGAAGCAGAGCGTCTCGCTAGCGGCGGCATTAAGGGTACGGTCCCCCGCCTGGGCGCCCTGGGCGGTATCACCGAAGATGACGCCGCCCACCCCGCTGTCGAGGTCACCGGTGTACAGTTCGCCCCCATCGAAGGTGGCGCAGTTGGTCCCGAGCGTCTTGATGACGAGTGCCAACTGGTCCTTCAATGCGAGGCCGTCGGCGTTGGTGGCCGATGCGGTGACCGCATAGCGCAGCTGGGCCGTGCCAGCGTTCGTGACCACGAGTGACTGGGTGACGGTGTCGCCCGGGACCATCGCGGTCACGTTGAAGAGGGCCGTCGCCGGGTTCGTGCTGATGTCTACCGTCGCTGTGACGAAGCTGTTGGCGTCGAGGGTGGCGGCGTCTGTGAACAGCGCCAGACCCGCGGAGCGGAAGCCCGCGGCGGCGACGAGGAGGAGCGCCACCATGGGGAGCAGTTTGCGGAACATGCAGTGATTGCCTCTCGTGTTGTTAAGTCGTGCATTGTGGTTCGGATCGGGGCTGGGAGAAATCGAGGACTAATGGGGACCGAAAAAGGGGCCCTTCGGTCTGTCAAACGTCAGGGTTTCCGCCATCAGGATTCGCCGCTCGGGTTGCAGGCGCGGCGAAGAACCTGACGGGGGACGAAGCGGGGCCGCTGGGCGGTAGCACACACGCCCCGGCGGACCGAGAGCACTATGAAACGGAGCACATCCTGGAGCGCATTGACCGCGAAATACTGAATCTGCGAAGCGCCAGTTCCCGAGCGCATCGTATGAATGGACGGCCCCGGCCTCCCCGCCGGGGCTTTCGGCGTTGTTTGCGCCAGCAAGCAGTCGCGATGCGCGGCGCTATACTCCGCGGGTTAACCGGCTGGCTCAACGCCCGGCGCCGTGTTGCCGCGCCAGGAGGGGTAGAAGCGTATCCGCGATCCGGCGGTGAAACGAGGGCGTTTTGTGCAGGCCGTCCCCGAGCATCGCTTCGGCGGCGAGTGCCGCACGCATACCCTGGCGATCGACCCAATCGAACCGGCGCCCCACGGTCTTCGCCTCAAGCGCGGTGTTGAACCGGTCGATCAGCGCGGGCGAGTCGGGCGCTGAAGCAAGCATCGCGCCGGAGGGGTGAGTCGCGCCCATGATGATTCCGTGGATCTGTTCCTCGCGCGCAACCCGCTCGATCAGCGCCTCGTAATCGGCCAATGTCTGTTCAAACGATGACATCCCGGCGACGCCGATGGTGCGGCGCGCGGTGGTCTGGGCGATGCGGTATAAGCGCCGGCGTGCGCGGCCCCAATCCTGCTGGTCATGCATCTCCCACGATTGGGAGTGGCGCTCCATCCAGCGGCCAGCCCTCCAGCCGGACAGATGCCGCACGCGGCCCGCGACGGTGGGGTAGGCAAACCCGACAACGGTAGCGGCGACGACGACCACGTCGGGTTGATGGGCTTCAATCTGCCGCGATGCAAACCCCACTGAACCGGGAACGTAGGTGTAGAGACGGGCGTGGGGGACTTCGACCGCTTCACCGACGAGCGGTGGAAGTTCCCGTTCGAGGATCGCCCGCCAGCTTCGGGAAGGGTCGGGCAGACTCGTCCCCGCGCTGTCGCTCGCGCCAAGAATCAGCACTTTCATCGGGGCGTACTACCCCGCCGCGACTTCCAGCGGCGCACCGCGGCGCGCGCCCACCACCGCCCGCACGAACTCGCGGAAGAGCGGATGCGGCCGGTTCGGGCGGCTCCGCAGCTCCGGGTGGAACTGCGTGCCGAGCATGAAGGGGTGCCCCGCGATCTCCGAGATTTCGACCAGTGAACCGTCCGGCGATGTCCCGCTTACGCGCAGGCCTGCCGCTTCCAGCCGCTCGCGGTAGAGGTTGTTGAACTCCCAGCGGTGGCGATGGCGCTCGGTGACTATGTCGGTCGCGTACGATTCGCCCGCCAGCGAACCCGGCGTCAACCGGCACGGGTAGCCCCCGAGCCGCATCGTGCCACCCTTCGCAACGATGCCAGTCTGCTCTTCCAGAAGGCTGATCACGGGGAACGGCGATTCGGGGTCGATCTCGGTTGAGTTGGCGCCATCCATCCCACAGACGTTGCGGGCGAACTCCGTGACCATAACCTGCATCCCAAGACAGAGGCCGAGGTAGGGGATACCGTTCGTGCGCGCCCATTCAGCCGCTTTCAGCTTGCCTTCCCAGCCGCGTTCGCCGAAGCCACCCGGCACAATCACGCCCTGGACGCCGTGCAGCACGTCCGCCGCGGGCCGCGATTCCAGCATTTCCGCATGGATCCAGCGAATATCGACTTCGACGGCGTTCGCGATGCCCGCGTGGGCCAGGGACTCCTTGACCGACATGTACGCGTCGTGCAGCTCGACGTACTTGCCCACGACGGCCACTTCGACAACGCCGGAGGGGTGCTTCAGGCGGTGGACCATATCGCGCCATTCGTCCAGGTCGCGGGTGCCATGCAGCCCAAGCCGGTCGATGACGTAGTCGCCGAGGCCGCGCTCTTCGAGGATGATCGGCACTTCGTAGATCGTCTGGGCCGTCTCCATGGGGATGACGGCGCGCGGTTCGACGTCGCAGAAGAGGGCAACCTTTTCGAGGATCTCGCGCGGTACCGGGTGGTCGCTGCGGGTGAGGATCACGTCGGGCTGAATGCCCTTCGAGCGGAGTTCGCGGACCGAGTGCTGCGTTGGTTTCGTCTTCAGTTCGCCGGTCGCGCCAACCCAGGGGAGGAACGTCACATGGACGCTCAGGCAGGTATCGCGTGGCTGCTCATGGCGGATCTGGCGGATCGCCTCGATGAACGTCTCGCCTTCGATGTCGCCCACGGTGCCGCCGACTTCACAGATCAGCACTTCGCACTGCGTTTCGCTGGCGACCCCGTAGATGCGCGCCTTGATCTCGTTCGTGAGGTGGGGTACCTGCTGGATGGTGCCGCCGAGGTAGTCGCCCCGGCGCTCCCGTTCCAGGACGGAGAGGTACACCTGGCCGCTGGTCACGGAGGAGGCGGCGGACAGGTCCTCATCGATGAAGCGTTCGTAGTGGCCGAGGTCGAGGTCCGTTTCGGCGCCGTCACTGGTCACGAAGACTTCGCCGTGCTGATACGGCGACATGGTCCCCGGGTCCACGTTCAGGTAGGGATCGAGTTTCTGGATGGAGACGGAAATGCCGCGGGACTTGAGGATTCTACCGAGGCTGGCGGTGGTGATTCCCTTGCCAACCGAACTGACCACGCCACCAGTAACAAAGATGAACTTCGGCATGGCCCCCCGCGAACAACTGTGCTCCATCGATGCTACGGGCGGCCCTGCGGGGTGTCAACGAACATTTGTGTTGGACGAGGAATGAGGCATGAGGAATGAGAGGGCACCGGCATCCGGACGCTGACAGCCGACGGCCAACGGCCAAAAGCCCTACGATACGGCGCGTTATCCTCCGCTCACCGGGGTCCTTCCATGTGCTTTCCGTTTGATGCCCAGCCGCCCATCGCGCCCGTCGCCGGCGCCGCCATCGACACCGAGGACGTTACACTCACTTCCGCCGATGGCACGCGGTTCGCTGCCTTCGCCGCCCGGAGCGAGAAGCCTTCGGACGTTGGCATGGTCGTCCTGCCGGACGTGCGCGGGCTCTTCCGCTTCTACGAAGAGCTGGCCACGCGCTTCGCCGAGGCCGGCATCAATTCGGTAGCCTACGATTACTTCGGCCGCACGGCCGGAGTGGGCAAGCGGGGCGAAGAGTTCCCCTTCATGGAGCATGTCGCCCAGACGAAGCAGGACCAGATTGCGGCGGATACCCGCGCGGCCGTGGAGTTCCTGCGCTCGCCTCGGGGCGGAAGCTGCACTTCTATGTTCACGGTTGGGTTCTGCTTCGGCGGTTCCAACTCGTGGAATCAGGCAGCGGCGGGCCACGGCCTGAAGGGCGTCATCGGCTTCTACGGGCGCCCCGGCTCCGGGCGCGATGGCTCGCCCGGACCGATCCCCAGTTCGAATGCCCGGTCATGGCCCTGATGGGCGGGGCGGACACCTTCATCACCGCGGCCGACATCGAGCCGTTCAAGACCGCGATGGACGCGTCAGGCATCGAAAACGAGGTCAAGGTGTATGAGGGCGCGCCCCACAGCTTCTTCGACCGCAGCTACGAGCAGCACGCCGAGGCCTCCGCGGACGCCTGGCGGCGCATGCTGGCGTTCGTGGAGAAGCACCGGTAGGGGCCCGCCGGTTCGGATAAGCCCGCGCCCGCGGGCCGTCACGCCCTGCCCGGCGCTGGGTCCCCTGCCCCGGCCCGCGGAGCCGCCTCCGCAACCGGCGCGGCGGTGGCGCGAGTGAGGTCCGCGAAGGCCACCTGCAGGTTGGCCGTGAACGTTTCCAGCGTCCGCCGGTCTGGCCACGAGGCGGTGACACCCACCCGGAACGAGCCCCGGTAGCGTACGACCGCGACGCTGACCGACTGCGACCCGAAGAGCGGCACCAGCGGGTAGATCTCGCTCAGTTCAGCGCCACCGAGGGTGTAGGGCCGCGAGGGGCCAGGCACGTTCGTCACGAGGATGCCGTAGGAATGGAGCGTCCCCGCGAGCCAGTGGAGCAGCCGCTGGCTCCACTGCCCGGTCCACGCGGTCAATTCGGTCAGCACCTCGTAGCCTTCGGCGTCGCCGCGGCGCTTCTGGAGCGTCGTATGGCGGCGGATGCTCGCCACCCGGCGGCCGGAGTGCCGTTCGCGCAACTCCAGCGGGGTCAGCAGCAGCCCGATGCGGTTGCCGAGTTCGTAGCGTTCACTTCGCTTGCGGAAGGAAACCGGGACCGCGGCGCGCGTCCGGCGGAAGGGCAGGTGGCCGCCCATACCGGTGAGCGCCTGGGCGACGGCCGCCAGGACAAGGTCGTTCGGGCTGCCGTGGAGCCGCTTGCGCGCGTGCAGCAGCGGACGTTCCGGAATGTTGAACCAGGCGACCGTGCGGCTGCCTTCGTTCGAGCCACGCAGAGCGGTGGTGGGGCCTGGACTGAGCAGCCGGAAGCAGGTACGCACGAGTGCGGTTGTCCGGCGCGCGAGCCGGCGCATGCGCGAGCGGCTGCGGCCAATGGCGAACGCCTTTCCGGCCAACCTTGCCGGGAGCTCAATCCAGCGCGCCAGTTCTTCGAACAGCATCCGGCGGTCCGTTGGCGGAGAGCCCAGCCGGGCCGTCTCCGGCTGGCCGGAGGTGGCCGTGGGGTCGAGAAAGAGCGTCAGGAGATCCATCCCGGCGATGCCGTCGACCAGTGCATGGTGGGCGAGGAAGACGAGGGCGAAGGTGTTGCCGTCGTCGAGCCCCGGCACCACGAGGACACGCCAGAGCGGCAGCGCGCGGTCCAGTGGCGTCGCCATGGCGCTTTCGGCAATGTCACGCACGTCCTGGCGAGACGCGGCAGGCTCGCGGAGGATGACGCAACGCCGGTAGTCGAGGGCCGGGTCGCGCTGCCAGACGGGCCAGCCGCTAAGCGGCGCCCTGCCCAGGCGATGATCAAGCCCGGGGATAGCTCGCGCGCGCCCGATCAACGTCTCAACCAGCCCGGCTGAATGGAACCCGCCGGCCAGGTCGCGCCATAGTGCTGCATCAACGAACGCGACCGCGCCGATGTGCATGGGCCGTCCGGGTCCTTCGAATGAGAGGAAGGCGGCGTCCTGGCCGGAAAGCCGCCGGTAGCCGTGCCGCTCGTGCGGTGTGGGTGAGTTCATTCCATCCACCATAGCGCCAGTCGGGGCTTGGCGAGTGTGAGCAGCGGAGGGCGAGGCGGAGATGCAGGGGTCCTGGCGAGGGAGTCAGGGCCAGCAGCAGAGCTGCGCCGAAAGGTTCCCGCCATGTCCTTAACCCACTCACCAGTTTTCCCGGCGTGGCGACTCCTTTGGGAATCGTGGCGCGATATGCAGTCTGACCCGGCGAGGAGAGGTCCTTCATGTTGGCGAAACCGCACCCGCATCGCGCTCCAGCGTCGCGCGAAGCCTCGAATCCGGCTGCAGCCGGCACCGGGCCTCCCGCCCACCGGCAGAACACGCGGGAGCACGTGTCCGTCACCGGGGCAGTGATGAAGTTCGCGCTCGCCGGACTCGCCGCGGTCGCCATCATCAGCGTGGCCGTCCTCCTCGTTGCCCGGCGCAGTGCCACCTCCGAGGCGATCAACGACGCGCGCAAGCTGACGGCGAGCATCGCTGCCGGCGTGGTTGAACCCGCGCTGAGTGACGCCCTGGTGGAAGGCGACCCGGCAGCGGTCGCCAGCTTCGATGCCGTCGTCCGCGACCGGGTGCTCGGCAACCCGGTGGTCCGCGTGAAGATCTGGACGGCTGACGGCCGGATCGTGTACTCGGATGAGTCTCGCCTTATCGGCGATGTCTACCCTATCGACGACGACAAGCTGGCGGCGTTCCAGGACGGCAAGACGCGCGCATCGCTGAGCGAGCTCGCGGCCCACGAAAACCGCTTCGAACCACAAAACACGCGGCTCCTGGAGGTCTATCGGCCGGTTGTTACGCCCGGCGGCACGCCCCTCATGTTCGAAACCTACCAGCCATTCGATTCCATCGCCTCCAGCAGCCGGGCGATCTGGCTGCGCTTCCTGCCGGCGCTGCTGGCCGGGCTGGTGGCGCTCGAACTGGTCCACATCCCCCTCGCCTGGTCGCTCGCGCGCCGCCTTCAGCGGCGGCAGGCCGAACGCGAGCGGCTCCTCAGCCACGCCCTGGACGCTTCCTCGGCGGAGCGCAAGCGCATCGCCTCCGAACTGCACGACGGGGCCGTGCAGGAACTTTCGGGACAGGCGCTGACGCTCGCGGCGCTGGCGCGGACGGCCTCCGACCCCACCATCGCCGCTGCGCTGGACGATTCCGCGCGAGCGACGAGGCGAACCGTCCAGGAATTGCGTGGCATGCTGCTGGACCTGCATCCTCCCACCCTCCAGTGCAGCGGCCTCACGCCGGCGCTGCGCGACCTCGCCGCGCCGCTGCTTGCTCACGATGTTGAAGTCGCCATCGCGACCCGCATTGAGGCCGAACTTGACCCGAGGGTGCAATCGCTCATTTTTCGCACCTGCCGCGAAGCGCTCCGCAACATCGAACGCCACGCCGCCGCGACGGGCGTCGAAATCGACCTGGCGGCGGCGGGCGGGACGGCAACCCTGACTATCTCGGACAACGGCCGCGGCTTCACGCCACAGGCCCGCGCCAGCCGCAGGGAAGAGGGCCACGTCGGCCTGGACCTGCTGACCAGCCTGGCCGAAGAGGGAGGAGGGCGGCTCGGCGTCACCTCCACGCCGGGCATTGGTACCACGGTCTCTCTACGGGTGGCCACGCCATGATTCGAGTGATGCTTGTTGATGACCACCGCGTGGTGCGCAGCGGGCTCGAGCAGTTGCTCGCCAGCGACGCCGAGTTTTCGGTGGTGGCCTCCGTGGGAGACGGTGCACAGGCGCTTGCGTGTCTGGACGAGTCGCAGCCGGACGTCGTGCTCATGGACCTCTCGATGCCCGTGATGGGAGGAGTGGAAGCCACCACCGCGGTGCTCGCCCGCCGCCCCGAGATCCGCGTGGTCGTCCTCACGTCGTTTTCGGACCGGACGCGCATCCTGGAGGCGCTCCGGGCGGGCGCCGCCGGCTACCTGTTCAAGGATTCAGAGCCTGACGAGATCCTGCGGGCCGTGCGGGCCGCCGCCAGGGGCGGCTCACCCCTCGCGCCGCTCGCGGCCCGGGAGCTGCTCGGGGAGTTCTTCCAGCGTACTCGCGCGTCCAACACCATCAGCGGGCGCGAGCGCGAGGTACTCACGCTGGTCGCGAAAGGGCTCCAGAACAAACAGATCGCGCGCGCCCTTGGCATCAGCGAGAAGACGGTGAAGGCCCACCTCACCAGCACCTTTCAGCGGATCGGCGTTGAAGACCGCACGCAAGCGGCGCTCTGGGCGGAGCGTCACGGGCTCACCAGCGCCTGAGCGGAGTCGCCGGTCCGCGAATGCCCCGGCGGCCGGGGCCTTCCTGGCGTCCGGGATGCTCTCCGGCCGGCGTGTTGCCGCAACCTTGACCTGGCGTGCGAGGGCGGCGACTCCTTTTCGGGGGCTGGCGCGATGTGCAGTCTGAATCGTTCAACCGGGTCTTACGACGATCGTCCAATTGAGACCCGGACGGCGAACCCCCGAACCTGTCACTACCGCTTCCACAGCGGGCCACGAACGAAAGGGAACCTGCACCATGAACTTCACCACCACCGTAGCCGGCAAGACCATCCTCGGGGCGGCCGCGACCGTCCTTTCACTTGGGGCCCTCGCCCTGGCCACCTTCGGCGCCCCCGCCTTTGCGAAGGAAAGCAGCGGCTCCAGCGCATCACAGCCCACGGCGACCGCCCCCGCCAGTCCGACGAACGACGATGGCACCGCCGACCAGGGCCGCGGCGACGCTCCCGGGACGCCCGGCAGCAACGTGGCCAACTCCGCGAATGACGACGGGACGGCCGACCAGGGCAGCGGGGACGCCCCTGGAACGCTCAGCAGCAACGTGGCCAGCACCCCGGCGAACTCTACCGATGACGACGGGACGGCCGACCAGGGCCCAGGCGACGCTCCAGGCACCCCCGGCAGCAACGCCGCGAACTCGACGGATGACGACGGCACCCCAGACCAGGGCCCCGGCGACGCTCCCGGCACACCTGGCAGCAACGCCGCGAACTCGACGGATGACGACGGCACCCCAGACCAGGGCCGCGGCGACGCTCCCGGCACGCCCGGCAGCAACGCCGCGAACTCGACGGATGACGACGGCACCCCAGACCAGGGCAGCGGTGACGCCCCTGGCACACCCGGCGGCAATCCTTCGAGCTCAGCAGACGACGATGGGACCCCGGACCAGGGCAGCGGTGACGCCCATGGCACACCCGGCGGCAACGACGACGACGATGACCGCGGTGACGACAACGACGACGACGACGACGACGACGACGACGACGACGATGATGACAACAGCGGGCCCGGGTCGGACGACAGCCCGAACCACCGCTAACTCCGCCCGCAATCTCAAGTTGCAAGAAGAGGCCCCGTGTCCCTACGGGGCCTCTTCTTGCTTCGCGAGACCCGCCATGAGGGGCAGGCTATTAACTGCCGGGGTGCTGTGGAGCCGACATGTCCACTGCAGGCGCGGCCACGTTCCCCATGATGATCGCGTCGCGCATCTGGGCGGCGAGGTCCGACATCCCGCCGGGCGAGTAGGGGATGAAGATCGTGTTCGTGTGAGACGACGCGCCCACTTCTTTGACCGTGTCGTAGTGCTGCGTCATCAACACGAGCTGCATGATGCTCTCCGGACTCGTGCCGGAGATGCTCTGCTGGAACTGATCGACTGACTCGCGCAGGCCGTCGATGATCGCTTTGCGCTGGTCGGCGATTCCCCTGCCCTGGAGGGCCTTGCTCTCAGCCTCCGCCTCGGCGGCTTTCACCTTCAGGATCTTGTCGGCTTCGCCCCGTTCGCTGGCCGCTTCGCGCATTCGCTTCGCCGCGTTGATCTCGTTCATCGCCTCCTTCACCTTCTTGTCGGGGTCGATGTCCGTCACGAGCGCCTTCACGATGGTGTAGCCGAACGTGTCCATTACCTCGGAGAGTTCGCCTTTCACCGCGTCGGCGACTTCATCTTTCCGTTCAAACACGTCGTCCAGCTCGATCTTCGGGACCCGCGCGCGGACGGTATCGAAGACGTAAGCCGTGATCTGGGTGGTGGGCGCATCGAGCTTGTAGAAGGCGTCGTAGACCTTGTCCCGCGTGACAACGTACTGCACAGAGACAAGCGTGTGGACGAACACGTTGTCGAGGGTCTTGGTCTCAACGTTCACGTCCAACTGTTGCACGCGCAGGTTCACGCGCCCGGCGACGCGGTCGATGAACGGCACTTTGGCGTTCAGGCCTGGGCCCGCCACCCGTGCGAACTTGCCGAACCGCTCGACGACGGCCGCGGTCTGCTGCTCCACCGTGAATATGGCGGAGAAGAGGGCGATAAGGAGGAAGAGGACGACGACTCCGAGGACAATCAGCCCCGCCAATGGTGACCACCTTTCCGGCGCCGCTCGCTGAATCCGCGGACAGCCGATGACTGCGCGAGTATAGCCGATAGAGCGAGGCGGCCTACCGGGAGTCGCGCGACGGGATCTGTCGCGTAGCCCGGATAGCGTTCCGGGATTCCGAATCAATGGGAGGCCCACTATGGCGACGTGGAGCGAGTTTGCAGCGGCGATGCCGGAGATGGCCGCCGCGGGCCGGAGCCTGATCTACCAGTTCGGACCGGGACTCGGCTATCTCGCGACGATCCGCCGCGACGGCGCACCGCGCATCCACCCCTTCTGCCCGGTCATCGCCGAAGGCCACCTCTGGGCGCTCATCGGGCCCTCGCCCAAGCGCCATGACCTGCGCCGGGACGGCCGCTACGCCTTCCACGCCCTCAGCCCGCAAGACCGCGACGACGAGTTCATGCTCTCCGGCAACGCGATTGCGAACGAAGATCTGGCTGTCCGCGAAACGGTGGTTGCGGCCACAAGGCTCCTGGGAGTGACCGTTGGCGACCATGACCAGCTCTTCGAACTTGGCATCGACCGCGCCCTCCTCGCCACCTACAAACCGCGCGAACAGTACGAATGGCCGCCAACGTACACGAAGTGGCAGGCGGGCTGAGGAGGGCGTTGGCTGTTGGCCATTGGCCATTGGCCATTGGCCGGAGACTGCCTCGTGCCTCAGGAACCTACCCCCGCTTTGCCGCCAGGCGCTGCCGTCCGTACCGCGCGCGCCAGCAAGCGGTGGGCTGCCAGACCTCCCAGCTCGGCAGCTGAGCCCCGCTATCCTCCGCCGGGCTTCTCCAGTTCCTGCCCATGCGTGACGTACCGCCAAACTGCCTCTAGGCTTCGCTCGTCCCAGACATATCTGGTGCTCCCGTGGCGGGACCATACCTTTTGGTCCGGCCCTGCGAGGCCCGCCCCCGGAGGTCGCGGGTGGCCCAGGCTTTCAACGACACCAGTACCCGCTCGGGGCCTCCACCGGCCGCCACCAGAACATGGACATGGTTCGTCCGGACGTTGAGTGCCATCAGCTCCCAACCTCGAAGTGCGCACGACTGGCGGATGCTCGACTCAACCAACTGCCGCCCCTCGTCCGTGAGGACGTAGGAGTGGTGCTTCATGGCACGTTCGGCGAAACCTCGACGGAAATCGTCCTTTGGCAGGAACGGCTCACCGGGTGCGTGTCGGTGCCGGTCAGTCGAGCCTCGGTCATCGCCGGGGAGCCAGGTGCCATAGGTGCGGAAAGCCAAGAAATAGGCCAACGGCGCTTCAGGCATGCCGCGACGTTATACCACAAGTCTGACCCCAGGCTCCCGGCCTCCGTCACTCGGTCACGAGCCCACCGCTTGCTGTCGCGCGCGGTACGGACGGGCGTTTGCCGGATCTGCCTTCGAAGCACGGCCCCGTCCCTCGGAACCTACCCCCGCTTTGGCGCGAGCCGCTGTTCGAACCGCGCCCTGTCCACCACGAAGCGCTGGTGCGTGCCCGTGCCAACTTCGTCCACCCCGTCAGAGGCCGTCCAGGTGAAGTCGATGCGGCGGCCTTCGAGGGCGGCGAGGGTGACAACCGCGGTGACGGTCATCCCCTCCGGCGTGGCGGCCGTGTGGTTGATCACGATCTGCGCCCCAACCGTCATCTGCTCCTGGGCGAGATGGTTGCCAATCCATTCGGCCGCCGTCTTCTCCACCAGGGCTCCAAGGGCTGGTGTGCTGAATACGTCCGGGGTGCCCGCCACGATCCGGCTGGCGAAGTGCTCGGCCGCACAGACCACTGATTGCGACGCTGTCGCGCCCACTTTCAGATCTTCCAGTGCCATCTCAACCCTCCAGTACGTGGAATGATATCGGCTGGGGACCCATCGCGGCCCATCGGCCGTAGCGTAAGATTCCGGCCCATGACAGCGCCGTTCCAGACAGGCCTCTTCTTCCTCCCCTCCATCGGCACCCGCGCCGAGATGGAGCGTGGGATGGCCGGGCGCGACCCCGCCCTCTACCAGGAGATGCTCGGCGACCTCAAGGAACTCGCCATCGTGGGAGACGACCTGGGCTACGACGCGATCGCCTTCACGGAGCACCACTTCCACATCGAAGGCTTCGAGATTTCGAACAACCCCGTCCTGCTCGACGCCTACGTCGCCGCCCACACGAAGCGCATCCGCGTGGGCCAGCTTGGCATCGTCCTGCCCGCCTCGTCGCCGCTGCGAGTGGCCGAAGACATCGCGATGCTGGACCACATGAGCGGCGGCCGTGCCTTTGCCGGCTTCGCTCGCGGCTACCAGCGACGCTGGGTGGATACCCTTGCCCAGCAGTACCACGACGTCCACGCCGCGCCTTCGAAATCCCGCGATGAAGAGGTGGACCGCGTCAACCGCGCTGCCTTCGAAGAGTTCTTCACCATCGTGAAGCTCGCCTGGACACAGGACACCTTCAGCTACACGGGGCAGTTCTGGCAGATCCCGCCACCGGACATCCCCTGGGACCTCGAAGCGACGGCGCGCATGGGCCGCGGCGCGGAGGGCGGCTTCGTCCGCGAAATCGGCGTTGTCCCGAAGCCGCTGCAGCAGCCGCACCCGCCAATGATGCAGCCCTTCAGCTTCAGCGAACCGACCATCCGCTGGTGCGCCCGTAACGGCGTCCAGCCCATCCTCGCCCCCGTGAACGACGAACTTGAAGCGTTCCTCTTCTCGGTCTACCACGAAGAAGCCAACACCGCCGGCCGCAACCTCGCGCCCGGCGAGGGCATCGGCGTCCTCCGCGATGTCGTGGTCGCTGATACCGACGAGGAAGCCTGGGAGCTGTGGCGCAACTCCGGCGCCTTCGTCGGCGCGGCCTGGTTCTCCCCCTTCGGCTTCGGTGGCGCCATCCCTTGGCCCGGCGAAGACCCGAAGTCGATCACCCCGGAAGTGATGCACGAACGTGGCCTGATGTGGGTCGGCAGCCCGGCCACCGTCCGCCGCCAGGTCGAGCAGACGCTGGAAAGGCTGCCGCTGAAGTACGTCATGGCCTGGCAGTACAACGGCCTCATGCCCCGCGCCGCCATCGCCAAATCCATGCGCCTCTTCCAGGAAGAAGTCGTCGAGAAGCTTTGAACCGAGGCGATTTGAACCACCAAGGCACCAAGGATTGTGGAGGCGATCTGGGGACCACCCGCGGAGGAGTGGGAGCGGGTCAAGAACTCGCCCGGCGGCGTGCCGCAGCTCGTCAGGTAGCCTAGGGCTGCTGCTCCGCGAGCGGGATTAAGGCCGCATCGGCGGGCCGTCCATGGGCGCGCGCCACCACCAGCCGCGTTGAAACAAAGGCGCAAACGAGAGCCACCACCGCCATGACCGCGAACACCAGCGCGGTGGCGCTGCCCTCGTTGCCCGCGCTTTCCCCGGCGGCAATCAGGGCGCCGCCAAGCCCAATCCCCACGGCGGGCCCAAGTACTTCCGCCAGCTTCATCGACGAAGCGGCGGCCCCCTCCGCGCCCTCGGTGGCGTTGCCAAGCACCGTGAGTGAAAACGTTGGATATGCCATCCCCATCCCCAAACCGCCCACCGTCCACGCCACTGCAGCCAGAGCCACCGGCACGCCGGGAGCCACTACCACGGCAACGCCCGCGATACCGAGAGCAACGATCAGCGCGCCGGGCATCGCCAGCGCGTGTCGATGCCCCCGCCGGCTGAGCCGTTCGGTCACCCAGGAACCCGACGTCCAGCTGAGGGTCGTCCCCGTGAGGACGATGCCAACAAACAGCGTGGAGGTCTCACGGACGGAGGTGAGCATCAGCGGGATGAACGCTTCGGTCCCGAAGAACGCAAGGTTGATCAGCCCCATCCCCGCGACCGCCGCAGGGGTGCCGCGCCGGGCGGCGAACGTCCCGGGCGGGATGAGCAGGACGAATGCCGGCACCGCCAGAAACAGGCCAGCGGGCACGAATACGGCAGCCAGGAGGACAGAGGGCGCGGAAACGCCCGCCAGCACCAAACCCGCGCCCGCCGTCAACCGCAGCGCGCGCGAAAGCCGCTGGGGCTGCGCGCTGGGCACGGCTGGGGGCCCCATCCGCGAGAGGGCGGGCATCACGAGGACGGCCGCCACCACGAGCAACGGCAGCAGCCCCGCGAAAACCATCCGCCAGCCCACAAGCTCCGCGACCGTCGCCGCCACGACGGGCCCGGCAAGTCCCGGGATTACCCACGCGCTTGAAAGCACGGCAAACATGCGCGGCCGCAGCGCCTCATCGTATCCGCGGCCAATCGCCACGTAGGCAACCGATGTCAGCGCGCCCGCGCCAAGTCCCTGGACGATCCGCCCGGCCACCAACACTGGCATCGCGGGCGCAGCCCCCGCGATCGCGAGGCCGGCGCCGAAGAGGACCAGGGCAACAGTGATCGGCCGGGCCGGCCCTCGCCGGTCACACTCCGCGCCCGCCCAGGTGATCGAGACGAGGCTCGCCAGCAGGAACCCGCTGAACGCCCATGCGTAGAAGCGCAAGCCGCCGAGGTCGTCGCGCGCCTCGGGCATGATCGTCGCCACCGCAAGCGCCTCGAACGCCACCAGGGTGACCGCCAGCACCAGGCCGATTGTCAGGCTGCGGTGTTCGACATCGAGCAGGCTCAGCGAAGGCTTCGCGACTGTCATCGTCACAGTTTCGCCCATGGCGGCGCGCCTGTGTCGCGAAGGAGGTCACGTCCGGTTAGCAAGGCTACCTGCGTGTCTGCAATTCGTCATTTCGATAGCCTGCGTGAGCGCGCTCACGGAAGGCGGAGCCGGGCGGAAGGATGGCCCGATCGGCCCAATTGGGCGGCCCGGTGGGCCCATCCTTTCCCGATCCCTGGCGTTACGTTGAGTCTGTAAGACCCGTAAAGGAGGACTCTGGACCATGGGCGCCGCAACCCGCCTGAACGAAGTCAGCACCGTCGAAGAGCACGTCCGCGCGTTCTCCAACCAGGATTGGGCGGCCTGGGCCAAGTCTGTCCATCCAGACGCGACGTACCAGGAGTACGCCACGAACCGCATGATCAAAGGCCCCGAGGCAATCATCGAAGGGCTGAAAAAATGGACAGCCGCCTTCCCTGACCTGAAGGGCACCGTCACCAACACAGTCGCGGAGGGCAACCGCGTAGCCATCGAGGTCACCTGGACGGGGACCCACCGGGGGACGTTGGAAGGGCCGATGGGAGCCATCTCGCCCACTGGCCGTCAGGGTGACGTCCATGGCGTGGAAGTCTTCACCTTCGAAGGCGAGCGAATCAAGGAGATGCGGCACTACTTCGACACCATGGAACTGCTCCGCGCGCTCGGAGTGATGCCCGCAGGATGATCCCTCCCACCTCTGGCGGCGGCGCGGCTACCACCGCTGCCCTTCGGCCCCGGCTCCTCCGACCGGGGCCGTCTGGCGTCCAGGGCGCACGCTCCTGTGCTGGTAGCTCGTAGCTCGTGGCTGGTGGCTGGTGGCTGGTGGCTGGTAGCTGACAGCTACTGCGTGCGCAGGCGCGGGTCGAGAAGGTCGCGGAGGGCGTCCCCGAGCATGTTGAAGCCGAACACGGCGAGGCTGAGGGCGAGGCCGGGGAAGATCGCCAGCCACGGCGCCTGGACCATGAACGAACGCCCTTCGCTCCTGAGCATACCGCCCCAGGTCACCTGGTCCGGCGGCACGCTCAGTCCCAGGAAGGCCAGCCCGGCTTCGGCCAGGATTACGCCTCCAAGCCCGAGCGTTGCCAGCGTGATCACGGGGGCCATGACATTCGGCAGCACGTGGACGAAGATCAGGCGGGCGTGTGTGGCTCCCGTCGCGCGCGCTGCTTCCACGTAGGTCGAGCTTTTCACGGTGAGTGTGGCGCCGCGAATAATGCGCGAACTGCCCACCCCGAAGAGGAGGCCGAGCGAAATGATGAGGATCACGATCCTGGTGCTGAAGAGCCCCTGAGCAGGCAGCCCGGGGATCCTGGCGTCCATGAACATGCCGCCTACGGCGATCAGGAAGACGAGCGCGGGAAAGGCCATGAACGCGTCCACCAGGCGCTGGGCGAGAATGTCGATTGCCCCCCCGAAATAGCCGCTGAGCACGCCGATCGTCACCGCGATGAGTGTTGAGGTAAAGATCGCCAGGAAGCCGATCGTCATCGAGACGCGGGCTCCGTAGACCACCCGGCTGAACACGTCTCGCCCGAGGTTGTCCGTCCCGAAGATGTTAGAAGCCGACGGCCCGGCCAACCTCCGGCCCGCGCCCAACTGAGCGTCCCCGTACGGGGCTATGAGGGGGGCGGCGATAGCCATGATGAGGAACATCACCACAAGGATCGCCCCCACAAGTCCGAGGGGCTTCTCCCGCACCAGGCGGCGCAAGACATCGACGAAGAACGGCAGCCTCCGGCTCGGGGCGGCGAGACCCGGCAGGTTCAAGGCGGCGGATTCAGCCATAGAGAGTCCTTCCTTATTGATTGCCCGGCCTGGTCAGGCGTAGCGGATGCGTGGGTCGAGGTAGGCGTAGGTGAGATCGACCAACAGGTTAACGAAGACGATGACCGTCGCGAGGATGAGGACCACGCCCTGCACGGATGGGTAATCCCGCTGGAAAATGGCGCCGACGAAGAACTTGCCGACGCCGGGCATGTTGAAAATGCTTTCGATGATGATCGAGCCGCTGACGGCCACGCCCACCTGCAAACCGATGAAGGTGACCACCGGGATGAAGGCGTTCTTTGTCACATGGTGGAGGATCACGGACCGCTCCCGCAGCCCCTTCGCCCAGGCGGTGCGGATGTAATCCTGGCGGAGGACTTCGAGCATCATCGTCCGCGTGAGGCGCATCACCCCCCCGGCGAGGCCCACGCCAAGCAGGAGGGCGGGGAAGAAGAAGTAGTAGATGTGGTCGAGCGGCCCCTCGCTCCAGCCCTTGTAGATAAGCGGCGGGGACCAGCTAAACCATTTGAGGGGAAACACGATGAGCAGCGTGGCCGTGAAGAACGACGGTACCGAGAGCGCGAGGATGGCGAAGCTCCGGGCGGCGTAGTCACGCATTGAGTCCTGGCGGACCGCCGAGAGGATACCAACCGGCACCGCGATCAGAAGGCCGAGGAAGATGGCAAAGACGCCGAGTTGCGCCGTGACCGGCAGCCGCTTCCCAAGTTCGTCTGTCACCGGCCGCTGGGTCCACGGCGATTCGCCCAGATCCCCGCGGGCGACTTTTCCGAGATAGATGACGAACTGGACGACGACCGGCTTATCCACGCCGAGCTCCTTGCGGAGCAATTCACGGTCGGACTCCACGGCGTAGGGCCGCTCGGCCATCATGATCGAAACGACGTCTCCGGGGACGAGGCGGACGATCAAGAAGGTGGCGAAAATCACCAGGAAGATGGTCGGGAAGGCGAGGAGCAGCCGCCTCAGGAAATACTGTGTCATTGCGAGTTGCTCCTCCCCTTTCCGGTTTTCGTTTGGCCGTTGCGCCAGGGCGGCGCCCCGGGCTTAGGCGTCGAGCCAGACGTTGTGCAGGCGCCCGTTGTAGAGGTCGTTGGAGTAGAACCAGCCTTTCACCTTTTTATCGGTGAACATGTGGTTGTTTGTGGTGAACATGAACGCCATCGGGAACTCGAGGGCGATCGTTTTCTGGACCTCCATGACGAGAGCCTTGCGCTTCTCCACGTCGATCTCAGCCGCCTGCTGGTCGATCTTCTCCCAGACCGCTTCGTTGTAGAACTTGAAGAACGTGGCGTTGCGACCGAAGTAGGACGCCAGGTTCTCGTCCGGGTCCGGGTTGTTGAGCGGCACGTGATGAGAGAACGTGTACTTGTAGGAGTACGTCTGGTTGTAGTACGCGGCCAGCTCCATCGGCTTCAGGTCAAGGTTGACCTTGATCTCCTTCAGTTGCTGCTTCAGGACTTCGCCGATCTGGTCCGCCTGCGGGCTGCCTGTGGCCCAGATCATTTCGCCGCTGAACCCGGCATCCTGGCCGGCTTCCTTCATCAAGGCCTTCGCCTTGTTCAGGTCGAAGCCCACCGGCTCGTCCTTCAGCGCCCAGGTGGCGTACTGCGGCAGGATCGGGCCCTTGGCGAGGGCGCCGTCGCCGTTGTAGACAAGGTCCAGCACCTGTTTCTTGTCGACGGCACGGACGATCGCCTCGCGCACCCGCTTGTCGTCGAACGGCTTGGGATAGGGCTGGTCCTTCATGGTCGGGGGCATGCGCATCTGGCGCCAGAACTGGCTCGGCATGGCCTGGTAGTTCGCGTCCTTGCGGGCATCCTTGACGCGCT
The DNA here is from genome assembly GCA_013822275.1 of Anaerolinea sp. Classification (GTDB taxonomy): domain Bacteria; phylum Chloroflexota; class Dehalococcoidia; order Tepidiformales; family Tepidiformaceae; genus PNKC01. Next base: position 7,075 of record PNKC01000018.1, on the reverse strand, counting down.
GGAGCTGCGCGTTGCCCGTCACGACGGCGTCCACCTTCTTGTCGATGAACATCGTCGCCGAGGTGTCTGGGTCCGTCGCGAGCAGCCACGTTATGCCGTCAACGTTCGGCAGATCCTTCTTGAAGTAGTTCGGGTTCTTGAGAACCTCGAACTTCACGTCCTTCTGCCATTCCTTGAAGATGAAGGGCCCGGTGCCAACGGCGCGCTGCGTCAGGTCGCCGTCTTTTTCCACCACCTTGCGGCTGATCATCATCGTCCAGGGGCTGGCGATGTAGCTGATGAACGGGGCGAAGGGCTTGTTCAGCGTGAACTTCACGGTGGTTGCGTCCACCGCTTCGATCTTGGTCACCTTGTTCAGGAAGAAGTATGCGTGCTGGAACACCCCCGCCTTGTCGGTCATCTGCCGTTCGATGCTGTACTTCACGTCTTCCGCGGTGAACTCACGGCCGTTTTCCGGGTCCACGTTGTGGAACTTGATGCCCGCGGGAATCTTGAAGGTGTAGCTGAGCGGGTCTGGCTGCTCGGGCATGCCGAGGGCCATGTCGCCCTCGATCTTGCTCAGGTCCGGCGAGAACTGGAGCAGGCCGTTATTGGTGTTGTTCGTGATTGCGGTGTTGTACGGGAAGGTGTCGAAATGCGGGTCAAGGGTACGCGGCGAACCGCCCATGTGGACGGTCATCAGACCGCCCTTCTTCACCTGCTGGCCGGCGCCAGGGGCGATTGCCGTCGACGTTGCCGTCGGGGCAGCTCCGGTGCCACCGTCGCCGGCGGCGTCATCGTCATCCCCACAGCCAACGAGCGCGACGGCGCTCAGGCCGGCACCGGCGACCCCGATGCCCTGGATGGTGCGGCGGCGGCTGATCCTTCTCGAACTCAGCCGCTCCCAGTACGGACGCTCTTCGTTGGCCATGGTCAATCCCTCCATCTGGTTCCACGCTCGAAGGGAATACGTTCGGCAGCGCGGACGAGATGGCCGAACGCTACGTATGGTCGAAAACTTTGTCAATGTGGAGGCAGCTGACGAATTGCCGGGATCGGCGCAGGCGATGCGAAACAGGGAATCCGCGCCGCGCCGGCCGATCTGGGCCCAGCTACCCGCCCTGGAGTATCCTGGAGGCGCTCCTCGCGCGCCCCTTTACCAGCCCTTTCCCTCCCGCTCCCAGCGCCGGAACTCCTCGATCGCGTCAGCATCGAAGACCCGCTCGGCGAGCGCCCATTCCTCTTCGTTGCGCGGCGGGAAGCCGTTCATCACCACGCCCCGCAACTCGAGTTCGGCGAGCACCTCTTGTTCGTCATCGGGCTCCGGGCCGAGAGCATGGAGCACGCGGATGAGCGTGCACAACGCCGAAATCTCGCGTCCCGGAACCGCGCCAGTGAGCAATGCCCCGGCCGCCCACCAGGCGAGTGCACGGAGGTCGCGATTGACGACCGGGGCTGGCGGTTCACCCGCGCCTCCACCCGTCGCGGTTTGCGCCGCGGCAGCCACCTGCGAGGGCCGGTTGAGGGCGGCACGGCCATGCAGCGCCGGGTCAGCCGAGCCGGGACCGTGGGCGGGATAGGGGCATTCCTCCAGCGCGTAGCCACAGGGCCGGCCGGTGCGTGTAAGGGGCGATGCGCATCTCATCGGCCTCAGGCTGCCGTTTTCAGGCCTGATCTCCAAGACGCCGGCGGCACCCGGCCGCAGCGCGCACGCGAGGGGCGAAATCGAGGCGCGCAGGTGTGGCCGTTCCGGAGGGAACGAGCTGGCGATCATCATCCCCTCGCCTCAACTACCGCCGCGGGCATCGCCCGCAGCCGCGCCACCGGCGAGAGCGCCAGCCAGACGCCAGCGAGGGACGTGAGGCCAACGGCCACGAACAGCGTCTCTCGCAGCCCCACCGTTTGGCCGAGGATACCGCCGAACGCGGCCCCCAGCAGCATCGCGCCGAACTCGAGGAAGCGGACGCTGGCGAACATCCGTCCCTGCACTTCGTGCGGCGTCACGCCCTGGCGCAGGCTCACGTCGTTGATCTCGTAGAACGTCCAGGCCGGGTCGGTCACCACCTGGTTGCCGATCAGCAGTCCCGTCCCGGCTACGGACACACTTGAGGCGAGCGGCATGAAGGCCATCCCCGCCGCGCGCATGAACACCGAGAGCACGAGCGCCGGTCCCAGCCCGCCGAACAGGTGCGAGCGGCCCGCGAGGAAACTCCCCGCCAGTGATGTCACCCCGCCAACCGCGAAGATCATCCCGAGGACGCCGGGGTCGAAACCAACCTCGCGGTAGAGGTAGAGCAAGAAGACCACGCCCACCATCCGCGAGGCGCAACTGAGGGTGACATTGGCGACTGCCAGCGACCGGACGACAGGGTCCCGCGCGACGACCCGCAGCCCATCCCGCGCCTCCCGCCAGATGCTTTCGCGCCCCTCGACGGGCGCGCGCGGGGGTTCGGCAGCCTTGATCCGCGCGAGAAACAGGGCAGAGCCCAGGAACGAGACGGCATCGATGAGCAGGGCGCCGGGCCCCGTGAGAAGTTGCACCAGCCAGCCGCTCAGGCTGAAGCTCGCCACCTCGGCCACGGAGGCGCTCGCCGTCAGCTTGGCGTTGCCTTCGACCAGTTCGTCGCGCGTAACCAGCGTCGGCAGGTATGCCTGGTAGGCGACATCAAAGAAGACCGTCAGGGTGCTCGTCGTCAGGGCGACGGAGTAGAGCTGCCCGATCGTGAGCAGGTCGAAGACGGCGGCCAGCGGTATCGTCGCCAGCGCGAGGAAGCGGCCGACGTCCGCCGCAATCATGATCGGGCGCCGCCGCAGCCGGTCTACCCACACCCCGGCGACGATGCCGACGGCGAAACCAGGGACAAGCTGCGCCGCCGCGAGGACGCTCAGTGCGAGCGGCGTAGCGTCCAGCCAGAGGATGGCGGTGAAGGAAAGCGCCAGCCCGCCGATCAGCGTCCCGAAGACGGAGATCGTTTCGCCCGCCCACAGCCGGACGAAGTCCGGATGGCGCCAGAGGCCGGTGAAGGAAGGGCGCAAGGGGACACTCCTGCAACGCGCGAGGGCTGCCATCGCAAAGCCACCCGCGGGAAACGTGGTGGGCGGTGATGTTGGGGGAAAGAGTGACCGGGACAAGCAACCAGCGGCGCCCGCAACACGTGCGTCGCCGTGGAGAGAAGTACGATGCGGCACCCGGGACCCTCGCGCCCGGCGCTACCGGACGGTGGAGCTGTGGCGGACCTTCATCTCTTGAGCCTCAGCCACGAAGGATAGCACCTCGAGTCTGGGCTGTGCCGCATGCCAAGCGATGGCCTGGAGGGCCTCCTCAGAGCGTGGTCTGCCGGGCTCCTTGCGCACGACAGGGCTTGTTGCCCGCAGCGCAGGCCGGCGTCCGTGACCTAGTCGTCGATACAAAGCCTCTTCAACCAGGCGATGCTCGGCTCGCCCGCGTCCATGAAATATGCTTCCTGTATCTTCTTCTTCACAGCGGCCGCCAGCACTGCGTCATCCTTAATTGTCGCACCTGTATAGAACGCGCCCAGGTCAGTTCGTTTGACGCCGTTACTTTCCTTGAGGGCCTTACTCTCCGGCTTGTCGAATACGGTCTTCGCAGCCTGCACCTTTGTCTTCAAACGCCCGGCCAACGTACTGTACAGAAGGGCTTCGTTATTTTTGAAGTAGATGTTGTAGGCTGTATTTTCGGTGCACTTTGCCACGAAATCGTTTACCCACGTAGTCGCGACCGGGTAAGCGGTGTACACGGTCTTGCCATATTTCCTGGCAAGTTGTTCCGCGAAATAGTTCGTGAATCCCTCGTTGAGGTTTGTCTTTGTAACCGACAGTTGTGTCACGCCTCCTTCGCCGGAAAGGACGTGTATCAACTCGTGATACAGTGCGCTGCTATCCTTGGTACTTTCCAACATGTAAACGGTGCCGTCTTTGGCCGTAAATCCGCCGCCTCCCTTGTTCATTACCTCGTCCGTTGCCGAGGCGGTGTGAGAAGCGTTAACCGCCGTAGGTGGCTCAGCCCGCGCGGCCATGTCGATAGCAAGTTGCTCAATCAACTTCGGCTTCGAATCAAGGATGGTCACCATGCCGGGCAGCGCGTTGATGTCCGTCACATGTTTGTTGATGTATTCCAGGAGATTGCCATTTGTTGGGTCAGCAGTGTCATACGCTCCGAGGGCCGCGCGGACCTTGGTCAAGTCCTCCGCCAGCTTCGCGAGCACTCCGGGCAGATGGCGCTGCACGACGCCGCGCTGCACTGCTCCCACTGGCCGGTTACGTGCGGCGTTGCCGAACAATCCCAAAGGGGAATCACCGTATGGTCGTCGCCCATCGGAGAGCAGTTGTGTCGTTCCGCCATTGCCGACAAGCCGCTGGAGCGCGCCAATCTCTTTCGCCCCAATGGCGCCGGGACCTTTGAAGCTGGCCGGGGCTATGGCCAGGGCCGCTCCCTCTGCCGGCAGCGGAGTCCGCGCTGATCGCAGATTCGCCGACTTTGGCGCTGACCTGGACTCGGGTCTCGCCCGTTTCCGCCTCAGTTCGTTCACGAGCCGTCCTCCATCGCCCAGGTCTCAAGCAACGCTTTCTGGTTCGCAACCGATCGGTCGCGGCGGTGAAGCTGAGACAGGCGCCGCATGTTAGCAGACCTGGCCATAAGAATGCAGCCGCAGTACGTCCCCGCAGTACATCCGCAAGGGGGAGGATGTTGGTCAGCAGACGGCGTTGCCAAACTCATCGCGCGGGCCCGGCCCAGGCGCCAGCCGCGCCAACCTCTGCCGTGCAGAAGGCGCAGCGCCGGGCGGCGACCGGGATCTCGCTCAAACACTCCGGGCACTTGCGCGTCGTCGGGTCAGCCGGTGGCTCTTTCCGGGACCGGGCGATGAGCGCGTTCATCGGCGTGACAATGAGGAAGAACACGACCGCCGCGATGATCACGAAGGAGAGCGTCTCGTTAATCAGGTGGCCGTAGGCGAAACGGCTGTCGTTGATCGTGAAGTCCAGCGCACCGAAGTCTGGCTGCCCGCCGACGGCGGCGATCAGCGGAGTGATGAGGTCGGTCACGATCGCCTTCACCACGTTCAACAGAGCCCCGCCAACGACCACGGCGACCGCCAGATCGACGACATTGCCCCGCAGCAGGAAGGTCTTGAAATCTCGTAGCATTGCGCCACCTCACATCTTGGCTGGCGGGATTCTATACGTACGGGGAGCGAGCGTTGTGCCGGGACAAGAGGCAACTTTCAGTGCCCGATCAGCCCAAATGCTGCCGCCAGCAACTCGTACGAACGCACGCGCGCGGCGAAGTCGTGCGTGATCGTGACAACCATTACCTCGTCCACCACGTATTCGCTGGCCAGCGCCGTGATGCGCTGTTTCACCCGCGGTGGGTCGCCAAAGAGCGAGTTCCCGCGCATGAACTCGATGTACTCCCGCTCTGCTTCCGTGTAGTCGAAGGCCATCGCTTCTTCGGGGGAGGGGATGCCCCGGAAGCCGCCGCGCGGGCCGGCAATGCGCCAGCACCAGCGGCTCCAGGAGAGCCGCTCGGCCTCTTCCGTTGAATGAGCGCAGGTCGCCGAAACCGCCAGCATCGCCCGCGGCTCTGGGAGGAACGGAGACGGCTGGAACTCGTCACGATACAACTTCATAGCCTCCACGCCGCCCAGCGGATTGATGAAGTGGGCGAAGCAGAAGCTCCAGCCCAGCTCGGCCGCGTACCGCGCGCTCGCGTCGCTGGAGCCGAGCACCCAGAGTTCCGGCATGGTTGGCACCTCCGGGTTCGCCTTCACGCGGGCGTAGGGGTGGTCTTTCGGAAGCGCGTCCGAGAGGTACCCGTAGAGGTCCATCAACTGTTCCGGATAGGCGTCGATTCCCGGCCGCCCGAGCCCGGAGGCGAGCGCGTGCGCGGTCAGCCGGTCGCTCCCCGGCGCGCGGCCGACACCGAGGTCGATCCGGTTTGGGTGCAGCGCTTCGAGCATGCGGAAGCTCTCGGCCACCTTCAACGCGCTGTAGTGCGGCAACATCACGCCGCCGGAGCCAACGCGGATGCGCTCCGTCTTCGCCGCCACCTCGGCGATCAGGATCTCGGGCGTCGCGGAAGCCAGCCCACCCGAGGAATGGTGCTCGGCCAGCCAGTACCGTTCGTAGCCCAGGCGATCCGCGGCCTGGGCGAGCTGGACCGTCTCGCGGATGGCATCAACTGCCGTCCCACCGCTGCGGATCGGCGATTGGTCCAGGACGCTCAGGCGCATGGGGACAGGCTCATCGGTCGGCCGCCATCTGGCGCATCCGCTCGAAGTCCACGCTGATGAAGAGGCCCTCAGCTTCCGCACAGAGCGTGTCGCCGTCGTGCAGGGTGCCCGTGGTGAAAATCTTGCGGCCCTCCACGCGGTCCACTTTGCCCACAAACGTGAGATCCCTGTGCAGCGGCGTCGGCCGCCGGTAGCGGACGGAGAGTGTGCCCGTCATCCCTCCATGGCCAGTCAGGGATTGCGCCATGCCCAGCAGTTCGTCGAGGGCGGCGGCCACCCAGCCGCCATGGACGTGTCCCGGCGGGCCTTCGTAGGCGGTGCCGAAGTTGGCGGTGCCTTCGACACGGTCTTCCACGATGCTCAGCCGAAGCGGCGGGGCCACCGCATTGCCGAGGCCGATGACGGGGCTGCTGTCGAAATGCGCTCGCGTGTTGCCGGAGTTGGACGATTCCGCCCAGCCCCAAAGCGCACGGTCCTTCGGCAGCGCATCCAGCCGCGCCAGCAGCGCCTCCGCGGTCTGGGCCGCCGCGTCCAGCTCGGATTCGTGGGCGGCGGTGTCCATCAACGCGTTGTTGAGCCCGCGAAGGGCAGCCGCGAGGCGGTGGAGGGCAGCGCGCTGGCCGGCGGGCGCGTCTTCATCGGGTATCCAGCGGGTATGCGAAGGTGGCGCCTTCCGCCCGTCGAGGTCGTTCTGCATCCCGCCATTATGCGGTGCCCGCGCACGGCCCGCGAAAGGTCTCTTCCTGGCCCGTGGGGCCGCCGGCGCTATTCGATGATCCGCGCCGTCCGCACGACGGGGAAGGTGGCCGGCGGCTGGGCGCCGCCGGAGAAACCATCGGGGGTGG
>PNKC01000017.1 GCA_013822275.1 Anaerolinea sp. | reverse complement strand
GGCAGACATCGCGGCAAAGCTGGGTGAGCGGGATGAAGACCTTGCGCGAGTACGAGATGACGTTGCGATGGCCGCGGTCTCGCAGTTCCGCGGCAGCCGCGAGGAGCGGAGCCATGTCCGTCTCCGCAGCGAGGGCGAGGGCGGCGGAATCGGCCGGCAGGACGTTGCCGTTGAGGGCTGCGGCGAGCGTCTCGCGAGTGGAATCGAGCATGGGGACCTCCGGTGCTTTACGCGGGCGGACGGTGCGTCCATACTCCGGAGTGAGTCCTGATAGTGAATTCACTCCCTCGCGCCGGTAGCATACCGCAACTCACCCGGTGCTGGAAAGGGCGCTCTCTAATGGTCCGCAAAGTCCGTTGTCCCGTCGCGACTACCCTTGACCTCGTGGGCGACCGTTGGACGCTACAGGTGGTGCGCGACCTGTTGCGCGGCCACACCCGCTTCAACGACCTGAGAGAGAGCGTGGAGGGCATACCCGGAAGCGTCCTCTCGGACCGTTTGAAGACGCTCGAAGCGGGAGGCGTGGTGGTGCGGCGGTTCTATAGCCACCATCCTCCGCGCGCGGAGTACCTGCTCACCGCAAAAGGGCACGCGCTGGGAGTGGTCGTTGGCGCGCTCGCAAGTTGGGGCGAGCGGTATGGGGAGCACGACCTGGCGCTGGTGGACAAGGAATGCGGGCACGGGCTGAACGTGGTGTACCACTGCCCAACCTGTGACCGCTCATCGCCGCGCTCACGCGTGCGGATGGTTGAGGCGTAGGCCTCAGCCGGGAGTCCAGCCCGGGTGGACGAAGAACCATGCATCGAGGTCGGGCGGCTCGATGCCGGGTTGCGTGAGCGAAGCGGCAACGTGCGTGCGGTGTTCGGTGGCGTGGTGGAGCGCTTTCGTCAGGATCATGCTCAGCGGGTTCGTCGAGGGCTGACCGCCCGACTGGTACGTCACCAGGCGATCGCGGTGCTCGGACTGGGCGAGAGTGATCAGCCGCCGGCCGCTCGCCTGAAGGCTCTCGCGAAAGGCACCCAAACCCGGGAACGATCCCTCATCGTCCACCCACTCGCGGATCTTTTCGCCTGTCGCCCGAGCGACGTACGTGCCTTCGGCAGAGGCGAGGTGAAGCAGCGTAAGGGCGATGGAGCCATAGGTGCCAATGGCGGCGGTGTCGAGCTGGGCCCGGTCCAGCGGTGCGCAGGCATCGAGCATGCCGAGGTTTGCCCAGCGATTGTGGCGGAAGATCTCGGCGAGGATGGTGGTCAATTCGTGCCTCCGTCGCAGGTCCAGATGATACGGCCGGCGACGTAACCTGATCACCGCTGGTAGCCCGCCGCCGAATCGCCGCGGCAAGCCCGCTGAGGTATCCTTGTCCTATGCAGCGCACGATTCAGGCCGTTATTCGACCGGGCGAACAGTCAGGGTACGTTGCGGAGTGCCCCGGACTGAATGCCGTCACGCAGGGTGAAACCCTCGACATCGTTGCCCAGAACCTTCGGGAAGTGATTGCGCTCGCGCTCGAAGGCGAAGACCTGGGGCTACTTGGATTCGCCCCTTCGCCGGTAATCGTCGTGACTTTCGAGCTGGAACCGGCGGTTGCCTAGACTGAGGCGGCTTTCGGGGGCGGAGGTTGTCGCCATCCTGCTCAGTTTTGGGTTCGAAACGGTATCCCAGCGTGGGAGCCATGTGAAGTTGCGGCGCGTTGGCGAGGCCGGCGTCCACGAGACGCTGCACATCCCGCTCCATCGGGAACTGGACACCGGGACTTGCCGGGCCATTCTCCGCCAGGCCTCGCGGTATGTGAGCGAAAGCGAACTCAGGCCGTTCTTCTGGGCCGACTGACGCCAGGCCCGCCGCGTTTGCTGTCCTTCCGGGAGCCGGGATACACTAACCATTCGACATCCTTCTCCCCAACCCGGAGTTTCGTTTGCACGTCATAGGTCTGACTGGTGGCATCGCCAGCGGCAAATCCACCGTGGCCCGCTTCTTCCGTGATCACGAGGTCCCGGTGCTTGACGCCGACATCCTCGGACACCGCACCTACGACCCCGGGACGGATACGTTCGCCGCCGTTGTGAAGGCGTTTGGCGATGACCTGGTGGCGCCAGACGGCTCAATCGATCGTCGAGTCCTTGGCGGCAAGGTGTTCGGCAAGCCGGATGAGTTGAAGCGGCTCACGGATATCGTCTGGCCGGGTATCCGCAAGCTTGCGAGCGAGGCACTCTCAGAGCTGGAGACCGGCGGGACGCGCCTCGCAGTCCTCGAAGCCGCGGTGCTCTTCGAAGCGGGCTGGGAAGACCTGACGGACGAGATCTGGGTGGTGGTGGTTGAGCCGGACCAGGCGGTCGAGCGCCTGGCGGCGCGGAACGGGCTGGACCCGGATGCGGCGCGGGCCCGAATCGCCTCACAGCTTTCCAACGCCGAGCGGACCGCGCGGGCGGACGTGATTATCGAAAACAACGCGGACATGGCGACGCTTGAACAGCGCATCCAGGACGCGTGGGATCAACTGCAGGAGCGGCTGCGCACAGCAGCCGGGAGGTAACAGGATTGGTAGAAACAGCCACGCGCAACGACCCGAACATCTACGCGGTCGAGGAGTACTCGGTCCAGGTGGAGCCATACTATCTCCCGATTGCCGACGAAGTTGCGCTGTTTGAGACCGCCTATAAGGAGCGCATCCCCGTCCTTCTGAAGGGGCCGACCGGCGCCGGCAAGACGCGATTCGTCGAATACATGGCCTACCGCCTGGGTCGCCCAATCACCAAAGTTTCCGACCGGACGGGCGAATCGGCTGAGCACCGCATGCCGCTGATCACGGTCGCCTGCCACGAAGACCTCACCGCCAGCGACCTGGTGGGCCGCTACCTGCTGGACATAAACGGCACACGATGGGTGGACGGGCCGCTCACCCGCGCCGTCAAGGTGGGCGCCATCTGTTACCTGGACGAGGTGGTTGAAGCGCGCAAGGACACGACGGTCCTCATCCATCCTCTGACCGACTATCGCCGTCTGCTCCCGATCGAGAAGCTCGGCCAGGTGGTTGAGGCTACCGATGGCTTTCTCCTCGTCATTTCCTACAACCCCGGCTACCAGAGCGCCTTGAAGGACCTGAAGCATTCGACTCGCCAGCGGTTCATCGCCATCGAGTTTGGCTACCCCCCGCGGGATCAGGAGGCAAAGATCATCGTCCACGAGGCTGGCTGTTCCCTTGAGCAAGCGACGGACCTCGCCAAGCTGGGCGAGAAGGTGCGAAATCTGCGCGAGCACGGGCTCGGCGAAGGCGTAAGCACGCGCTTGCTGGTGTATGCGGGGCGCCTCATGGCCAGCGGCATTGCGCCCCGGCGCGCCTGCCAGGTTGCCATCACCTGGGCCCTCACGGACGACGTCGAAGTACAGCGCAGCATCGAGGAAGTGGTCACGAGCATCTTTGAGTGAGTGCTGAGTGTGGTTAGTCATGGCAGGAGATAGCGTGCAACGATTTGAGGAACTGATCGCCTGGCAGAAGGCGCGCGGGCTTACTCGGAGCATCTACGTCGCCACGCGGGTGGGGCCGTTCGCGAAAGACTTCGGCCTGACCAGCCAAATCCAACGTGCGTCGGTTTCGATAATGGCCAACATCGCCGAGGGCTTCGAGCGGAATCGCGCTGCGGAGTTTCACCAGTTTCTTTCCGTGGCGAAGGGGAGCTGCGCTGAAGTTCGCTCTCATTTGTACATCGCACTCGACGTTGGATACCTGTCGCAACCTGAGTTCGACGGACTCTTGGCGCTGGCCGAGGAAGTCTCACGGGTCGTTGGTGGACTTCGAGCGTCGGTCGATCGCGGGCGCGGCAGCGGTGCTCAGCACTCAGCACTCAGCACTCAGCACTAACCGTGCGCCTGGCGATTGTTTCGGACATTCACTGCAACATTGCGGGTCTGGAACGCGGGCTGGAGTTGATGGCCCCGTTCGATGAGCTGTGGTGCGCGGGGGACAGCGTGTTCCAGTTCCGCTGGTCCAACGACGTGGTCCGGCGGCTGCGCGAACTTGGCGCACGGGTGATCCTGGGAAATCATGAGGAGACGATCCTTGGCCACGACGGCGAGCGGGCACTGTCGTCGCCCAACGTGGACCAGGAGCTCGTGGCATGGCTTCGCGAGCAGCCGTACCGGATCGAAGCGGAGGTCGACGGTAAGCGGGTCGTCATGACACACGGCTCGCCCTGGGAGCCGTGGAAGGACTACCACTATCCGCACGAGACAGTCTGGTCCAAAGCGGCAACGCTGGACTGCGACACGCTCATTGTTGGGCACACGCACTTCAAAATGGCGCAGCGATTCGGCCGCGTGCTCGTCATCAACCCTGGCTCGGCCGGAGACCCGCGGGACCACCGGAACGAGTTTCAGCTCTCCTGCGCGACGTGGGACACGACAACAGACGAGGTTGTCTTCTACGATTACAGGGATCCGACGCGTAACTTCGTGAGCCACTCCGGGCAGCTGTGAAGCGGCTGAGACGGCTTCCAGAGGTACCGGGTGCTCGCGCGTTGAGCGCTACCATGGACACGGCAGAGGACGGGGACGAGGAGACAGCATGAGCATTGTCGGGGACCTGATCGCGCGCAACCACGAACGGCTTTCCGGCTTTCCGGCCCCGCTGCTGCAGCATTACGAGGCTGGCCTGCGTGCCCTCCAGCCTCGCCTGACAGCGTCCCAACTGCAGATCTGGTCGGAAACCGGCGTTGAGCTCACCAGCCTCAGTCTTCGCTCCTGGGAAGCGGCGGTGGAGTACTTCAAGGCCGGCGCGCAGCTCCCGGAGACGATGACCTGGGACGCAATCGAGAACCTCGGCCGCGAATCCGTGACGATGGCCGGAGAGTCCGCGCCGCTTGCGGTGTCGTTCCTCCGCTCGGCCCCGGCGGCGTTGAAGGCAGTGGGGCCGAGCCACGTGCGCCAGTGGGCGGACCTGGGCCGGCGGCTCTACAAGGGAAACTGGAAGAGTTCCTCGCTCGCCGCCCAGTTCTACGACCTCGGGCCGGCGCTGTTCGAAGTCATGCGCATGAGCCAGGCCGCCCGCCTGGTGCTGTTCATTGACGAGCTTTCACGGCACAGCTACGAACTCGCTTCCGCGTGCATGGCGAGTGCGCCCGCGGTCATGAAGAAACTGGACGAAGACGACCGGTTGCCGTTTCTGGGCTTCGCTGTGGAGTTGGCGCAGTCCAGCTGGGCTGATTCGCGGCTCTACTTTGAGCGCGGCGCGGCGTTGCTACAGAAGGTCCACGCACCGTTGCGCGAGCGGTTCGTCCTCCTTTCCGCGCAGGTCGCGCGGGGCCACAACCGCTCCGCCTTCCAGTACTTCGAAGAAGCCGCGGAAGCGCTGGCGGAGCTGGAGCCGGACGAACACAACCAGGTTATCGAGCTGGCCGAGCAGCTGGCGCCGTACTCTCCGTTCGCCGCCATGGACTTTGTCACGAGCGTCCCTCGCGTCCTCACGCGAATTCGCGTGGACGAGCTGGAGCCGTGGCATGCGGCGGGACTGAAGATCCTGATGGCGAGCCACGATGGCGGCGAAGCCTACTTCCGGCTGCAGTCGACTCGCGGCGAGGACATCCTGGACACCCTGTCAGCTCGCGTCGAGCTTTCCAAAGTGGGTGAGATCCTGCGCCTGTACTGCAAGGCCCTGACGGGGAAGAACCTGAGCGTCCAGACCACCGGCTCGCTGGCCGAGAAAGGCATCGGGTGGGTGGATGAGCACCGCTCAAGCACCGAGGGGACGACGATCTTCCTGCCGGAGCTGATGGAGAAGTACGCGGAGAAGGACGAGAACTTCGCGAGCATGAAGGTATTCGCAACGCACCAGGCGGCGCACATCGAGTTTGGCAGTTTTGAGTTCGCCTGGGACCGGCCGGGCAACCTCCTGGGCAACAGCCGCGAGTCGTACGCGCTGCCGGCTGGCGTGAGCGCGACCACGGACATGGAGCGATTCTTTGACCTGTTCCCGGACCGTCAGTTGGCGAGCGACCTGTATACCATCGTCGAGGATTCGCGCATCGATGGTGCCATCAAGCGCGAGTACGGCGGGATCCGGCGGCCACTCGGGCGCATGCAGGCGGCGGAGCTCGTCAACCGGCCAGACGTGCGCCAGATGCCGCTGCGCCAGGCGTTCGTGGAGAACCTGGTCCGCGCCAGCCTCGACTCCCTGGATTCTGTCCGCTGGCCGAAGGAGCGGGCGGAGACGATGGGCCAGGCGTTGGGCCTGCTGAGGGAGGTCGGTGTCCCCCAGGCGATTGTGGAGGATGCCGCCGAAGTAACCATGCGCCTCTACCAGCTCGCCATCGCCATCCCCAACGTGTTCGAGAACGCGGACATCGACTGGGACAGCGTGGAGCCCATGGAACCCGGCCAGGGTGGACAGATGGCGCCCGGCGAACAGGGCGGCGAAGGCGGGTCGCCGCAGATGGGCGACGTGGGAGAGGGCGACCAGGAGTATCAGAGCCCGCAAGAGGTGGACTTCCGGGGCGACTTTAAGCCGGAGCTTGTCCAACTGCTGATGAAGCTGAAGCAGGATGCACAGGGCGGCGATGCAGGCCAAATGTCGCCGGTGCCGTTGACGCCTGAACAACTGGCGGAACTCCTGGAGAAGAGTGTCGAAATCAACCTCGACTCGCTGATGGAAGGCGACCTGGACGCGAGCACGGGCATGTTCATGTCCAACCTGATGAAGGAAGCCGGCCAGCAAACGAAGGATCAGTCCCAGAAGGGCGATCCGACAACGGACTCCAGCACGGGCGAAGAACCCGGTGAAGAGCCGCTCATGCCCATCGTCACGGTCTACTACTACGACGAGTGGGACTTCCGCGCGCAGGACTACAAACCGCGATGGTGCGCGGTGAAGGAATCCAAGCTGGAACAGGGCGAGGAGGGTTTCTACGAGAATGCCCTGCGGGAGCACGCCGGGCTCGTCGCCCAGACACGCAAACAGTTCGAGCTGATGAAGCCCGAGATGTTTCGCAAAATAAAGAAGCTGCCGGACGGCGAGGACTTCGACCTGGACGCCGCGATCGAGTGGATGATCGAGCGGCGGGCGGGCGCGAACCCGAGCGACAAGATCTACTGGCGGCGCAACAAGATCGACCGCGACGTGGCTGTTGCGTTCCTGATCGACATGTCCGCCAGCACTGACGAAGAGATTAACAAGCGCGAAAAGAAGTACGACGACGATGACTACGACGACGACCCGCGCAAGTACCTGAGCTGGTGGGTTTCGAAGCGGCGCCAGGAGCTGACGAGCCCGCCCAAGCGGATCATCGACCTCGAAAAAGAGTCAACCGTGCTGCTCATGACGGCTCTGGAGACGATCGGCGACCAGTACGGGATTTACGGCTTCAGCGGCTATGGCCGGGACAACGTCGAGTTCTTCGTGATCAAGGACTTCGACGAACACCTGGACCAGCCGATCAAGAACCGGCTCGACAAGATCACGCCGATCCGCTCGACGCGCATGGGCCCCGCCATCCGCCACGCGACGCACAAGCTTCAACTCACGGACGCGAAGGTGAAGATCCTCTTCCTTCTCAGCGACGGCCGCCCCCAGGACCACGGGTACGGGCGCGACCGGACGGAGAAGGAGTACGCCATCCACGACACCAAACAGGCGCTGAACGAGGCGAAGCGTGAAGGGATCACGCCCTTCGCCCTTACGGTAGACCGCGCCGGCCACGACTACCTGAAGACGATGTGCGAAGACATGGGTTATGAAGTTGTTGCGGACATCGAGTCGCTGCCAAGCCGGCTGCCCACGCTCTATCGGCGGTTGACGGAGTAGGGAGCGGTGCCAGAGCAGTTTCCCTGTCCGCGCCTGAAGGCGCACATCGAACTCACCGACGAACGCCGCGAACATATTCTCGCAACGCATGTTGACGGGCCCGAGGTGCTCGAACGGCTGAGGGAAACCTTCGACACGCCGGACGTGGTGATGAAAGCCGGACCAACAGACGAGTTCTTGCTGGCGAAGGCGTTTGACTTCCCCGGGCGGGCACGACACATTGTAGGCATAGTTGTCCGCGACGAATCGAGAGCCGACGCTGGTCCACGCATGTGGGTTGTCACCGCGTTCAGAGCGCGAAGGTTGCCGAAGGAGGGACATCGATGGCAGATCGTATGACGTTCAAGTACGACGCGCTCGGCGACATCCTGTATGTGAACTTCGTCCAGCAATACGCAGAGCAGGAATCCGACATGATCGGCGACGGCATCGTAGCGCGGACAAACCCGGAAACCGGACGCGTGGAAAGCCTGGAACTCATGTGGTTCATGGCGACGCTACGAAGCGGCCGGTCAATTGATTTGCCGGTGGGTCCAGACCTCGTCCCTGTCTGGCCGGAGATTGACGCCCAAAGCCTCCCATCGAAGCACGACGTTGGGCGGCGGGCCGCTTCCTGACCGACGCGTGGGCGTGATCCTCATGCGCCATTGAAAGTCCGAGCGGTGCGGTCCTGCGCCTGGTCTGTGAGTAAGATGCGGCCGCATGACGTGGTTTCCCTGCCCCTATCTCGGCCGCCCCGTTGAGCTGACCGGAGAACGCGAGCACCACATCGAGTCTGCTCACCCCGATCTGCTTCCGGCAAATCCTTCCCGCCTGGAGGAGACAATTGCTCTGCCCGACTACGTCGGTTCGAGGGAAGCCCGAACCGAAATAGGCTTCGTCCGGTTCTGGCCCGACCTGCTCGGTGGCCGCTGGGTGGTCGTGGTTGTTGTCGGAGACCGCGATGGCCTGAGTGGTACACTGCGATACTGGATCGTGACAGCTTACGTGGCCCGTCAGACCAGGACCTGGAGGCCGGTATGGGAGCCGAACTGACGTTCAGCTACGATCGCGAAGGGGACATCCTCTACGTCAACGCGGTCGAACAGTATGCCGAGCAGGAGTCGGATGAAATCGCCGACGGCGTGGTCGCGCGCATGAACCCGGAGACTGGGGCTGTTGAGAACCTGGAGATCCTGTTCTTTTCCTCGCGATTCGGCCAGCTCGGCGACCTCCTGCGGCTTCCCGTCGGCGCGGTGATGACTCCGCCTCTGGCGGTCTGACCCACGCGTGAGATTGATCCTCGTCCGCCACGGTCAGTCAGAGGCGAATGCCAGCGGTATCGTCCAGGGGAGGCTGGATTTTGGCTTGAGCCAACTCGGGCTCGCGCAGGCGCGGTTGACGGCCAGCCGTTTGGAGCAGGAGGCGATCGACCGGATCCTGACCAGCCCCCTGCGGCGGGCGGCCGACACCGCCCGTGTGATCGCCGAGGTGAAGGGCCTGGCGGTCCAGCCGGAGCCCGCGTTGATGGAATACGACGTTGGGGCAGTGAGCGGTCTGACCAGCGCCGAGATTCGGGAACGCTACCCGGATGTCGTGAGCGCATTCGCCTATGGCCGGCGGCCTGCGTTCCCGGGCGAGGAAGGGCGAGACGCGTTCGCTGCGCGCCTCGCCGGCATCCTGGCGAACATCGCGGAAAGCGATGAAACCGTCGTCGCCGTGGCACACGGTGGAGTCGTCAGTGCGCTCTGTCACATGACCGTTGGCCTGGACCTGAACCGGCCCGGCATGTTCAACGTCGCGAATTGCTCGCTCACGGAAATCATCCGCGACGCCGCCGGGCGGCATGTCCTTTGCCGCCACAACGATACGTGCCACCTGGACGGTCTGGTCACCGTTATCGACCGCGGTTAATCGAAGCCCGCTTACTTCGCCGCCTTCTGCTGCATCTCCAGGATCGTGTTGGCTATCAGGCGGGCGTGCGGGAACGGTTTCCACCCCTGCGGGGTGTTGTAGTAGCGAGTCCCGGCCTGGTATTCGTCGGGTTCACGGTCGCCGTACTCCACGTCGATGCCATCGACGCGGATGCTGGGGCTGCCCAGGAAGCGCTTGGTCTTTGCGTCCTCCGCGCCATCGACTTCCGTGTAGGTGACTTCGAGGGCCGGGTCGGTGGCTTCGAGGGCGAGGCGCAGGGCCTCTTCGGCTTCAGCGCTGCGGCCCGTGGACTTGGAGTAGAGGAACTCAATCTTCATGGCGAGGGGTCGTATCCGTCGTGGGTGATGTGGCATCCCCGGCGGCGCGAAGCCGTCGCAGTCTTTCGGCGGCGGTGGCTTCGAACCCGAGGCTGCCCGGTTCGTAATACTGGGTCTCACCGAGCGCTTCGGGCAAGTAGCGCGCGCCGGCGGCGACATGGCCCGGCTCGTCGTGCGCATACCGGTAGCCCTCGCCGTAGCCGAACTGGCGCATGAGTCCCGTGACGGCATTGCGCAGGTGCATCGGCACCGGAAGGTTGGACGTCCTGTTCGCGTCCTCCCTGGCCCGAAGGTAGGCGGCGTAAGCGCTGTTGCTCTTTGGTGCGAGTGCCAGGTAGAGGCAGCATTCGGCCATCGGGAGGAACCCTTCGGGCATGCCGATGAAGTGGACGGCTTGCTGGCAGGCGACGGCAACCGAAAGCGCCTGTGGGTCTGCCAGGCCGACATCTTCGGCCGCCAGCAGGACCATCCGGCGGACGATGAAAAGCGGGTCTTCGCCGGCTTCGATCATGCGGGCAAGCCAGTAGAGCGCCGCGTCCGGGTCGGAGCCGCGCACGGACTTGATGAACGCGGAGATCGTGTCGTAGTGGAAGTCGGACTGCTTGTCGTAATACGGTCGCCGGTCCTGCAAAGCCTCTTTGATGTGGAGGGGGCTAATCGCCGCCAGCCCGGCCGCGTAGGCGGTGTCCGCGGCGATTTCGAGGGCGGTGAGGGCCGCGCGGGCGTCGCCGTTCGCGCCTTCGATGAGGACGGCGAGAGCCTTGTCCTCGATCTCCAACTGAAGCGAGCCGAGGCCCCGGGGAGCATCCACAAGCGCGGCGTTGACCACGCGGACGAGGTCCGCGTCCGCCAGCCCACCGAGCCGGATAACGCGCACGCGGCTGAGAAGCGGGGCGACCACTTCGAACGACGGGTTCTCGGTGGTCGCGCCAATGAGCGTGACCGTGCCGTCTTCGACGTACGGCAGGATGACGTCTTGCTGGGCCTTGTTGAAGCGATGGATCTCATCGATGAAGAGCACGGTGCGCTGGCCAAGGCGGCGCCGCTGCCCGGCTTCCGCCACGACTTTCCGCAGGTCCGCCACCCCCGAAGACACCGCCGAGATGGCGACGAACTCCGCTGTGACGTGCGTGGCGAGGATGCGTGCGAGGGTTGTTTTCCCGCATCCAGGCGGGCCCCAGAGGATTATTGAAGGGAGGTTGCCGCGCCCCACCGCGCCTCTGAGCATCGAGCCGGAACCGACGGCCGCTTCCTGGCCGATGAATTCGTCAAGCGAGCGCGGGCGCATGCGGGCGGCGAGCGGGGCGTCCAGAGGCGGGGTGTCGTCCTCCAATCGGAAGCCACGCTGGAGGTGCGGTTGTGTGCCCACGGACGTGCCTCTATCCGGCGAGGAGCGCGATGGTCACGCCTTCGCCGCCTTCGTTGGGGGCCGCGGATTCGAAGCGGCGGACGAGGGGATGGCCGGTGAGCGCCTCCCGGATCGCCGCGCGCAACGCGCCGGTGCCCTTGCCGTGGATAATACGCACGAACGGGAGCCCCGCGCGAAAAGCGCTGTCCAGATAGCTCTCAAACTGTTCGAGCGCATCTTCCGCGCGGCGGCCGCGCAGGTCCAGCTCCATCGAAACCGGGGGGCCAAGGGGCACGAGCGCCGGCACTGATCCGTCCGCGTGTGACGGGATCTCGATACGGTCTATCCGGTCGACGGAGACTTTCATGCGAAGCGAGCCGAACTGCACGTCCACGCGCCCATCTTCTCCCACGCCGCTGAGCGCCTCGCCAACTTGGGGGATGTCCCGCACGTGGACGGTGTCGCCGGTTTGGACTTCGCGATGGAGGGCCGGGCGTGGTGTTTCCTGGCGCTTCGGTTTCGCGCGGGCCGCGAGAGCCTCGATGTTCCTATCCAGCCGCCGGAGCGTCTCCTCCGCGGCGCGCGCATCGAAGTCGCGGTGGGCCGCGCGGCGGCGCAACTCATCAAGTTCGCGTCGCGCGGCAGCCACCGCATCCTCGGCCTCCCGGTGGGCGGCTTCGAGGATGGCCGAGCGTTCCTGTTCGATGCGGTCCCGGCGCTCGGCCAGGGCGACGCGTAGATCTTCCGCCTCCTTCGTCGCCAGTTCCTCGCGTCTCCGAGCCTCCTCCGCGACGAGACGCTCGTTGCGAATTTCGGCCAGGAGCTGTTCGAGCTCGAAGTGCTCCGGCGTGAGTTGGGCTTCCGCCTTCACGAGCACCGCGGATTCGAGGCCCAGGCGTTGAGCGATCGCGATGGCGTTCGACTGGCCGGGCAGCCCGATCGTCAGGTGATAGGTGGGGCTCAGGGTTTCAAGGTCGAATTCGACGGAGGCGTTGCGGAGGCGCGGGTGGTTGTGAGCAAAGGCCTTCAGTTCGCCGTGGTGAGTTGTAGCAACAATCTTGCACCCGCGTTCCAGGAGCGTTTCGAGGATCGCGCGTGCGAGGGCGGCGCCCTCCGTGGGGTCCGTGCCGGCGCCCAGTTCATCGAGCAGCACGAGCGTGCCCGGTGCCGCCTGCGACAGGATCGAAATGACGTTGCGCATGTGGGAGGAGAACGTGGAGAGGGACTGCTCAATTGACTGTTCGTCGCCGATGTCCGCGTACACGCGCTCGTAGCAAACGAAGCGGCTCCCTTCATCGCATGGCACCGGGATCCCGGCCTGCGCCATGAGCGTCAGCAGCCCCAGCGTCTTGAGGGCGACCGTCTTCCCGCCTGTATTCGGGCCGGTGATGAGGACGCCATCGAAGTCACCGCCAACCTGGATGTCCGTGGGCACGACTTCTCCGCGCAGGAGAGGATGGCGGCCACGGACGACGATCGTGGCGCCGGATGGCTTGAACCAGCCCTCGACTTCGCCAGGCGGCGGAAGCTGGGACTTCAGCCGTTTGCCGAGCCTAACCTTAGCGGAAAGGACGTCCAGCCCGCCCAGCGCCATGACGGTCTCGTAGGCCTGCGGCTCGGCCTCGCCGAGCAGGCCCGTCAGACGCTGAAGTACGCGGCGCACTTCCCGCTCTTCGGCGAGCTGAAGTTCGCGGACCTGGTTTCCGGCCTCGACCACGCCCATCGGCTCGACGAACACGGTCGCGCCGCTGGATGAGACGTCGTGGACGATTCCCGCCAGCTGGCCGCGATAGTCCGCTTTCACCGGGATCACCTTGCGGCCATTGCGTTCGGTCAGCAGCCCCTCCTGGGCGATCCCTCTGCGGATGGCGTCAGCAAGGGCGGCCTGCGCGCGGTGGTCGAGACGTTCCTGCGCGGAACGAAGCTCGCGCCGGGTGGTGGCAAGGGTCTCGCTTGCGCCATCGGCCACTTCGCCGCGTGAGGTGATCGCGGAGTCAATCTCGTCGGAGAATCGGCGAAAGTCCGCGACGTGGTCTGTGATCGTGGCGAGCCGGGGGACGCGGGGCCGGATCTTTTCGATGACTCCACGGGCGCGCCAGGCGGTGCGCAGCGTCTGGGCGGCGTCCACCAGGTCCGCGGCTTCCAGGACCTGTCCGATGCCGGCGGCGTGGACCTGGGGCCGGATGTCCCGCGCTCCGCCAAACGGGATGTCGATGCCCATCTGGTCCAGCAGGCGCATCTCCGCGGTCTGGGAGAGAAGTTCGAAGGAATCGCTGTAGGTGGTAGCCGGACGCACCTCGAGGGCGAGTTCGCGGCCCACGCTGAAGGCGGTCTCGGCAGCGAGCAGTGCGAGGACCTTCTCAAACTCAAGGACCCGGACTGAATGGGCGTCCATCTCCCTAGGGTAGTGCCCTGCGGATAGGGGAGCCAGCAGCCGAAGGCGGCCGTATTCGCTTGAGGTTGGGCCGCCGGGTATGCTTTGGGCCATAACGGCGCCCTAGAGAAGTATCAGCTTATGTTCTCGAAAGTCCTTGTCGCGAACCGTGGTGAAATTGCCCTGCGCATCGTCCGGGCCCTGCGGGACCTGGATATCCCGTCGGTCGCGGTGTACTCCGAAGTCGACCGGCTCTCGCAGCATGTGCGTTACGCGGATGAGGCCCACCTGATTGGTCCGGCCGAGGCCCGCCAGAGCTACCTGAACGGGGACAAGATTATCGCGGTGGCTAAAGAATGCGGCGCCGACGCAATTCACCCCGGCTACGGCTTCCTGGCGGAAAACGCTGACTTCGCGGAGGCCTGCGAGGCTGCGGGGCTCACGTTCATCGGCCCCTCGCCAGCCTCCATCCGCATGCTGGGCGACAAGATCCAGGCGCGGAAACTGGCGGAAGCGGCCGGGATCCCGGTGCTGCCCGGCAGCCCGGAGATGGAATCGATCGACGAGGCTGTGGCGTTTGCGAACCAGATTGGCTACCCCGTGATGGTCAAGGCGGTCGCCGGCGGCGGCGGGCGCGGAATCCGCTTGGTCGAGAGCGAAGGAGAGTTCAGGGACGCAGCGGCGCGGGCGATCCAGGAAGCGCAGGCTGCTTTCGGGAACCCGGCTATCTACGTGGAAAAGAACCTGCGGCACGTGCGCCACATCGAAGTCCAGATTATCGCGGACAAGTTCGGGAACGTCGTCCCGGTTGGGGAACGGGAATGTTCGATCCAGAGACGCCACCAGAAGCTGATTGAAGAATGCCCGAGCGTGGCCGTGACCCCCGGCCTGCGGCGCAGCCTGAGCCGGGCGGCGGTACGCGTGGCGCGAGCGGCCGATTACCATAACGTTGGGACAGTCGAGTTCCTGCTCACGCCGGACGGTCTCTACTACTTCCTGGAGATGAACACGCGCCTCCAGGTGGAGCACCCGGTGACGGAGTTGACCACGGGCACCGACCTGGTGAAGGACCAGATCCTGGTGGCGGCCGGGGAGGAACTGCCCTACGACGAATCCGAGCTGCTGACGCGCGGCTGGGCGATCGAATGCCGGATCGTGGCCGAAGACCCGTTCAACAGCTTCCTTCCCTCGGTTGGACGCGTGGTGTTGGCGCGCGAACCGGCGGGGCCGGGCATCCGCGTGGAGAGCGCCCTCTACGACGGCGTGGAGGTCACCCCCTACTACGACTCGTTGCTCGCCAAAGTGACGGCGTGGGGCCGCAACCGGGAAGGGGCGCGCGCCCGCATGAAGCGAGCTCTTTCGGAGTTCCGGATAGTAGGCGTGGCCACTAACATCCCCTACATCCAGCAGATCCTCGATCTCCCGGACTTCATAGCCGGCAATGTCGATACGGAGTTCCTGGACCGCCACCAGGTGTTTGCCGCCGAGCCTCTTGAAGAGCAGCAAGAACTCGCCGAGATTGCGGCCTTGCTGTTCGTGACCGGTGTGGAGGCCCCCGCCGACCGGAACGGTTCGAACGGCGGTGCGACGAATGGCACGGCGGCGAAGGGGCAGCGCACCGCGTGGCGAGAGCGGATGGCGGGCGCCGGGTTGGGCCAGGGGGTGGGGCGTTGGCCGAGAAGTATCTGATCCGGGATTCCGACCAGGACGTGGCCTTCGAGATAAGGCGAGACGCAGCCGGCCTTCAGGTGCGGCGCGACGGCAGCGACGCCTGGAAGACTGTTGAGCTTGAAAAGGTTGGAGACTCCGGCCTCTACCTGTTGATGGTGGATAGCCGGCCAACAGAGCTGTACCTGGAACGGCGCCGGGGCGGGGCGATTGTGACCATCGGCCGGCACCTCTGGAACTACGACGTTGAGCGCTGGCGGCCGTCTTCCGGCCACCGCAAAGGCGCCGCCGCGGCAAGCGGCCAGAAGCGCATTACGGCGCCGATGACGGGCTCGATCCTCGAAGTGCGCTGCGTGGTGGGCGACACGGTGGAGGCCGGGCAGGTGTTGCTCGTGATCGAGTCGATGAAGATGAACAACGAACTCCGTTCGCCGGCGGCGGGGGTTGTGGAAGCGGTCCCGGCAACGGCTGGAAAGCGCGTGAGCGCGGGAGAATTGCTGGTCGCGATCCAGCTTGCGGAAGGCTAAGCCAACCCGTAATGAAAGGGCTTTTCCGGCTTGACCCGCCCGATCGAGGTGGCGTACGGTGACGGTCGGCCGTGCTAGACGGGGAGCTAGCGGTGCCCTGAACCCGCAATCCGCTCTAGCGGGGTTGAACTCCTGCTCGAGGGCTGGTTCGTTGGGGACTGTCCTTGTCAAGTGGCGTTGACGATCTGGTCCTGCGCGGCGAAGCGCTACGAACCTGGTCAGGTCCGGAAGGAAGCAGCCATAAGTGGATTGCTTCGGGTGCCGCAGGCCAACCGGATCCGAGCTGGCTGGCGTAGGACAAGCCCGGCGGGCAGTTCGACAGCAGGTGCACGGCCTGATCTGACCCTGTCTGGCGGCGTCCGCATCCCGGCGGCGCCGCAAACTCGACCGAGGAGTGACTTTGGCCCAGGCAATTCGGACGTCTCGCGTACGCGGACGGACGGTAGCTGACCGGCAGATCACGCGCCCCGACCTCTCGGTCCACCCCCGCCATTTCCGAGGTCGGCATCACGCGGCAACAATTCTCGTGGTCGTGATCCTGGCCGTGTTCGGCTTCCGCTTCTTCCCCGGTAAAGATGTAACCGTCCTCAGCAATGGTGAGGCTCTGCGTGTCTCGGCCGTGTTCGACCCTCGCGGCGAAGGGCTGGCGGCGGCCGATGTCCAACTGGGCCCGGGCGACCAGGTCCTTTACGCCACGAGCGGCCGGCAGTCGAGCGTCGCCGTACTGCGCGCCCGCCCGATCGTGGCGGAAGTGGATGGACGCCAACTGACGTTCCGCACCAGGGCGTCAACGGTGGGAGGGGCGCTCGCCGAGGCCGGGCTGGACCTTCGCCCTGGCGACCGCGTCTCTGTGGATGGGCATCTCACGCGCGAGTCCGGCCCGCTCGCTGGCCGGAGCACGTTCGCCGCACGGTCCGTCCCGGGCGTGCAGGCAAGCGGTGAGTTGGGCGCTGAAGGCGTGCGCATCACGGTCGAACGGGCAAGACCGGTTGTGGTATACGTCGACACCCTCCGGCTCGAGGCCATGAGCGCCGCGTCAAACGTGCAGGGCCTCCTCGCCGACCTCGGCATGACCGTCCGGGAAGGCGACCTCGTCCACCCCTCCCTTGATTCACCGCTCAACGCGGGCATGACCGTGCGGCTCGAAAAAGCCCGGACGATAACCGTCGTGCTCGACGGGATAGAACAGTCTCTATACACGCAGGCTTCAACGGTTGCCGAGGTGCTGCGCCTGCTCGGCGTGGACCCGGGCCCGGACGAACTGCTTTCGGCGCCGCGCGAAGCGCCGGTGTTCAACGGCATGTCGATCACTATCGGGCTGAACCGCACGGAAACTGTGGAAGAAGAAGAGGCGATCGTCCCGGGGGCGATTTCCGAAGAGGATCCGAGCCTTGCCCGCGGCGACGTCAAGATCATTCCCGGGACGAACGGCCTCCGCGTCAAGAAGTATGCGGTAACGTTCAAGAATGGCGTTGAGACGGGGCGGTCATTCCTCGGCAGCGAAGTCCGCCAGCCGGCGATCCCGGCCCGCCAGATCGTCGGCACGCGCGTGGCCGCCGGTGCGAAACCGGTGCTGTCCACGCCGAGCTACACGGGCTCGTACACCAGGAAGATGACTGTGCGGACGACGTGGTACAACGCGGCAAGCAGCGGCCGGCCCGCCGGTGACCCTCACTACGGTGTCACGGCCTCCGGCATCATGGTGGACTATGGAATCTGCGCCGTGGACCCCACTGTCATCCCCTGGATGTCCCGCTTCTATGTCCCCGGCTACGGCACCTGCCTGGCGGCGGACACCGGTGGCGTGATCAAGGGCGACCTCATCGACCTCGGGTTCCCGGACAGCGCGGGCGATGTGAAATGGCCGAACTCCACGGTCGAGATCTATTTCCTCCCCGACTGAGCTTGGACGGGCGGCTCGACCGCCACTACCATCGGATTGTGCCCCACCCTTCCCGGCTTCCCGGTCCTCGTCCGCGCAAGGCGCTCGGGCAGCACTTCCTGCGCGATTCCGGTGTCCTCGCGGATATCGTGGCCGCTGTGCGGGCGCCAGAAGGGGGACTGGTGGTCGAAATCGGGGCGGGCACCGGGCAACTGACGGCCGCCCTCCTGGACGCTGGCTACGATGTGGTGGCACTGGAGATCGAAGACAGACTACTCCCGCATCTGCGCCAGCGTTTCCGGGGAAATCCCCGCTTCCGGCTGGTCCAGGCCGACGCCCGCGACATCGACTACGGGACGCTTGTCCCGCCCGGCGTGCCGTTCGTAGTCTCCGGTAACCTGCCCTATTTCGCCGCGAACCCCATCATTCGCCATCTTCTGGAGAGCAGCAGGCGAGCCACTGAAGCGGTGCTGATGATCCAACGGGAGGTTGCCCGTGAGATCGCTGCGAAGCCGGGCGAATCGTCGTTGTTGACGATTTCGATCCAGGTCTATGCGGAGGCAGAGCGCCTGTTCGACGTGCCGCCCCTGGCGTTTGAACCGCCGCCGGCCGTTCACTCGTCCGTCATCCGCCTGACATTGAGACCCGAGCCGCTGGTCCCGCCGCATGAAATCGAGCCGTTCTTCACACTCGTGTCGAAGTCGTTCCGCAACCCCCGGAAGCAGATCCACAACGCGCTGGCACGGGAAACCGGGCTGACCGCGGAACAAGCCGACGAATCGCTTCGGGCGGCAGGAATCGACCCCATGCGGCGCGCTGAGACGCTCTCCATAGCGGACTGGCTCGCCCTGCTGGATGCGACGCGCACGGTGAAGGCCCGTGGCTGAGCGGCTCACCGGTCAAGCCCCGGCGAAGCTCAACCTCGTCCTTGAGGTGACCGCGCGCCGGGACGACGGCTACCACGAGGTTGATACCGTGCTGCAAACGCTTGAGCTTGCGGACGAGGTGGGGGTGGTGCTGACTGGCGGGCGCGGGGTGCAGGTGGACGGGCCATACGCCAGGGGCACACCAACCGGCGACTCGAACCTGGCCTGGCGCGCGGCGGCAGGCCTCGCGCAGCATCTCGGAAGGGATACTCGGGGACTCGGCATCCGGCTCACGAAGCGCATTCCCCCGGCGGCTGGGCTCGGAGGCGGCGCCTCGGACGCCGCGACGGTCCTGCGGCTGCTTCAGGCCCCCTGGGGGGCCACCGAAGGGCAACTGCTGGAGGTCGCGAACAGCATCGGCAGCGACGAGGCGTTCTTCCTCGTTCGCGGCACGGCACGGGCGCGTGGCCGCGGGGAGCTTGTCACGCCCCTGCCACCGCTCGCACGCCATGGCGTTGTCCTCTTCATCCCACCGGAGACGATCGAGCAGAAGACCGCGCGCATGTTCGCAGCACTCGACAGACTACCGGTGGACGCCGGTGGAGTTGCAGAGACGTTTGCTCGCCGGGCAGCGGGCCCTTTTCGCGGCGCTGACGTGTATAACAGCTTCGAACGCGTCGCCTTCGATGTTTTCGAGGGCCTCGGCGAGCTCTGGGCGGAACTCGAAGACCGAACCGGCGAACCAATCAGGCTGGCCGGCGCGGGGCCAACGTTGTTCTGGATTGGGGCTGAACATGTAACCCCCGTTGTCGCGGCCGCCGCGGAGGGCCTCGCCTGCACGGTGATCGAAACGGCCACGGCGGGCGGCGGATGAACGCGGTCATTGGCGGGTGGATTGCGGGGTACGCTATGGGCCTCGCCTCGACAGCCGCGCTGACGTTCCTGGCAACGCGAATGCGCGACGCGGCTTTCGTTGAGCGATGGGTGGCGCGGGACGTGCCCGGGGTCCTGTTGGCCGTGCCGCTGTTCACGGGAGCCGCCCTCAGCTGGACGATGATCGGCCTGCTTCTTGGCGGACTTTACGAGGCCGGCAGCTTCGCTTCGAAACCCGGCATCCTTGGGGCGCCCAGTTGGGCGTTTCTGCTGCTCGTTTCCGCGCTGGCCTGGTTGCCGCTGCCGATCCTGGTCATGGTTGGGAGGCGGTACTGGTGGCTCTGGGCCGCAATGTCGGCCTGTTTCGTGGGGCTATTCGGGTGGCTAATGCCGCTGCTGGCGGAGCGATGATATACTCCCTCTCGTTCGTGAAACTCATAACAATAATCAGGGAGGCGCGGCGTGCCGGGCACTATCATTGACATGCACCTGCACACCACCAAAGGCGCCTCCGATTCGATGCTCGACCCCATTGCACTGATCGAAGAAGCGCGGCGTGTTGGGCTGACCGGAGTAAACATAACGGAACATGACCGGATGTGGGAGTCGTGGGACCTCGCGCCCTTTCGAAAACAACACGAGGGGATCTTCGTCTCCAACGGGATGGAAGTCTCAACCGATATGGGCCATATCCTTGCCATCGGCTTGAAGGGCTACGAAGGCGGCATCCGGCGTCTCGAGAAGCTCCGCCAAGTCGCGGACGAGCAGGGCGCGTTCCTCGTTGTGGCGCACCCCTTTCGGCACTTCTTCGACCCCGTGCACTTCAAGCGCGAAGGCAAGGAGCCCTTCAACCTGACTCCCGAGCAGGCCGCCAGGCTACCGGTCTTCCAGCTGGTGCATGGCATTGAAGTCCTGAACGGGTGCAACACACCCCGCGAGAACTATTTCGCCCTCCAGGTGGCGAAGATACTGGGAAAACCGGGCACGGGCGGCTCGGACGCCCATTCAACCCAGGGCATCGGCTATTTTACCGCGGTGTTCGAAGAGGATCTCGAAAGCCCCGCGCAGATGGTTGAGCAGATGCACAAGGGCCGCTTCTTCCCAGGCCGCAATCTGGCGGAAGGCAAGCTCAATAACTTCTGGGAAACCGCCGAGCCAATCGCCTTTTACGAATGACCGCCTCAGCGGCCACGACACCACCGATCGACCCGGAGGGACGAATGCAGCAGAATCGCGCGCGGGCGGCTTCATGAGTGCGGAACCACTCACTCGGCACTGGCTGATCATCGCCGCGATGGTGTTGCTCAGTCTGCCGGGCATCATCCTGCGGCTGACAGGGACGCACCTGGAACCCGTCGCGGGAGCCGCCGTCTTCGGCATCGCCATCCTCGCCGCCGCGTTTCTGCTGAGCTGGGGCGCCGAGACCGCGGAGATGGACATCTCCCAGGGCCTTGCCCTCGCCATCATCGCCATCATTGCCGTGCTCCCCGAATACGCTGTCGACTTCGTCCTTGCCTGGAAGGCGGGCGGGAGCCCGGAGGAAGCGGAAAAGGGCCTCGCCATCGCCAACATGACCGGCGGAAACCGGCTCCTCATCGGCGTCGGCTGGCCAATTGTCTTCGCCCTGTTCTTCTTCCGCACGAAGCTCAAGGAACTGGTGGTGGACCGCCAGCGCAGCCTGGAACTCGCGTTCCTCAGCGTGGCGACGCTCTACGTGATCCTGATCCCGCTCCGCCACAGCGTGAGTGTCATCGACACCATCGTCCTGGTGACCATGTTCGTGCTTTACCTCTATTTCAGCTCGAAGGTCGAATCGGAAGAGGTGGAACTGGTGGGCCCGGCGAAGGCGATGGGGGCGTTGCCCGATGCGCGGCGACGGACACTCGTCATTGTTACACTCGTCTTCAGCGCGGCCACCATCTTCGCGTCGGCCGAGCCATTTGCCGAGTCGCTCGTCTCCATCGGTGAAGAATTCGGCGTCTCGGAGTTCCTCCTGATCCAGTGGTTGGCGCCGCTGGCGTCCGAATCGCCGGAGGTGCTCGTTGCCGGGCTGCTGGCCTGGCGAGGGCGAGCGGCGGCCGGCATGGGCGTCCTGATTTCTTCCAAAGTCAACCAGTGGACGCTCCTGATCGGGACGCTGCCAGTGGCCTTCCTGCTTTCGGCGGGCGACTTTTCGTTCACGAGCGGCCTGCCCCTGGACGACCGTCAACGGGAGGAGATCTTCCTCACCGCGGCGCAGTCCGCGTTCGCCATCGCAGTCTTCGCGAACCTGAGAATGGGCCGGAAGGAGGCAGTAGCGCTATTTCTCCTCTTCGCCACGCAACTCTTCATCACGAGCGAGTCGATCCGGCTTTACTACGCCGCCGCTTACGCGGTGCTCTGCGTCATCATCCTCATCGTCAACCGGCGGGAGCTGCCCGAAACGGCAAACGCCGCCTGGAACGTGCTGCGGGGACGCTCTGAGACGGAGCCACGCGGGGTCCACTGACCGTGTCGCCGCGGGAGATAACAGAAGGGCCACTCGTGAGAGTGGCCCCCTGTCATTCACTGGTACGCCCGGGTGGACTCGAACCACCGACCTTTAGGTCCGCAACCTAACACTCTATCCGCTGAGCTACGGGCGCTCGTTGGTGCCGAAGGCGAGATTTGAACTCGCACGCCCTAATGGACACTACGCCCTGAACGTAGCGCGTCTGCCATTCCGCCACTTCGGCTCCAGAACCATTATGGGCGCGGGGAGGGGAGCGTTCAACCGGGCCGGCCGCGGTGAAAGTTGAACGCGGCCACGCATGGGGCTAGACTGCGAAGTCCGGGCGGTTAGCTCAGTTGGTTAGAGCGCGTCGTTCACACCGACGAGGTCACTGGTTCGAGTCCAGTACCGCCCACCAGCCGTTCGGCACCGTCGCGGACGACCAGAGCCGCTTTGCCTTCGCGGATCCTGACGCCCAGTCCGGTCCGCCACGCCCCGGTTACCGATCTGCTCCAACGAAGGGCAGGATGCGCTCACGCAAGCCCTGTGCGTCCAGCCCCAGGGCGCGGTCGTGCTCGGCGGGCGTCCCGTAACGATGGCGCTCCGCGAGGGGGACGCCGATACTCAGCAGCCGGTGTGGGCGATTGAGCAGGGCTTTCGCGACTTCGGAGGCAGTTGTTCCCTCGAGATAGGGTTCGACCAACACCACCTGGCTTCCCGCCATCGCCCGGCATCCCTCGGCGTCAAACGGGCGCACTTCGGACAAGTAGGCGATGGAAAGATCGACGCCTGCAGTCGCGTCGAGCACGGGTTGCATCATGGGACCGACGGCGACGACTAATGGTGCTCCCTCACCACCGTGGCGGATGGGCACGAGTCGCGACTGGCCGGGAAATGACTGCTCGTTTTGGCGCTCGGCCAGCCGAATGTAGACGCAGTCGCTGCCGGTGGCGGCCTTCCGAAGGCAAGCCTCCACTTCCTCAGCGTGGCCAGGCACCTCGATTTTCCAGCCGGGTAGGGTCGCAAGCAGGGCGACGTCGCCCGGGCACTGGTGCGTCCGCCCTTCGCTGGCAGCGTCATAGGATGCCCCGGTGGAGACGAGGATGGCCCCAAGACCCTGGTGGCCCAGGTCGAGTTTGAGCTGCTCGAACGGCCGCTCCACGAGGAAAGGAGCATAGGAATGCAGTATTGGCCGGAACCCCTCGATGGCGAAGCCGCTGGCAACACCGACCATGAGCTGCTCACGAATTCCCACGTTCAGCACTCGGCGCGGATGACGCTCCAGCGCCCCTATTTCCCGGAACGACCCAATTCCTATATCCGCAAGAACGAGGACGAGCCGCTCGCTCGTGTCGAGCAGTTCGCTGGTAACTCGGGTGAAGCAGGCCCGCATGCTTTCGGACGCGGTCATCTGTTGGCCTCCGTCTGGGCAACGACCACCGTGGGCCGGAGCGGGTCGCGGACCAGGAGCGCGGCTTCCAGGCCCGCGTGGTCGTGTCCATCGACTTCCCCACCACTCCACCCCTCAACGATGAAGCGGCTCGCGATCCCACCCGGCCACCCGTAATAACACGAATCGTTGCGAACCACGATCACGGTGAGTGCTCCAAGGCCGAGCCTCCCAGCCAGCGCGATCGCTTCGTTGTTGGTGCCTTCGTCGAGTTCCCCATCACCGATGAGACAGAAGACCCGAGGTCCATCGAGACCGCGAGCGCGAAGGCCAAGCGTGACGCCCACCGCGATTGGCAGACCGTGGCCAAGTGAACCGCTGGAGATCTCGACACCCGGGATCAAGAGCCGGTCGGGGTGGTGCCCAAGGATGGACTCGTACTGGGCGAAATTACGCAGTTCGTCGATTGGGATGAAGCCCTTGGCTGCAAGCACGGCGTAGAAGCTCACGGGGCCGTGTCCCTTCGAAAGCAGGAACCGATCGCGGAGCGGGTCGTCCGGGGCGTCGGGGTTGACACGCAGGATGCGGTCGTAAAGGACCCAGAGGATGTCGATGGTGGAGTCGGCACTCGGAGCGTGCTTCCCGTCCCCGAGCATCAACGCCATCAGGTTCGGCAGGTCGTTGAAGGACCACGGAGGAGAGGCCGGGCTCATCGGGCGGAATGGTAACAACTTCCCCGAATCTCGTCGCTCCTTCTGTACGACCATGGAGATCGTCCAGCCCGGCGAAGTCGCTCGCGATACCTGTGAGGTGTGGCGAGTGCGTCCTGGTGTGCTAAGTCGCGTTCGCGGAACTCGGGCCCGTCTGTCGTCACTTCCCCGAATACGTGAGCCGGGGCACGCGGGCGAGCGCGAGCAGATAGACCGCCACGGCGAGGACGCCGAGGACGCCGAAGTCGAGCGCCAGGCCGAAGAACCCCTCCGAGCCGTCCGCGTAGGCGGCGAGTTCCAGCGCGTCCACGGCATACGAAAGCGGGTTGACCCGGGACATCAATTCGAGCCAGATCGGGAGGCCGTCCACCGGGAAGAAAGCGCCCGAGAAGAAAAGCGCCGGAAACAGCGCCAGGTTCATGACAAGGTGGAAGCCTTGCATTGTCTGGATGCGCGAGGCCAGCGCCTGCGCCACGCCGGCGAGCATGACGTTGAGGAGGACGATGGCCGCAATGGCGATAAGCACCCCTGTGATGACGCCGTACTGCCACTCGAATTCGACAAACGGGGCGGCGGCCAGGAGCACTGCGAGAGCCTGGAGGGCGCCAATCAGGACGCCGGCCAGGCTCTTGCCAAGGAGGATGACGCGCGGTGACTGGGGCGACGACAGGAACATGCGGAGGATCCCGCTGTCGCGGTCGCGGTAGTAGGAGGCGCTTGAGAACGTGGCGGAAAAGACAGACGTCATCACAACCACGCCCGCGACGAGATAGGCGGTGAAGTTCCCCGCCGTCAGGTTCGCCGGGGCGAGACCTTCGGACACGCCGTTGCCAAGGAATACCAGGATGAGGAGGGGCGTGAAGATCGAGGAGTAGAGCTGCGACCGCGACTTCACGACGGCACGGATGTCGCGGGTGAAGAGTGCTGAAGCGGCGGCGGCGGCGCTCATGGCATCCCTGCCATCGCGTCCCCGCGGCGGGTCACGTGACGAAAGTAGGCGTCTTCAAGGGATGCTTTCTCGATTGTCACGGACCGGATGGCGCCGGGAGCGAGCGTGAAAAGCCGCGGGACGAACGTGGAGGCGTCATCAACGGTGATGCGGACAAAGCCACCGTCCCGGGTCACCTCAGATCCCCCCGCCCACTCCGCGACCATACGGAGCTGTTCCGCGGTTGGCGACTCCCAGCCGACGCGCACCGATTCGTGCCTCAGGCCCTGCTTCAGCGCCGCCGGTGTGCCGGTTGCAATAACACGGCCAGCCTGGATGAAAGCAACGAGGTCGCATACCGCGTCGGCTTCCGCCAGGTCGTTTGTGGCAAGGACGACGGTCCGTTGGCCGGTGTCCCTCCGGAGGAGGGCGTCCCAGAGGGCGCGGCGCTCATCCGGATCGACGCCCGTCGTTGGCTCATCAAGGAGCAACAGCTCGGGGTTGTGGAGCAGGGCGCGGCACATCTCCAGGCGGCGGCGCATCCCCCCCGAGAGATTCCCGGTCAGCTCTCCAGCGCGGTCACTGAGGCCGAACTGCGCGAGCAGCTCGCGGATGCGCGGTTCCAGCGCCGCCCGCGGCACGCCGAAAAGGCGCCCGGCGAGGCGGAGCAACTCGGAGACGGTCATCATCGGGTCCGACGCGTTCTCCTGGAAGACGGTACCGATTCGCGCGCGGAGGGCAGAGTGGGGAGGCTGGCCAAAGGCCGAGAGGGACCCGCTGGCCGGTGGCGCCATCGCGGCCAGCATCGTTACGAAAGTGCTCTTCCCGCTGCCGTTTGGGCCAAGAAGACCAAACACCGAGCCTGCGGGGACTGAGAGCGAGAACCCGTCGAGCGCACGCCGATCGCCATAAGAGTAAGAGAGGTCGTGCACCTCAACCGCGGGTGTGGGCTGCATCAGAGTGAGTCTTGCACGGCGCGCCCGGACGGGCGAGGGAAGGTCAGGCTGGTGCGGTGAGTCCCGCGACAAGCTGACTCATGACGAGGAGCAGGATGATCGCCGCCATCGGGCTGAGGTCCATCATTCCCGTCTGGGGCATGACTCGCCGGATCGGTTCGATGATCGGCTCGGTTACGCGGAAGAGAAGCTGGTAAAGCGGACTGCCCTGGTCGACAGGGAACCAGCTCAACAGGGACCGCGCGATGATCGCCCATGTGAGCATCGTGAGGAAGAAGAGGGTGAACTGGGCGACGTACGGGTCTATGGCGGTGCTCCCGGCTTGCCGCGAGGGCGAGATTCACCATGAAGAATACCAAACTTTGGGAAAGATGAGCGAAGGAATGACGGCAGAAGTCTCAATTGGCGGCAGCCTGGTTGACCACCGCGATCATCACGTACAGCAAGATGATGACGACGAAGCCCGACAGGTCGATCATCCCCGTGCGAGGGAGGATGCGCCGGACCGGGACGAGCAGCGGGTCCGTGAACTGGGTAAGGAGCTGGACAATCCGGCTGCGGGGGTCGATCGGGAACCAGCTGATGAGCGACCGGGCGATGATCGAAAAGAGGATGATGTAGAGGAAGGTTGTGAAGACAAGGGCAATCTGGTCGTTCAAGCGGGACCGCCGAGTTCGCGGGCGCGTTCATGAGCCGCCTGGATGCACTGGATGATCGAGGCGCGGACGGCGCCTTTTTCCAATTCGAAGAGGCCCGCGGCGGTGGTCCCGGCCGGAGAGGTGACGTTGGCGCGCAGCTCCGCGGCGGCGCGGCCAGTCTCCTGGGCGTAGACGGCGGAGCCGTAGACGGTCTGGAGGACCATCTCCGAAGCCTGGGCGCGCGTGAGGCCAATACTGACGGCGCCGTCGATCATCGCTTCGATGAAAAGGAAGACGTAGCCGGGTCCGCTCCCGCTCACGGCCGTGGCCATGTCCAGCTTCTTCTCGTCGTCCACATAGATTTCGCGGCCAATGGCCCCGAGAAGGCCGCGCGCGAGTTCACGCTGCCCGGTAGTCACGTCCTCGGTCGCTGTCCAGACGGACATGCCGGCCTTGGCCGCGACGGGAGTGTTGGGCATCACGCGCACGATGCGCTGGTGGCCCAACTCCGAGCCGATTGTCCTGATCGTGACGCCCGCCATGATTGAGAGAAGGAGTGAGTCATCCCGGAGCGTGCCGCGGATGGAGTGCATGTCCTGGGGCTTCACGGAGAGGATGACGAGGTCTGCCTCGGCCATGCTGGGTGCACAGTCGCGGGTGCTGTTGACGCCGTAGACACCCTGGAAGACCGCCCGCCGCGCTTCGACGAGCTCGCACACAGTGACGCTGTCCTTTTCGAAGACGCCGCGCTCGAGGGCGGCGCTCAGGATCGCCTCACCCATGACGCCGCCACCGATGATCGCTACCTTCATGCACGCTCCCCGAATATCGCCCGCCCAACGCGGATATGTGTGGCGCCCTCTTCGATGGCGATTTCGAAATCACCGGTCATGCCCATGGAGAGCGCTGCGAGGCGGTGGCGGACGGCGAGTTCACGCAGCGCGCGGAAGTGGGGCCGCGAAGCTTCCGGATTGCCGGCGAGTGGGGCGACGGTCATTAAGCCTTCGACCTTGATGTTGGGGAGTTGGGCGGCGGCCTGGAGCAACTGTGGGAGGTCGCCAGGCGCGACCCCGAACTTCGTTGGCTCAGCGGCAACGTTCACTTCGATCATGACCCGTTGAGGCTCGGTAGCGGCAGCGTCGATGGCGAGGAGCAGACGTTCAGAGTCGATAGCGTGGAGTATAGCAAACCGGCCCACGGTGGCCCGCACCTTGTTCGTTTGGAGGTGGCCGACGAAGTGCCACACCGGAGCGGCAAGGCCGCCGGCTCCCGGCAGATCGCTGTATGCGGCCATCTTCACCAGGGCTTCCTGGACGCGATTCTCGCCGAACTCCGTGATTCCAGCGGCCACGGCCGCGAGCACAGATTCCGCCGGGAAGGTCTTGGAGACAGCGATGAGCGTGATCTCGCCCTGCGCGCGGCCCACTCGCGCGGAGGCTTTCGCCACACGCTCCCTGACCGCCGCGATCCGCTCGTCAATAGCTGCGTGTGCGGGCGACGCGTTCACAGGATGTCCGGGGGATGGCGCGCTTCCCAGAGCCCGCGGGCGACCAATCCGGCGACTATGAGGCCAAGCACGGCCAGGCCCGCCCATTTGCTGAGGGCGAACAGGTAGAAAACCCCGGCAAGGCCGAAGAGGCCGCCAAAGAGGATCGCGAGGGGGATCGCGAGCACGCGAAAGACAGCCAGGATGATCGCGACGGTCTCCTTGAAACCGCCGGGGGGCTCGTCATCCGGCGGCTGGCTTGAGCCGTAGTAGAAACCCATGGGTTGAGTATACGGCGCACAGACGGCGAGGGGCCCTCCCGTGAGGGGCCCCTCGTTCCCGGCCCTGGGACCGTGCTCAGGCTATCCGCACTTGTTGTAGAAGCAGTTGTGGCATTGCAGGCAGCCCTCCGCGTAGAAGAGGACCGACCCACACTCCGGGCAGCCGACACCACTGGCGACGGCGTCCGAGTGGTGTTTCGCATCGACGCTCGCGTGAGTGCTCAGCGCCACCTGGTCGGCGGGGATGAGCGTTGGCTGGATCGAGGCGTTGGCCGCGTCGAACTTCAGCTCCAACCAGCGGAAGACATAGTCAACAATGCTGGTCGCGATCGGGATCTGCTTGTTGCTGGTCGGGCCGCTCGGTTCGAAGCGGGTGTTGCGCAGTTTTGATGCCAGTTCGTTCAGCGGCACGCCGTACTGCAGGGAGTAGCTTGTGAGCATGGCGACGGTGTCCATCAACCCGCTGACCGTCGAGCCCTGCTTGTTGACGTTGATGAAGACTTCACCCGGCGTGCCGTCGTCGAAGAGGCCGACCGTCATGTAGCCTTCCTGCTCGCCCACGCGGAACTTGTGCGTGATGGCGTGGCGCTCGTCAGGGAGTCTGCGCCGGACCGGGCCGATGTGCTGGGTGAGGAGCGCCTGGGCTGCTTCAACCGCCTTTTCGGCGTCCGACTTGTCCGCATGCTTCAGCACCTGGAGTTCGCGGGAACCGTCGCGGTAGATCGTGATCCCGTTGCAGCCGGTGCGGTAGGCGAGTTCGTAGGCTGTGCGGACGTCGTCCACGGTGGCGTTGTTGGGGAAATTGATCGTCTTGGAGACGGCGTTGTCGGTGAACTCCTGGAAGGCGGCCTGCATGCGCACGTGCCACTCAGGCGCGATGTCGTGCGCGGTCACGAAGGTGTCCTTCACCCATTGCGGGACTTCGGCACGTTCAGCCAGGTGGCCGCCCTGTGCGAGGAAGCGGATCAGCTCTTCGCTGTAGAAGCCCTCCTCCTTCGCCACCGCTTCGAACTGCTCATTGACTTCCGGGAGTTCCGTGCGCTTCGTGGGGTCATCCTTGTCAAGGTAGTGCGAACGGATGAACGCGAGGGCGAAGACAGGCTCAATGCCGCCGGAGCAGTCGGCGATGATGCTGAGTGTGCCTGTTGGCGCGATGGTGGTGCGGGTGGAGTTGCGCATCGGGCGAGGGCCTTCGCTGCCGCCAGGACCGTAGATCGAATCGGGCCAGTCCGGGAAGTTGCCGCGGACCGTGGCGAGCTGCTGCGAAGCCGCATCCGCTTCCTTCTGGATGAAGGACATCACCTCGCGGGCGAGGTCCAGGGCGCGCTCGGAGTTGTAAGGGATGCGGAGGTCGATGAGCAGGTCCGCCCAACCCATCACGCCCAGGCCGATGCGGCGGATGGCGATCGACGTCTCCTGGATCTCCGGGATCGGGTAGTGGTTCATCTCGATGACATTGTCGAGGAGGTGGACGGTGCGCCGGACGACCTGGCGGAGGTGCGGCCAGTCAATCTCCCTGTTGCCAGGGGCGCCGGAGGTGAAGTGGCCGAGGTTGATCGAGCCCAGGTTGCAGCTGTCGAACGGGTAGAGAGGCTGTTCGCCGCAGGGGTTCGTGGATTCCACCGGTCCGCGCTTCGGCACCGGGTTGGCGCGGCCGGCATTGATCCGGTCAATGAAGACAACGCCAGGGTCGCCGTTCTTCCAGGCGTTCTGAAACATCCTCTCCCAGAGTTCGCGCGCGTCGCGTTTGGCCACGGCTTCGCCGCTTTTCGGGTTGATGATGTCGTAGGCCGTCCCAGACTGGACGGCGTGCATGAAGGCGTCCGTGACGGCGACGCTGATGTTGAAGTTCTGGAGCGTGGTCATGTCGGCCTTCATGGCGACGAAGTCGTCGATATCGGGGTGGTCCACGCGGAGGATGCCCATGTTGGCGCCCCGCCGGGTGCCACCCTGCTTGATCGCCTCTGTGGCGGCATCGAAGACTTTCATGAATGAGACCGGGCCGCTCGCCACACCCATGGTGGACTGGACACGGTCGTTCGCGGGGCGCAGGCGCGAGAAGGAGAAGCCGGTGCCGCCGCCGGACTTGTGAATGATGGCGGTGTGCCGGATGGCCTCGAAGATACCGTCAATGGAATCTGGCACCGGGAGGACGAAGCAGGCGGAGAGCTGCTGCAGTTCGTGGCCGGCGTTCACCAGGGTGGGCGAGTTTGGCAGGAAGTCGAGCGAGGCCATGAGCCGGTAGAAGCTCTCTTCAGCGGCGGCACGGTCGCCTTCGGTACCGCCGAACTTGAGCTCCGCCTCGGCAAGGTTTCGAGCGACCCGCCGGAAACACTCATCCGGTGTCTCAAGCGCCTCGCCTCTGTCGTTGCGCTGGGCGATGCGCCGTTCGATGACGACGCGGGCGTTGTCGGAAAGAGGCGCCGGCTCAAAGCCACCGGGGCCAAGACCTGATTCCTCGCGCGAAATTGTGACCATTGGATTCCTCCCCCACTGCCGTTACGGCAGGCATTTGAGTCTATAGAACAGGTGTTCGAATGGCTAGTGGAAGCTCAAGATTTCGCACGCTCCTGCCGCCCGGTCGCGAGCGCCGTGGCTTCCTCGTCGCTCCGCCGGACCATGGGGTCGAGCGAATGGCCGCGCGCCGCGATCAGACCGCGTCCGGCGTTGGCCTTGATGACCTCGGGCTGCGAGTAGTGCGCGATCAGGATCGCGGCAGCCGCCTGGGCCCCCTCATCGCGCACAAGCTTCACGAGCTGAGCTGGCCGGAATTCTCGTACGGCGAGGAGATAGGCCTTCTCGGAGACCACCAGGCCGGCGATGTCAGCATCTCCTTCCGGCGTGGTCCGGATGTCGCCCTCAAACTGGAGGCTGTGGACTTCCCAGATCTTCATCGTCAACTCACGGACTCCGCGAACTGGCGGCTCCCGGCATCGTGAAGCAGACGCGGGCGGCCGGGGTCCGGGTCGTCGGCCGGGAGGGCGAGCTGGAGCGACTTCTCTTCGGCCGTGGGGACGCGACCCGACTCCAGGGCTTCCACGGCCTCCTTCAACGATTCGATGTCCGTGAAGGCGCGGTAGACGGATGCGAAGCGGATGTAGGCGATGTGGTCCAACTTCCGGAGGGCGTCCATCGCGAGTTCACCAACGAACGTCGATGGCACCTCGGGGCGGCCATCCGAGACAATGCGCGCCTCAATATCCGCGGCGAGAAGTTCAAGTTGGGAGACGGAGATGTTGCGCTTTTCACAGGCCTTGCGGAATCCAGCCAGAAGCTTCTCCCGGTTGAAGTCTTCACGCCGGCCGTCCTTCTTTACCACCTGCACCGTGGAGAGTTGGACGGTCTCCACGGTGGTGAAGCGCTCTCCGCAGGCGATGCACTGCCGGCGCCGGCGGATGCCGTCGTCGTTCGCCCGGCTGTCGGTGACTTTGGAATCGCGGAAGTGGCAAAACGGGCAGCGCACGGTGTTTGCATAATCCCCTAAAAGAGTTACTCCCCTGAGCATTTACTATCGGGGCTTGGGCAGTATCACCCCTACATCTTGTGGCGGTCAATACCCCTTGCCACAACATCTTGTGTAGCGTTACGTCGTGCTCGAATCTGGTCTGCCCGTGGCCGCCCGAAGAGGCGCTGAACTTCTTTCGATCCGGGCGCCTCGCCGCGGGCTTTAGCGTCCCGCCAGCCGCACCCGTTGAGCCTGGAAAAACGCACATGCCGCGGTGTCCGTCCAGGGCGCAAGGATGCCGCTTCCGGGATGCAGACAGGTCCCACGGCCGCCCTCCTGGTCTTCGACGAATTCGAGGCAGCCGCCGCAGTGCCGGGCGGTTGGCAGTCTCTCGGGCTGGGACGTGGCGCCCATGAGGAGGAGGAGATCCGCGTCGGGAGTTGGG
This sequence comes from Anaerolinea sp., assembly GCA_013822275.1. Classification (GTDB taxonomy): domain Bacteria; phylum Chloroflexota; class Dehalococcoidia; order Tepidiformales; family Tepidiformaceae; genus PNKC01. Next base: position 17,706 of record PNKC01000017.1, on the reverse strand, counting down.
CGCTCCCGCCGGGTCTCCATCCGCTGGAATCCGGGGTTATCCCAGTCCTGGTTTCGCCGCTCGCGTTTCCGGTTCTTGCGGTGGCCCATCGCGGAGAGCGTAGCGCTCCCGTCGCCGCGTTGCCAACGCAGGACGAGGCCTACAAGCCCAGGGCGCGGACGAGGCCGATGGGGTGCATGACCGGACAATCACCGATCTGGCGGAGGTCGAGGAGATCGTGGTCACGGGTGACGACCACGTCAGGGTGGACCGCGAGGGCAGCGGCGACGACGTGTGCGTCGTTGGGGTCGCGAGAAGCAACCGCTGCTGCCTCCAGGCGCTCCAGGTGGATCTCTTCGACAACGAGAATCCGGGCGAGCCGCTGCATGTGACTCTCAATTTCCCAGTCTGCGCGGCTTCGAAACTTAGCCCCGGCGAGCGTTCGCCGGACCTCGCTCGGAATCTGGGGTGTGACAACCATCACGACTGCGCCACGCTCCGTGGCGTCGAGTAACCGGGAAGAGGGCGGTGCCAGAATAGCCCGCGATCAGGACGTTCGCATCAACCAGCACTAACACGGAGGCTCTGTAGTTCGTCGCGAGCCTCCCTTACGAGCTCGTCAATCTCCTCTTCGGTGAGCTCGCAGCCAACATTGGCGTCGCGGATCTTGCGCAACTCAGAGAACCACTCCGCAACCTCCGCCCGCCACGCAGGGTCCGCGCGGCGCCGGGCCATTTCATCGACAATCCGCTGGCGCGCATCAGATTCCATGCGTGCAGTTCACCACAGGGATTTCAGCCCTCGTCGGCCACGTCCACCTGACGGATCTGGCCGCGCTTGTCCTTGAACTTCGCCCTCAAGTAGTCGCGGTTCATCTGGGCGATGAAGTTGATGCTGATCCCAGCGGGGCAGACTGCTTCGCATTCGCCGTAGTTCGTGCAACTGCCGAAGTAGGTCTCCATCGTGTCGACCATCGAGGTTACGCGTGCCCAGCGTTCGGGCTGCCCCTGGGGCAGGAGGTTGAGATGCGACACCTTGGCAGCGGTGAAGAGCTGCCCTGCGCCATTGGGACAGGCGGCGACGCACGCCCCGCAGCCAATGCATGCTGCCGCGTCCATGGCGGTGTCGGCCGTCGCTTTGGACACGAGCGTAAGGTTGGCGTCCTGGGCGCCGCCCGTCGGGGCGGTGATAAAGCCCCCGGCCTGGATGATCTTGTCAAAAGCGCCGCGGTTGACCACCAGGTCCTTGATGACCGGGAACGCGCGCGCCCGCCACGGCTCAACCGTGATCGTGTCCCCCGACTTGAAATGACGCATGTGAAGCTGACAGGTGGTGGTGCCGCCGTTAGGGCCGTGAGGCTTGCCGTTGATGACGACCCCGCACATGCCACAAATGCCTTCCCGGCAGTCGTGGTCGAACGCAATGGGCTCCTTGTTTTCGGCCAGCAGTTGTTCGTTGACAACATCCAGCATCTCCAGGAAAGACATGTGCTCGGTGATGTCGTTGGCCTGATACGTCTCAAAGCAGCCTTCGTCGTCGGGCCCCTGCTGGCGCCAGACCTTGAGCGTGAGCGAGAGGTTCACTTGTAGCTCCTCTGAGACGGATGAGCATATTCGAACACGAGATCCTCTTTGTGGAGGGTGGCTGGCTTCCCCGTGCCGGCGTGCTCCCAGGCCGCGACGTACGCGAACTTGTCGTCATCGCGGAGGGCTTCGCCGTCCGGAGTCTGGTGCTCCTCGCGGAAGTGGCCCCCGCAGGACTCTTCACGGTGAAGCGCGTCCTGGCACATCAACTGGCCGAGCTCGAAAAAGTCGGCCACCCTCCCGGCCTTCTCCAGCGATTGGTTCAATGAGTCACCGTTGCCGAGAATCTTGAGGTCCCTCTCGAAGTCCTCGCGGAGGTTGCCGATCTCTTCGATGGCTTTCTTCAGACCGCCGGCGTTGCGGGCCATGCCGCAGTTGTCCCAGAGGATGCGCCCGAGTTTGCGGTGGTAAAAGTCCGGGCTGTGCGAGCCGCCGGTACCGAGGAACCGGCTGACACGTTCCGTCACCGCCTCCTCCGCGTCACGGAAGGCGGCGTCGGTCGTGGCTACGGGCGCGGAACCGAGCTGATTGGCCAGCTCTCCCGGCACTGTGGCCGGCAGGACGAAGTAGCCGTCCGCCAGGCCCTGCATGAGGGCGCTGGCACCGAGGCGGTTCGCCCCGTGGTCGGAAAAGTTGGCTTCCCCCGCCACGAACAGGCCGGGCAGGTTGCTCATCAGGTTGTAGTCCACCCAGAGCCCGCCCATGGTGTAGTGGACGGCCGGGTAAATGCGCATCGGCGACTTGTAGGGGTCATCGCCGGTGATCTTGGCGTACATGTCGAACAGGTTTCCATAACGCTGTTCGATGGTTGCCCGGCCCAGACGCGCGATCGCGTCCGCGAAGTCCAGGTAGACGCCATTGTGGATGTCGCCGACGCCGAAGCCGTCATCCACGACTTTCTTCGCGGCGCGCGAGGCCACGTCTCGGGGCACGAGGTTGCCGAACGAAGGGTAGCGCCGCTCCAGGAAGTAGTCGCGCTCTGATTCCGGTATGTCGCCGGGCTTCCGGTTTTCGTCCTGCTTCGTGGCCGCCCACACGCGGCCGTCGTTGCGGAGGGACTCGCTCATGAGCGTCAGCTTTGATTGGTAGTCACCGCTAACGGGGATGCAGGTGGGGTGAATCTGGGTGTAGCAGGGGTTGGCGAAGTAGGCTCCGCGGCGATGCGCGCGCCAGATGGCGGTTACGTTGCAGCCTTTCGCACCGGTCGAGAGGTAGAAGGCGTTGTTGTAGCCCCCCGTCGCGAGGATGACGGCGTGCGCGGAGTGGGATTCGATCTCACCCGTCACCAGGTCACGGACGACGATTCCCGCCGCGCGGCCGTCCGCGACGACCAGGTCCAGCATTTCGTGGCGGGTGTGGAGCTGGACCGTGCCGAGTTCGACCTGGCGCATGAGCGCCTGGTAGGCGCCCAGTTCGAGTTGCTGGCCGGTTTGGCCGCGGGCGTAGAAGGTGCGGGACACCTGCGCGCCGCCGAACGAGCGGTTGTCAAGGAGGCCGCCGTACTCGCGCGCGAAGGGGACCCCCTGGGCGACGCACTGATCGATGATGTTGCGGCTGATCTCGGCGAGGCGGTAGACGTTGGCCTCGCGGGCGCGGTAGTCGCCACCCTTGATGGTGTCGTAGAAGAGCCGGTAGACGCTGTCACCATCGTTCTTGTAGTTCTTCGCGGCGTTGATGCCGCCCTGGGCGGCGATGCTGTGGGCGCGCCGGGCACTGTCCTGAAAGCAGAACGACTTAACGTTGTAGCCCATCTCTCCGAAAGTCGCGGCCGCCGCTCCGCCGGCCAGTCCGGTGCCAACGACGATGATCGAGAACTTGCGCCGGTTTTGGGGGGCCACGAGCTTTGTACTGAAGCGGTGGTTATCCCACTTTTCGGCGAGGGGGCCATCCGGGACCTTCGAATCCAATACCATCTGACTAACTCCCCGCGGCCTGGTTCGAGGCTGGCGCAAATGGTGCGGTTTGAGTCGCGGTGGCTTCGCCCGTGATGTGCTCCGGGTCATCGAAGTAGCCCGCGAGGGCAGCCACCGGGATGGACACATTGCCAATCACGATGATGGCGGCGAAGCCCTGGGCGAACCGCTTTCGCCAGAGGTTGAAGCGCGGGTTATTCAGGCCCAGAGACTGGAACAGGCTCCACGCCCCATGGTAGATGTGGACGCCGAGGGCGAGGTTGGCCACGATGTAGACGAGCGCCACCGGCCACCGTTGGAGGCTGGCGACGAGGTTGTTGTAAGGCTCCCCGCGGATGAAATCCGGGTTGGCGTTGCCCCAGGTGAGGTCCATAAGGTGGAAGAGGAGATAGAGGCCAACGATGACGCCGCTCCAGCGCATCGTCCGGGCGGCGTACGAGGCGGCACTGTAGCTGCGGCCACCCTCGTAGCCTTTTGGTCGCGCCTTGCGGTTGAGGGCGGTCAACGACACAGCGGCGTGGATGTGGAGGAGGAAGCTCAGGATCAGAGCGGAGCGGACGATCCAGAGGAAGCCGGTGCGCGGCAGGATCGGCTCGCCGATGGTGCGAAGGTATTCGCCGTACGCGTTCAAGTGCTTCTCGGCGTCCGGGAAAAAGACCTTCAGGTTGCCGATCATGTGGACGAGGACGAAGCCGAGGAGGACGATCCCGGTGACGGCCATAACGGCCTTCTTGCCGACGGCGGAGCCATACAGTTCGACGGCCCAGGACGAAGGCCTCCGGCGCTCCCGGACAGTGGGGATGGGGGGCGCCGCCCCTGGCTCCCTCGTGGTACCGCTGAGCATGCTGACCTCCCTGGACGGCGCAAAGCTGGTTGCCGGGCCTTAAGATCGCGGGCGAACCGGGCCGCGCCGGGCGGCGGGCGCCGGGCGGCGAATCCTTCGAAATCCTACGCTCGCCTCATTCCCCCATCAATCGGGTGGTATACATTACAGCTATAGATTGTTCCCTGACCTATCGGCCGCCAATAGGGCCATCACCGCCGCGCGGAAGGCTGCGCATCCAGCGGAGGATGCCGATTATTGACTTCGCATCGCAGATCTCGCCCGCATCGATCGCGGCCAGGGCTTCGTCGCGTGTCCGCATTTCGACCTCGATATCCTCGTCGTCGTCCCAGTCCAGGGCGCTTTCTTTCAGGTCTGTGCAGGTGAACAGGTGGATGTACTCGGTGGTGTAGCCCGGCGCCACGAAAAAGCCGCCCAGAGGCTCAATCCGGCCGGGGATGTAGCCAACCTCCTCCTGCAGTTCGCGCGACACGGCGTCCAGGGGCTCTTCGTCGCGTTCGAGCGTCCCCGCCGGCAGTTCGAGCAGTCTCCTGCCGGCCGCGTGGCGGTACTGGGTTACGAGCAGGAGCTTGCCTTCGCCGGTGACAGGGACCATGCAGACCGCGCCGGGATGGACGAGCGTCTCGCGAATGGCAACCACGCCGTCCGGCATCTGGACGCGGTCCAGGTCCACGTTGAAAAGGTGGCCTGCGTAGACGGTTTCGCGAGAGATCAGCGATGGCAGTTCGGTCATGCCCGGACGATACCGCCTCAAGCGGGCCAGCGTCAGGTGAGCGGGATTAACGCGATTGGCCGTCGTGGTTGATACACTGCAGCGATGAAGCGAGCCAACACCAGGTCTGTCCGCGCCGGTTCCGTCACCATCGGCGGCGGCGCCCCAATCGTCGTCCAGTCGATGTGCGCGACTCGAACCCAGGACATCGAAGCCACCGCGGCGCAGGCGCGGATGTTGCATGAGGCCGGCGCGGGGTTGGTCCGTATCGCCGTCGACAGCGCAAGGGACGTGGAGTGCCTGGCAAAAGTCCGCGAGATGGTCCCCGAGGCCAACCTGGTGGTGGACCTGCAGGAGAACTACCGGCTCGTGACGCAGGTCGCGCCGCACGTGAACAAGGTGCGCTACAACCCGGGGCATCTCTACCACCATGAGAAGACGAAGCCCGCGCGCGACAAGGTTGCGTTCATCGCGCAGGAGGCGGCGCGGCATGATTGTGCGCTTCGGATAGGGGTGAACTGCGGCTCCGTGGACCCCGCGATGCAGGAGAAGTTCGAAGGCGCCGACCCTCCGGAACTGCGCGGCGTCTCGGCGATGGTTGAGAGTGCCCTTCAACACTGCGCGTTCCTGGATGACCTGGGCTTCACCCGCTACGTGGTTTCGCTGAAAGACAGCGACCCGCGGAAAGTGATCGAGGGAAACACGCGTTTCGCCGAAGCCCGCCCGGATGTACCGCTCCATCTTGGGGTTACGGAGGCGGGACTGCTTCCAGACGGAGTGATCAAGACGCGCATCGCGTTCGAGCAACTGCTCAGCAGGGGGATCGGCAACACCCTCCGCGTCTCCCTCACGCTGCCTTTTGCCGACAAGTGGAAGGAAGTGGAAGCCGGGAACCAGATCATCGCGGACATCGAGGCGGGCAGGTTCCGCTCGGTGCCGGTATTTCAGGATCACGGCCTGAACATCATCAGTTGCCCGAGTTGCAGCCGGGTGGAGAACGAGGCGTTCGTCGATCTCGCCTTCGCGGTGAAGGAGATGTCCGCCTACGCCAAACCTTACGACATAACGATCGCGGTGATGGGCTGCCGGGTTAACGGGCCTGGAGAGACCGACGACGCCGACCTGGGCCTCTGGTGCGCCCCGAACTTCGTCAACCTGAAGAAGGGCGAAGTCGAACTGGGGGCGTTCCCTTACGACACGGTCCTCGACCGGCTCAAACTGGAACTGGACGCGATTATCGAGCAGAAGAAGCCGGCGGCGGTGTAACCAGCGCCTCCCGATGCTCGCTTGGCCGAGATCACCGGGTCGCCGCGCGCGAGTGCGGGGGCCAGGTCGCCGCGGTCACGCACGCGGACCGAGTCCAGGCCGAGCCACGTGCTCAGATGCTTAAGCTCAGCTGCAAGATCGGGAGCGAACGACTCCGGGACGTGCCCTTCTTCGGCGTACGAGCCGAACACTTCAAGGACTCGCGCCTGCCGGTTGGCTTTCAGGTCAACCCGTCCGACGAGCTGGTTTCCAAGCAGGAACGGCATGACGTAGTAACCGTGGACGCGCTTCGCCTGTGGTGTGTAGACCTCAATCCGGTAGCGAAAGCCAAAGAGCCGCTCCGTGCGGGCCCGATCCCAAACCACCGGGTCGAACGGGCTCAGGAGCGCGCGCGCATGGACAGGAGGCGGGGCGGATGGCCCGGACGGGACGTAGGCCGGCTCGGTCCAGCCCTCGACCGCTACGGTTTCAAGTGTGCCGTCGTCAACGAGTTCCGCCAACCGCGGACGCGCCTCCGTGAGCTTGAGACGAAAGTAGTCGGCCAGGTCGCGCGCCGTGCCGATCCCATGCGCGCGGGCCGCGATCCGCAGCATTTCGCGGTGGGCCTCGGGCGCTTCCATCACGGGCCTGGAAAGGAGGGCGGGGTCGAAGACGCGGGCAGCCAGTTGATAAACGCGGGAGAAGTTGGCCGCCCGGCTGACCGCGAGCGCGCCACGGCGGAAGTGGGCCTCAAGGGCGATCTTCCCTGGCCCATACCCCCACCACGGACCCTGCCGCTCCCCTCGCCCTTCGATTTCAGAGATGGTCAGGCTGCCGCGGCCCCTGACTTGATCCAGCACGTTGTCCACCAGGCCGGGGTGTTCGGCGTCAAGGTGTTCCAACGCGCGGTTCCAATGGACGTGTTGCTCCCAGCGGTGGCGCAAGAGCGGGAAGTGTTCAAGCGGCATGACCGAAGCCTGGTGGCCCCATTGTTCGAAGGCGAGGCTCCGGTCGTTGAGGATGCTGTCAAGGGCCGCACGATCGTACGCCCCGAGGCGCGCGAAAAAGGGAAGGTAGTGGGAGCGCAGGACCACGTTGACTGAATCGAGCTGGACAACCGCCATGGTCCGCAACGTCGCGAGCAGATTCTCCCCGGTCACGGCGGAAGGGCGGGCGCGCCCGAATCCCTGGGCGGCGAGCGCCAGGTTGCGTGCTTCGTCGGCGGATATGGAGTCCATGGAGCAGCACTCTACCGGATGGGTGATGAATCTGAGGGCGGGCGCGGAAGGGGCCTGGCTGTTACGCCAGGCCCCTTCGTTCGTTGCTTGGTGGAGACGCGGGAGAGTCGAACTCCCGGTCCAGCAAAGTTCAGCTCCGGATTGTCCTACAGGCGTTCCCACCGATTGGGATCTCGCCGGCGGCTACAGTGGTGGTCCCCATGCCAACCGGCCAGCCGAAAGTCTTAGGCGGTATGTATCGGCGTGATACCGCAGCACCCTGGCATTGCAGCGCCAACTAGAACCCCACCAGGTCGAGGGAACTAGCCGACGTCGCCGCTAATTAGGCAGCGAGAGCGAGTTGACGATTGCCAACTATTTTTGGGTCGCCTGATTAACGAGGGTGACAACCCAACCTCGGCCTGCTATCCGGCTACCTAGCTTCCTGTCGAATCCTTTCGTCCCCGTGGAATTCACACAGTATAGCACAAGCGTTCGGCTCCATGGCGAGCTTTCGCGAAGTTCAGGCGTTGCGGCGGATCGCTTGAGCCATGTCCATCTGCTGATCGCGCTCCTTCAGCTTCTGTCGCTTGTCATAACGCTTGAGTCCACGTCCCACGCCGAGTTCAACCTTCGCCTTGCCACGCTTGAAGTACATAGAGAGCGGGACGAGCGTCAGGCCCTTCTCCCCGAGCAGTTCGTTGATCCGGGCGATCTCTTTCTTATGAAGCAAGAGCTTACGGTCGCGGACCGCCGTTTGGGGCGCGTATCCAGCATTCACGTATGGCGCAATGTGGGCGTCCTGGAGCCAGACTTCGCCGTTCTTGATCCGGGCGTAGGAGCCCTGCAGCTGCACCTTGTGGTCGCGGACGGACTTCGTCTCGGGTCCGGTCAGCACGATCCCAGCCTCGAACTTCGCGATAAATTCGTAGTCGTGGCGCGCGCGGCGGTTCTGGGCGATGGTGGAATCAGACATAAAACACAGGCGCACACGGCCTCTTCCGCCAATCGGGCGGTCGAGGCCGTGTGGGATTGTATCCAGTGTAGCGCCCGCCTACTTGCCGTGCAGGATGTCGATCGCCTTGAAGATCTGGATGTCGCCCTTGTCCAGGTATTCGTCGTAGGTCATGGGCAGTTCGATATCCGGCTTAATGCCAACGCCCTCAATCTGGTCTCCCTTCGGCGAGAGCCAGCGGCCGACGGACAGGTAGAGGGCGCCGCAGCCGGCAGGGTCGCCGCAGTTCTTGAGCGGCTGGAGCTGGTTGACCGTGCCTTTGCCGAAGCTGCGGGTGCCGACAATCGTGGCCCGGCCGTTGTCATGAAGCGCGCCAGCGAGGACTTCGGAACCACTCGCGCTGCCCTTGTCCTGGAGGATGACGATCGGGATCTTCGTGGCGAGCCCGCCCGGCTTTGCGCTCCAGCTCTGCGTCTTGTCGTTGGCATCGACTTCCGAAAGGATGATGCCGCTGTTGAGGAACTCATCGGCAACTTCCACCGTCGCGCCGAGGAGCCCTCCGGGGTTACCGCGAAGGTCGAGGATGAGGCCCTTGTAACCCTTCGATTCGATGTCACGGAGTTTCGCCTTGAGCTCGGAGACGGTGCGGTCGTGGAACTGGGCGATATTGATGAAGGCGATGTCGGTGACCTTCGTGCCGTCACGGTCTACCAGATCCTTGCCACTTTCGCCGGGGATGACTTCCAGGTTGGGTTCGGTGAAGACGCTTTCGAGAGGGATCTCGCCGCGAATGATGGTGAGCGTTTCGGTCGTGCCGTCCGTGTGCTTCACGTCAAGCGTCACCTCGGTGCCCTTGGGGCCACGGATGCGCTCCACAGCCTGTTCCTTCGTCCAGCCATCAATCCGCTCGCCGTCCACTTTAAGAATGGTGTCGCCAGGGCGGATGCCGGCTTTCTCGGCGGGGGAATCGCGGAACGGCGAGACGATGGTGACCACGCCCGAGCTGTCCGAGACGGTCGCGCCGATGCCGTCGTAGCTGGAATCGAGGTTGAGCGCGCCAGCTTTCAGCTCCGCGGGCGTCAGGTACTCGGTGTGAGCGTCGTTGAGCGAAGCGATCACACCGCTGATGGCGGCCGTGCGCAGCGTTTGGGCGTCCAGGACGTCCTTATCGACATACTGAGTCTTCAGGATCTGGACAATCTCGTCGAGGATTGCGGCGCCGACGGCATCGCCATTGGAAGGCTTCGCCGTGCCGCCGTTTTGGACGTTGGTAACTGTTGGCGAGTCATCCAGGTCCTTGACGAGGTACCCCAGGCCGAAGGCGAGCGTGACGATGGCAAGCATCAGGAAGACGAGGACGGCCCAGCGGGCGGACCGCTCGCCCACGCTGGGCTGCGGCTGGTCACGAGTGATCTCCATGGAAACAGGGCACCTTGTCCGGCGTGACGCCAGGATGGATGTCTCGAGTGTACATGCGGCGGAATTGGGCCAGCAATTTCGCCGATTACCGCCTGTTTACCGCGCTTCCGGCGTGCCGCCTTCCGGGGACGGTTCGGCGACGGCGGTCTGACCGGGTTGGATAGCTTCCAGCGGGGCTCCGCGCTCGCCAGCCCAGGAAAACACGTGGTCGCCGATCGCGTCGCCCAGCGTGGCGTGGACGGAGTCGTCCACGCGCCTGCCCGTAAGCAGAAGCGACCCGGAGGCAGTCCAAACGGGGTGCGAAAGCGCGTACTGATCGAAGAAGCCCAGGGCGATGCGGAAATCCTGCGAGGGGACTATCCCTTCGGAGGCGGCGAGTTGGGCGCCGTCAGGCGAGATGGTCCGGACACAGTGGCGCCCGTCGCCGGTCTGAGCGGGCACGACGAGAGCGATGCGGTCTCCCGCCGGAGACCAGTAAAAGGCGACGTACGGGCCGCGGGCGATGAGCCGCTTCTGCCCGTCCCCCATGGCCACAAGCCAGAGTTCCTCGAACGTCCCGGTTTGCGGATGGCGGGTGACCCCAACAGCAACCGCGCCGCCGCCAGGACGGACCGCCATGGCGATTCCGCCGCCGAAGCGGCCGAGTTCACGCGCCGGCCCGCCCTCAAAGCGGCTCTCGAGTAATCGCAAAGCGCCAGAATCCGGGATGCCATAGAGCAGTGTCCCTTCCGGCCCGGGCGCGGCCACGCGGAAGCCGGCGGCCTCTTCCGAAACCACGCGATGGACGTCGCCGCGTTCCGCATCCACAACCTGGAGGGAGAGACCGGCGTGACAGGCGAGGTAACGCGAATCGGCGGACCACGCGCTGAAGATCGGCGCACCTTCGACAATCGACTCGACGCGTTTCCCGGCGGGCAGGTGGAGGAGCGACAGCGCGAGCCGGTCGCCTGACCGCGTTACATAAGCAAGGCGGCTCCCGTCCGGCGACCAGAGCGCGTAGTGGCTGACTCTGGGGGCGATGCCTTCGCCTGGGGCGGATTCATGGACTACCAGCGGTTCGGTGGCATTAGCGATTTGGCCGACAACGAGCCGGCTCGCGCCGGAAGGGAGCAGCGCGGAGGCGGCGAACTCGGCTCCTGGGCCGGGCCGCCAGGTCGGCCAGGAGGCGCGCTTCATCAGGGCCACCGCCGACCACCCGCCGCCGGAATCACGCCGGGCGACTGACAGTTCGCCGCGGGAGGAGACAACGAGCAGGGCTCCGGGCAAACGTCGCTCCATGGGAAGAGGCTAGAACCTTTATACACGGGCGCCACCGCATGAGGCACTTCGCCCGTGGGCCAACTTCGCACTATATCAGTTATGCAGTGATGTCCGGTCATTCGGGAGTATCGTCCGATTTCCTAGAATCGACCAGCCCCGCAACCAGATCGCGGATCACATCAGACATCGTGACCCTGCGCTGCCCCGATGACCGGGCGCGAGCCTCAGCCTTCAGGGCTTCCCGCAGACCGGGGTCCAGCTCGATTACGATCTTCGATGCACGGTAGTTAGGAAGCATTCCCGGTAGGTTAGAGGTTTGTAGGAAATTACGCAATACCCCTCCCAGCGCGATTCCGAAACCTTAACATTCAGTCCGTGCTCACCGACCAATGGCAGGCCCTCGGCAATCTGATCCGACTGGCGCGCGAAGCGAAAGCTATGAACCAGGACGAACTCGGGCGGCGCGTCGGCACGAGTCGCCCGACAATCAGTCTGCTGGAGACTGGCCAGATCAAGTTCCCGAAAATCCCGATGCTCACGGCAATTGCAAAGGCGCTGGATATCCCTGCCCCGGCGCTCTTCGCCGAACTTGGCGTCAGCCCCGATGATGCCGCGCCCGGCCAACTCCATTGGTTGGCATCTCAACTGGACCCGCAGCACCTTCGGATGCTAATTGCGATAGGGCACGCACTACTGCAAGAGCAGCACGATCAGCTGCAAATGGGAGAGAGGCGAGCCGCCCGCCCTTAACCGTTATGTCCGTCGCCCGTTCGGCCTCTACCGTGATGATCCATGCCGTCATGCCGCAACCTCAAGGGGCATATCACCCAGCGGCAGCGTGGACTGGGAGCCAAGGAAGTGCGAGAGGGCAGTATGGTGGAGCCAACGTGAACCCTTGACATCGGGCGTAGACTGAGCGGCGCCGCTCGCGGACAGTCCCTACAATCCGTACCTGCCCGAGCATCGTGCCACCCTCCACGCCTGGGGAGATCAGCGGTCTTCTTCCATGGCACTATCGTTTCGAGAGCTACGGGACGCCCAGCAGTTCGGCGCACGTCCAACCGCCCCCGCCGCCGTAGCGGCCCCGCGTCTCACGCACACGCACCGCCACCCATGTGTTCGTCACCGGGTCCATCAGGTCTTCGCCCTCCCGCGCCCAGCCGCGCCAGATCTGGTGAAGGCCAAGGCTGGCGCCGGCGTCTCCCACGGCGTCCAAGCGCCACCGTGACTCACAGAAGGCGATCGCCTTGAGGTCCGCGCGCCATTCGGCCGGGACGCCCGTGTAGGCGTAGAGCGCGTCTACCCCTTCGGACGTGAGGGCGGTTCCCACCAGGAAAGGCGTCGCAGGGCCGTAATCCGCCGCTCCCGCACCATCTCCTGCTGGCGGCGGTAGTGCTGCCGGGCCTGCCAGCGGCGCCACATCCGGCCCAGGACGAACCCACACAGGGCGTACAGGGTCAATATCGCGAGCTCGATATTCATCGCTTGCCCCTCCTATTGCGAATGGCGGGGTTGGTTCGGCCTGCGTGCTATTGCAGGCCACGCCGCTCACCACGAGCAGCGCCAGCACGTAGCCCCGCAGCTAGGGCGCCCTCACGTTCGAAGGCTGGACGTTCATCGCGGTCCGCTTCGCTCGGAATCGCACGGCAGCCTCGCGTCCGAGACGGCGCTTGCAGACCAGACACCGGCGTTCCCCTTCTAGGCTTGGGGCCTCATAGAGATTTTCGGGGCTCAACTCATGCCCGTGTACGCAATGCGTCTTGCTCGCGTTTGTTGCGACGAAACTTTGACTACGAAGCACGTTAATTCTGGGCGTAACGACCTCCAGATGATCCACCCGAACACACCGACGATGAGGGCACCCCGTGCCCCCTGGACAGCCGGAGTCAAGCGTGTGACAGAGGTGGTCCAACTGCATGCCGTCAGGAATAGGGCCAACCATAGATTCATATGCCCATCGGTGGGCCTTGAACTCTAGGGTTTTTGATTCCGCGAACCGCGGGTAGCCGTCTTCGGTTAGGCTCCCCGTCCAAAGCCAGCATGAATCCGTTTTGATGACCTTGTTCCAGAAGCGGACCCGCGGGTCTCGTTCCAGCGCTAATCCGAGCGGGTCACCGGTATGCTTCCAACGAGCGTAATGGAGGCCGCAATAGCCTCTGGCGTTGTACTTGCCCGTGCAGCCAACAATTGAACAGGTAGACTTAGATGGCATCGTGAGTTCACTCCTCATGGTGTCGGGGACCGGACGTTCTAGCGTCGCGGTCCCATCCATTTTAGCACAAATGTTCATGGCACCCGTGGCCCTTGTGGGGACGTTGATGGAGCCGCGTTGGAATAAAAAGCGGATCTGTCTGCCATCGCCTGCGCCCCCTGGTGGGCGCCGCCGATTGTCGTGATGCTCGTGTACGCGCTGGCGAAGACCTGCCAGTTCACGTCCCAGATGGCGATGGCGATGACCGCCAGGAGGGTGATCGCGACGAGCGCAGCCAGGACGATCACCAGCCCCGTCAGTTTCCGCGAGCCGGACGGCGAGTAGAGATTCACTCATTCCTCCGGCTGCCGGATGGGCTTTCCACGCAGCATCGGAACGCCGAAGGCCCCGGCCAGAAGGCCCAGCCCGGCAACCGCCACGCTTGAGAACGATCGGATGGCCGCGGCCAACAGGTCCAGCCAGTAGGCCGAATCCGTCAGGTTCGCCGTCGTCACGTCGCCCAGCGTGCTCAGCGGCCCCACAGCCGTGCCGATGGCGATTGCCATGATGATCGTCCCCACCCCGAGTTTCGCGTTCATCGGTTGCGGCCCGCCTTTCTGTTCTGCCGTTCGACCTTACGGAGTCGTCGCAGTTGTCTTGTGGCCAGCACCCTCTGGCCGACAAGTTGCGCTTTCGCCACCTGCGCCGGCACTCTCACGAAGTCTTCAGGCAGCGGTGCGCCCTTTTCGAGTGTGATTACCTGTCCGGTGTGTGGATTCATCGTTACCCTCCGTGTCCCGGCTGGCGCGCGTGCACCGCCAGTTCCTTGCGCGCCAGGCCAACGCCCAGCCCCAGTGAGAAGCCGCGCAGACGGCAGTACTCGAGCGCGGGCGCGCCCGTCACCCATAGCGCAGTACTGTCCGGGTCCGGGTGGTCACGTGGTGTCGCCACCGTCCCGGCCGGGAAACAGCCCAGCACCGACTCCTCCCCGGGGATGTCCGCCCATGGGATCAGTTGCATCCCGTTCCGCACCACGACGTCCGCCAGCGTCTCCATGAGGTGCCTTTCTGCAGGTGTCATATCGTCCTCCATGTACGCCAGGGGGTCCCGGCTCTGTGCGATATCGATTGGGAACGCTGGTGAGTCGCTCAACTGCCAGTGCAGGTGCGGGCCCGTGCTCACCCCCGTGTTCCCCGAATAGCCGATGATCTGCCCAGCCCGCACTATCTCCCCGGGGTTGACCAGTGATTGCGAAAGGTGGGCCATGAGCGTCCACCAACTGCCCTCCGTGGCGAGGCAGACGCCGATCCCGAATGACCGCACGGTCTGGCCCTGCCACTGCGTCAGGGAGTTCGTGAACTGCGACACGACGCCATCGCACGGCGCGTAGACCGGCGTGCCGACGGGGGCGGCGAAGTCCACGCCCAGGTGTGCGTGCCCGGTGACCGATGGCTCGCCGAAGTTCGTTGTGATCGGCCCATCCACCGGGCGCCGCGAGAAGCGGACTGTTGGTTCGCTCACGCCAGCACCCGCTCAATCTCGTCCCAGTCCGCCGGGCGCCAGATGTACGCCTCCGCCCGCGTGGCGCCAAGCGCCTCGTGCCACTCCGCCTGCGCCGCGCTCACCTTCCCCTTCGCTGATTTCAACTCCACGAATACCAGCCTTTCGCCGCGGGCCATCACCAGGTCCGGGAATCCCGGCGCGCTCCGGATCGAATACTGCGTGTGGTAGCGCGGGCTCCAGCCCGCTGGCCCGGGCGACGTTCAGCACGGCGTTCTGAAACTGCTCCTCCGTCCACGTGTCCCGCATCGCCGCGATCGTCAGTCCTGGCGCCGTCATCGCGCGAGCTCCTTCGCCGGCGGACACCAGCCCGCCAGCAGCGCCCATGTCCTCAATTCCTTGATCTCCTCGCGCTGGCGGAGGATGATCCCCGCCCGTTCGCCCGCGACTTCGCGCCAGTACACGTCGTCTACCCCAATCGTCGCCAGATGGTCGCCGAGATGCTCAATCGCCTCGAACAGCCGCCCGTCCTCGTAGACGAACTTGACCGGCCTTACCGGGTGCCCGTCCACGTGCAACAGGAGGATCAGCGCGCTCATCCCGTCACCATGCGCAGCAGGAAATGGGCCACGCGGATTCCGGCGCCGAACAGCAGGACGCCGCCACCATAGACCAGCGGTTTCTCCACCTTCGACCAGGCCACCGTCACCCGCGTCCTCGCCTGGTCCCTCACGGCCTGTGCTCCTCTCGCAATGTCCCGCGCGCTGCGTGCTTCATCCTCGATGCCCTGGAGCTTCAGTTCGGCGCGCGTCATCCGGCCGTTCGCCACGTCCATCCGTTCGTTGCCGATATCG
Organism: Anaerolinea sp.; assembly: GCA_013822275.1. Lineage (GTDB taxonomy): Bacteria > Chloroflexota > Dehalococcoidia > Tepidiformales > Tepidiformaceae > PNKC01. The sequence goes on along the minus strand of PNKC01000017.1, from coordinate 2,034 downwards.
AGCCGATGATTGATGCCGACCAGCTCGACGCGCGTCCCCTCCTGGCGGACCTCAATAGCGTTCAGGCGCTCGTCCACCCGCTGGCCGTGAGCCTCGATCCGGTCCAGTGAGGCGGCGATCATTTCGAAATCGCTCACAGCGCCGCACCCCCGACGAACACCACCGCCATGAGGATCGCCCCGTCCGGCCGCACGGCCGCCGCGCCGCCCATCGTGTCGAAGCCCGGGAAAAGGACGTTGTCACGGTGCGTGGGAGAGTTCATCCAGGTCACCATCGCCCGCGTCACCGCATCGTCCGAGTAGTTGTTCGCCGCCAGGTTCTCGCCCGCCCAGGCGTACCTGATGCCGTGCTGGGCGAGGACCGCCGCGTAGTCGCCAGGGGTGTTGTCCGGGTCCACGTGCGCGAAGTAGCCGCCGCGGACCATGTCCTCTACCCGCGCCTGCGCCACCAGGTCCAGCCGCGGCCATCCGGCGAACGGCGCGAGCCCGGCCTTCGAACGCTCGATGTTGTGCGCCCCCAGCAGCCGCGCCGGCCACTGCTCTCCGCTCGAATCAGCCCCCACCATGGGGATGCCCACGCGGTACGGGAGGTTGCTCACAGGTACCACATCTCCCGCGGGATCTGGGCCAGCCGCCCCCACTCCGTTGCGTACGCCCGCTCGGCGATGGATTTCACCAGGGGGATGACGAACCCGGACGCCGACGGGTCACCCTCCGCGTTGAAGGCCATCGCCGCCGCCCTCGCCGCCCGCCCGGAACGCTCCGCCGCCTCTTCACCAGCAGACGGCCGCGACAGGTCAACGTTCGCCTGCCCCATCGCCGCGCCAATTTGCATCGCCATCCGGGCGCGCGCTTCGGGCGAGGGGCCACAACCGACCTGGGGCTTCAACCGCGCTTCGTCCATGTACGGCCTCCGCATCGTTGGCGGGCCGGGCGTACAATGCGCGCCGAGGCCCTCGGGCTTCGATGTGGGCACCCCGTTCTGCTGTCCGGCCGGGCGGGGTGCCCTCTAATGATCACGTGCCTATGCACGTTTCCGGTATTCTACCATCCATTGTTGGAGCACGGCCCAGTCGGCCTGCGCGGCGGCGTCCCGGCGGTTGGTGAGCGCCGTGAGCAGGGCCGTCTTCTGGGGCGCCGCCAGGGCCGCGTAGCCGGGGTAGTCCGCGATGTGGTCAATCCGCCACTGCCACTGGGCCCAGCGCGCCTGCGTCGCTTCCGCGCGGTCCTCGTAGATCTCCTTCGTCGATGTGGGCGCCGCGACCTCCTCGCCGAGCACCGCTGCCAGCGGGTCGTCGTCGAGCGCGTCCTTGATCGCCTGCCGCACCTGGTCCGGGGTTTTGCCTTCGAGCTTCCCGTAGGGGACGGTGACTCGCTCGAATCGCGACTCGCCGTTCGTGTAGGCGTTCGGCACTTCGATGGTGACTACCCAGCCGTCGCGACCGCGTTGTCCCGAGTCGATCCTCATTGTGCTATCCTCCATGGCATGGACGCGTTTCCTCTGGTTACGATCGAGTGGATGGATGCCCGTGTAGCGAAGGGTGGATGGGTCAACATCGGCGAGTACGAACCCAGCCTCATCACCTGCCGCTCGGTTGGGTTTGTAGTCTCGGAAACGGACGACTTGATCGCGTTGGCCTCAACTCTCAACAGCGCCGGCCAGAGCATGCCGACAGTGGTCATTCCGAAGGCCTGGATCGTGTCGCGGCGCTTATTGGCCAGGACGGATCTCATCGGCGACATCGCGAACGGCATCTCCTGATTCATCGCAGCAACCTCCGCCGCTCCTGGTGCCCCGCCCAGCGCCGTAGCTTCACCTCGCCCCACGCCCGCAGTTCGGCGCGCATCTTCGGACAGTCCGCGTGGCCGCAATCATAGTTGCACGGCCCGCCGCGCCAGCGCGCATGCCATCCCGGCGGGAGCGATTTGATGATGTGCTGCGTGGTCATGGGTTCGCCTTCAACACGAGGGCTACTCCATCGCCACCTGCCGCACCTGCCCGGCCAGCCGCGCCATTCCCGCCGTTGCCCGAGCC
>PNKC01000016.1 GCA_013822275.1 Anaerolinea sp. | reverse complement strand
TTATGGCACGCTTGCGTCGTATTCCATGGAAACGTGCCCGCCGGCCTTCATCGCGCTGTACTCCGCCTCGCTCATGCCGAGGACTTCGCGGTACACGTAATCGTTGTGTTCGCCGAACATGACAGGTGGCTGGAGGAACTCCACGGGCGTCTCTTCGAACTGCCAAAGCGGGCCCACGTACTCGTGCTCTCCGGCATCAGCCTGTTTCTGCTTGCGGAAGAAGTTGCGGGCGCGCAGATGGGGGTCATCGAACATCCGGGACGCCTCAAGTATGGGTGCGCAGGCCACGCCGGCCGCCTGGAGCAGATGCATCACGTCGTAGTCCTCGCGCTCCACCGTGAAAGCCGCGATGTTGCTGTCGATTTCCGGGTAGTGCTCAGCGCGGCTGGCGTTCGTTGCGAAGCGCATGTCGGATGCCCAGGCGGGGTTGCCGAAAGCCTTCCCGAGCGCCCGCCACTGGGCGTCGGTTTCGACGTGGATCGAGACCCAGCGGTCCTCCATGGTCGAGGAGTCGCCCGGCGACTTCGCGGGGTAGACACCACACGGGAAGCGGCCGTGGACGTCCCTGTTGCCGATCGCCGTCTGCACGTTCCGGTTCAGGCTGTAGTCCATAATCGCCTGGGTGAACATGGCGGCGGCGTTCTCGGCCTGGGCGATTTCGATCAATTGGCCTTCACCCGTGCGGTCGCGGTGCCAGATGGCGGTCATTACCGCGAAGGCGCCCTGTGCCCCGGCCAGGTAATCGCCAGAGTAGATCGCGGTATTCGCCGAGGCGTCCATGTCGTCGTAGCCGCGCAAGAGGGTGTGGCCCATCACGGCTTCCAGGTGGACGCCCAGGGCGCGCGCGTGGGAAAAAGGGCCCGTGCTCCCGTACGCGGGCACGCGCACGAGGATGATCCTCGGGTTCGCTTCCTGGAGCCACTCCCAGCTAATCCCGAGCTTCTCCAGGGTGCCGGTGGCGTTGTTTTCGTAGACCACGTCGGACGCGGCGACGAGCCTCCTGAACACGTCCAGGCCTTCCGCCCGGCGAAGGTCCACCGTGAAGCTTTTCTTGTTGCGATAGAGGCTGACGAACGTGGGATTGTAGTTCCAGGGCCGCGCGCCGGGGTCGTTGCCGGGGAGGCCCCCCGCCCAGGCCGCCGAGCGCTCCAGGAGGAACTTCGGCGGGCGCGCCATCGCTCCTCGCGTCATCGGTTGGAAGACGAACGGGTTTTCCGGCTTGATGATCTCCGCGCCAAGGTCACCCAGCTGCATCGTGGCGAATGGTCCTGCCCAGACGACGCACATGTCGATGATCCGGATGCCTTCCAGCGGTTTCGGGGTCATCGGGTTACCTCCGCGGCGGTGGCCAGTCCGGCGATGGCGGTGGCGCTCAGGCCCGCTTCGCGGAGGACTTCGACGGTGTGTTCCCCCAGGCGGGGGGCGGGCCGCCTGAGCGCCCATCCGCCCTTGCCCATGATGATCGGGCGCCCGGGCAGTTCCACCTCGCCGAGATTCGCGTGGTGTGTCTTCGTCCAGAATCCGCGGTCGCGGAAGTGGCTATCCGTGAAGAGGTCTTCCATGGTGAAGAGGGGGCCGCAGAGGATTTTGGCCCGCCGCGCCTCCGCCCAGACTTCGCGCTTCGTCCGTTCCAGGCACCAGCCGAGGAAGTGCGCGTTCCATTCTTCAATGACGTACGGGTCCAGGCGCTGGACAGGGTCGTTGAATCGCGGGTCGTCCAGCCATTGCGCGTGGTTGAGCATATCGGCGACGCGGTCCGGGCGCAGGCCCGCGTTGGTGAAGTCGACATAACCGTCGGCCACGGGATAGATCCCCTGGGGCATGCCTCCCCCGGCGCTGGCGGCGCGGAGCGTTTTCCTCCCACTGAATTGGTAAGCGATGGCGGTGGCGTGGCGCCGATCGACGCCGCCAGCGTGCGTCTCCGCCAGTGAGACATCGACGTGTTGGCCGATGCCATGACGTTTCGAGGCGAAGAGCGCCCCCATCAGCGCCACGGAAACGGCGGCGCCGGATTCGAAGAGGGCCGCAGTCCCCGCCATCTTCACCGGTTCGCGGTCGGGAAGGCCCATGGAGTACATCTCGCCGGCGAAGCCGTACAGCACCAGGTCCGTGAGGCGGTAGTCGCGGTACGGCCCCGTTCGGCCGAAGTTGGAGACGGAGACGAGCGGCAGGCCGGGCTTAATCCTCCGGAAGAAATCGTAGCCCACACCGAGAGTGTCGAGCGTGCCGGGGGCGAAGCTCTCCACGACGATGTCCGCCTGCCGCGCCAGCGCGCCAAGCGCCTCCCGGCCCTCGGGCCTCTTCAGGTCCAGCACCACGGAGCGTTTGTTGCAGTTCAGGTAGAAAAACAGGCCGCTGCGTTCGGGGTGGGGGTCGCCACGGAACGGGCCGAGCCCGCGGGCGATGTCTCCGCCGGGCCGTTCGACTTTGACCACGTTGGCGCCGAAGTCGGCCATCAGCCGCGTCGCATAGGGCCCGGCGATGTGGTGGGTCAGGTCAAGGACGGTGACGTTATCGAGTGCCTGCAATCCAACCTCCGGTCGGCCGCCCTGTGGGGCGTTCGTGTCGCGTGGCGCGCACTCTAGCAAACAGGGCAGGGATCGCGCACGAAGCGGGGCGTGCCGGCCAGGCGACGCCGGGGGCGGGACCAGCCGGCTTTCCACCGGGGCCTCAACCTGGCGCGGCAATGAGCCGACGATCATCGTGCAGTTGATCTGCGCCGAGGCACCGATCATGGAGTCCGATTCCAGCACCGGCCCGGCGAGCGATGGGGAGCGGTCCGGCGGCCTGTTCGAGTTCTCGTTCCGTGGCAGGACCGTCGAACTGGCGGTTCATCCGGCGCCGGATGGCTTACGGCCAGCGAGCGCGGGAGAAGTCTGCGCAGCGCTGAAGGATCTCCCCCTCGACAGCTATCCTCTGGAGAACGTGCTCGCGGCGGTCAAAGCGCAGACGGGTACGCCTGTGGCCGTTGGCGAAATCGAATCGCCAGCCGACACACCGGATGACTGGGCGGTGAAAGTGTCGCCGAGCAAGCTGGCGGCCTACGTTCTGCCGGTATCTTCCGGCAGCGAGCCGGACAGCGCGGAGACGGGCGGCCCAATCGTGAGCAGCGACGATCTGCGCGGACGCCTGGCCGCTGCCGGCGTGACCAGCGGACTGCTGGAAGACGTCATCGCGGGCTTCAGTCCGGCTCGGACGCTTGAGTCGGCCACGAAAGTCGCGCAGGGCATCCCCCCGTCCAGCGGGCAAGAAGCGACGTTCGAATTCGGGTTCGACCCCAACCCGCGCAACGCACCGGTGGAGCAGGAAGATGGCTCGGTGGACTACCGGGCGGCGGTGGTGAGCCGTTTCGTCGATGAGGGCGCGCTGCTGGTGACCCGGCACCCGGCCGTACCCGGGCGATCCGGCATGGATGTGTTCGGGGCTTTGCTGCTCGTCCGTCCGGTCTCCGAGCGGATGCTCTCGGTGCTTTGCGGCAAGGGCACGAGGGTCGTCGGCGAAACGCTTGTCGCGACCAGCGGCGGGAGGCCCGTGCTCCACGGCGCGAAGGTGGAGGTGCTGCCGGTCTACGAAGTGAAGGGCGACGTCGACTTCTCGGTGGGGAACATTGAGTTCAACGGTGACGTGGTTGTTGGAGGGGACGTGCATCCCGGCTTCGCCATTCGGGCCGAGGGGTCAGTCACGGTGAAAGGCATCATCGACCGCGCCACGGTCACGGCGGGGAAAGACATCATGGCCCGCGGAATCAGCGGAGATGACCACAGCCACCTGGAGGCGGGCAACGAAGTGGTGGCCCACTACCTGCACAACGCCACGGTGACGGCCGGCGCCTTGGTCAAGGCCCATAGGGAGATCGTGAACTGCACAATCCACGCTGTCCGAGTGGAGACGGCGCCGAACGCGCGCATCGTCGGCGGGGTCATTGAGGCGGTTGACGAAGTGGACGCGGGGATCATCGGCTCACCACGCGGTGTACCCACAGAGATCACGGTCCTGCGGGGCAGCGCGAGCCACCCTCCAGTGGTGCGTGCCCGGCGGAGCATCCACTCGCGGGTAGTGGTGCGGGTGCACCACATGGTCTGGAACGTGGACGACGACTACAAGGGGACATCGTTCTGGGAGTTCCAGGGCGAGATCTCCCGTCTGGGACCGGCGGCGTCGGCGCCGAAGGCTGCCTGACCTCGCCCGGGGCTTGGCGAGCGGGTGCACGCGCGCGAGAGGCCACAGAGCCCCTGATGATCTACGATGCGCAGGCACAGATCGATACACGGAGGATCATCCCCTTATGGCAGTACGACTTGATGGCCAGGTGGCCCTGGTAACAGGCGCGGGCCGCGGACTTGGCCGCGCCTACGCTCTCGACCTCGCGAAGCACGGCGCGAAGGTCATCGTCAACGACTTCGGCGGCAGCGTTTCGGGCGAAGGCAACGACGAGACACCCGCGCAGCAGGTGGTCAACGAAATCAAGGCGGCGGGCGGAGAGGCCGTGGCCAACGCCGGTGACGTCGGCAATTACGAAGACTGCTTCAACATGGTCAAGCTTGCGATGGACACCTGGGGGCGTCTCGACGCCCTGGTCGCCAACGCCGGTATCCTCCGCGACCTTGCCCTCCACAACATGTCGGAGAACGACTGGGACCTTGTGATCCGCGTCCACCTGAAGCAGTGCTACAACCTGCTGCACCACGCCTGGCCAGTGTTCCGGCAGCAGGCCTACGGGCGCGTGGTCATGGCCACTTCGACCTCCGGCCTCATCGGTAACTTCGGTCAGGCGAACTACGGCGCCGCGAAGGCGGCCATGTACGGCCTCATGAACGTCGCCAAGATCGAGGGCGAGAAATACAACATCAATGTCAACCTCATCTCGCCCGGCGCGGCGACGCGCATGACGGACAACCTCATGGGCGCCCAGGGCCAGGATGCGGCGGAGCGCCAGGTCGTGATGGGCCCGGAACACGTTGCCCCCGCCGTGACCTACCTCTGCTCGCCGCAGTGCGTTGAAAGTGGCGTCTGCATCGACGCCGCGGGGGGCCACTACGGCCGCATCGCCATCGTCCGCAACGCCGGTGTGAACTACGACCCACACGAGCACAAGGACGCAGACTGGTTCGAAAGCAACTGGGCGAAGATCACGGACCTCACGGGCGCGACGGCACCCTGGTCGTTCCGCGAGACCCGCGAAGCCCACTACGCAGCCAAGCAGTAGGACCGGCAATTTCCCGAGGGGACAACAGGAAAGCGGGCTGGCGACACCGCCAGCCCGCTTTCTTCTTGTCTTCGAGGGGACGCCGGCACGCCTTACCGCGCCGAAGCCTCCGCGGCCGGCGTCATCTGGAACTTCGGGTCGTACTTCTTCAGCTCGCGCCGGGCGATGGTCATCTTATGGACCTCATCCGGGCCGTCGGCGAAGCGGAGCGTGCGGGCATGGGCCCACATGGAGGCGAGAGGGAAGTCCTGGGTGACTCCGGCCGCGCCGTGGACCTGGATCGCGCGGTCGAGGACTTTGAGGGCCATGTTTGGGATCGCGACCTTGATCCCCGAGATCTCCGTGGCGGCGGCCTTGTTGCCGACCGTGTCCATCAGGTGGGCGCAGCGCAGGACGTACTCGCGGGCCATGTCGATTTCGATGCGAGATTCGGCGATCCAGTCCTGGATGAGCCCCTTCTGGGCGATGAGCGAGCCAAACGCCGTGCGCGACATCGCCCGCCGGATCATGAGTTCCAGGCCGCGTTCCGCGACGCCGATGGTGCGCATGCAATGGTGGATGCGGCCGGGACCAAGGCGGGCCTGGGAGATGGCGAAACCGCTGCCTTCTTCGCCCAGCAGGTGGTCCGCGGGCACGCGGGCGTTTTCGAAGAGCACCTGGCCGTGGCCTCCCCGCTCCTCGTTGCCATACACCGTGAGCGAACGTTCAACCGTGACGCCGGGCGTATCCTTCGGCACCACGATCATCGACTGCTGGCGGTGGCGGTCTGCCTTTGGGTCCGTCCGGCCCATCACGATCATCACCTTGCAGCGGGGCGCCATGATCCCGGAGGTGAACCACTTGCGCCCGTTCAAGACGTACTCATCACCGTCGCGCACGATCTGGAGCTCGATGTTCGTGGCATCGGACGAGGCGACCGCGGGCTCGGTCATGGCGAAGGCGGAGCGTATCTCGCCGTTAAGCAGCGGCGTGAGCCAGTCGCGCCGGATGCCTTCGTTACCGTAGAGGTTGAGGATCTCCATGTTGCCGGTGTCGGGGGCGGCGCAGTTCAGGACCTCCGAAGCGAACGTGACTTTGCCCAGTTGCTCCGAGATGGGCGCGTAGTCGAGATTGGAAAGCTTGGTGCCCGGGTCTCCGGGTCGCAGGTGCGGGAGGAACAGGTTCCAGAGCCCGCGCTTCTTCGCCTCCGCCTTCAGATCGTCCATGATCGGCGGGTAGGAATGGTCGCCAAGGGCGTGGTACTGGCGGGCGAACTCCGCTTCATTCGGGTAGATGTGCTCGTCCATGAAGCGGACGACATCGGCCTGGCGGGCGAGGCCTTCCTGGGTGAATTCGTAGGGCATTCGTAACTCTCCTTCGGGTGTGTCGGGCGGTGAGCAGGCAAAGCTTAAGGGAACGCCGCGGATAGTCCAGACAGGGTGGCTGATCTGGCGGCGGTTCAACCCAGGTACATCGACCCCCGAGCGCCGCCCTTCGGGTCGGTAAGCACGTTGATCACAGCCACCCGTCCGGACGCGAGCGCGCGTTCGAGTGTCGGCCGGATATCTGCCGGGTCCGTCACTTTCGCGGAGAACGCCCCCACCATCTCACCCATCCGCTCGTAGTTCACCGGGAGAAGCGCCGCGATGGGCGGGGAATCAGGCGCGAACATCCGATCCTGGATCGAGTGGCCCGCGATGCCGCTGTTGTTCGAAATGACGAAGACCACGTTCGCGCCAACGCGGGCGGCGGTTTCCACCTCCATCGCCGCCGCGCCGAAGGCGTAATCCCCGACCACCGCGACGGCTGGCCAGTCCGGCATGGCGAGCTTCGCCCCGAGTGCGTAAGGGACGCCGGTGCCCATGCATCCGGTGGTGCCGGAGTTGAGGAGCGAGCGCGGGTTGTAGCTTGGGAGGACGGCGCGCGCGACGCCCATTGTCAGTTCCGCGTCCACGCTGACGTTAACATCGCGGGGGAGGACGTCGCGGATATCGCGCAGGAGGCGGTAGTGGTTGATCGGCGTCGCGTCCGATGCCATCTGCTCGCCGATGCGCGCCTCGTTTTTGCGGGCGTCCAGTCGCAAGGATTCCGTCCAGTCCGTACCCGCCGAGGCGAGTTTCCGGCCGGCGAGCGCTTCGCACACCGCTTCGACTCCGGCGGCGCAGTCGGCGACCATGCCGAACTCTAACTCCGCCGCGCTGGTCATCTCTTCCGCCACGATATCGATCTGGGCAAAGCGGACGCCCTTCGCGAAGCGCGGCGCGCGGCCGAACTGGAAAATCCAGTTGAACCGTCCGCCAGCCATCAGGACCGCGTCAGCCCCCGCCAGCGCGGCCGAACGCGCGGCGTTCATGCACATCGGGTTGTCGTCGGCGATCACGCCGCGGCCCATCGGCGACGCTACGTAGGGGATGCCGAGGTTGACGAGCCGCGTGAGCGCCGCCGTGGCGTCCGACCACGCCGCGCCTTTGCCGATAAGGATGAGAGGTCTCTCGGCCGTAGCGAGCATCGCCGCTATCGACTCAGCCATGCGTGGGTCCGGATGGGGCTGAGATACCGTCGGCGACGTTTGGCGGAACTGGACAGACTCCTCCGCCACCCGCTTGCGGACGAGGTTGCCGGGGAAGTCCAGGTAGACGCCGCCGGGGCGGCCCGAGACGGCCTTGCCGAGCGCCAGGTGGACGAGCTCAGGGATGCGTTCGGTGCTGTCGACCTGGGCCGTCCACTTTGACCCCGGCCTGGCAAACGCTATCTGGTCCGCCTCCTGGAAACCGCCGAGCCCGCGCGAGCGTCCATCGACGGAGCCGCCGAGCACGACCAGCGGCATCGCAGACTCCGTGGCCACGTGGAGGCCGGTGACCGTGTTGATCATGCCGGGGCCAGAGCCCGCGACGACGACGCCTGGCGTCTTCGCGATGTAACCCCAGGCGGAGGCGGCGAAGCACGCGGACTCCTCGTGGCGGCAGTTCACCACGCGGATGCCCTCCGCCTGCATCCCCGCCATCACTTCGATCATCGGGCCGGCGACAACGCCGAACGCTGTGTCGATCCCCGCCAGCTTGAGCTGCTTCGCCGCCAGTTGCCCGCCGTTGAATTCAGTCAATCAAGTCTCCTTCGTATGTTGCCGATAATCGTCGCGGGCCAGGCTACGCTACTCCCGGGGGCGGCCGAAGCCGAACATCACCTGCCCGATTCGCCGGATCTGGATCTCCTCGGAGCCTTCGGTGATGCGGTAGCGGCGGTGATGGCGGTAGATGTGCTCGAAGGGGAGGTGACGGGTGTAGCCGACGCCACCGTGAACCTGCATCGCCTGGTCGGCGGCGTCGCAGACCAGCCGGTTGGCGCGGTAGTTGCACATGGCCACCTTGTCGCTGATCTCCATATGGTGCTGATGGTCCAGCTCCCAGGCTGTCTTGTAGACGAGCTGGCGCACCATCTCGCACTCCGTCTGCAGCTCCACCAGCGGCCACTGGATCGCTTGCCGGCTGGACAGGGGTTGGCCGAAGGTGACGCGCTTCTTCGCGTATTCGACGGATTGGTTGATGCAGTACTGGGCGGCGCCAACGCCTGACGCGGCCTGGCGGATGCGGTTTTCGTGGGTGAACGTGTTCGCCAGGGCAAGACCGTCGCCCTCGCGCCCGAGCATGGCGGTGGCCGGGACGCGGACGTCCTTCAGGGTCACCTCGGCGTGGTCGGAGGGCATGTTGAACGTCCACCACATGAAGTCCACGGAGAAGCCTTCGCTTTCGACGGGGACGATGAAGCAACTGATGCCCTGGGCTCGGCCCTCATCGCCCGATGTGCGCGCGAAGATCAGGTCGTGGGTGGCGTTGTGGAGGCCGCTGTTGAAGCGCTTCATGCCGTTGATGACCCACTCGTCGCCATCCCGCACGGCCTTCGTTTCAAGCCAGGAGGCGTCTGAGCCATGGTTGGGCTCCGTCAGGCCGAACGCCACGCGTGTCTCGCCCGTGAACATGCCATCAAGGAACTGGCGCTTCTGCTCCTCGCTGCCATAGTTCTCCCACATCCGGATGGTGGGGAAGTTGCCGACCACGGAGGACTCGTTCTGGAGGTCGTTGTGGAGTCCGAGCCCCCTGGCGGCGAGGTGCTCGCGGATAATGGCCATGCCCAGGTTCGTGCCGTCCTGGCCGCCGTACTTCTTCGGCACGGCGTAGCGGAGGAAGCCCGCGCGATCGGCGCGGCGGCGCATCTCGGCAAGCAGATCTTCCCAGTCTCTCCGGGGGGTGCCGCCGTTCTCGAAATCCGTGCGGGCAAACTCGCGGCGATGGTCGAAGAAGCGGATGTTGTCGTCCTGTTCTTCGAGCGGCTTGACTTCGGCTTCGATGAATTCGTCGAGCCTGTCCAGGTAGGCCTGGATCTCCTGGGGAATATCAAAGTCCATGTTGGTCCCTTCGCATGCGGCGCCGTGGGCGTTCGCCCGCCGCCCTTCTGACAGCGACAGTCTACAGCGGCCAGACAGCATGACCAGTCCCGGGGTCTTTGCGGATCGGCCAACCGTCTCTATGCTTCCGGCAAAGCTCACACGAAGGACGATGAACGAATGACTTACGAACAGATCCTGGTTGAACAGCGCGGGCGAGTAGCGGTGCTCACCCTGAACCGGCCCGAGAAGCTCAACGCCTGGACACCGAAGATGATGGCGGAGCTGACCGAGGCGATGTCCGCTGCCGCTGCCGACAACGCCACCGGCGCGATCGTCCTCGCCGCGAACGGCCGCGCCTTCTGCGCAGGCGCCGACATCGACGCGGTCTTCAAGACGAACAGCGAATCGCGGGAGGCCAACGCCGCCGCGCCGGACCCCGAGACCCCGCGCGGTCCGAACTGGGTGACGTTCCTCCGCGGCCTGCCCAAGCCGACCATCGCCGCCGTCAACGGCGCCGCGGTTGGCATCGGCGTTACGCAGGTGCTCCCGATGGATATCCGCATCGCCTCGGAAGACGCGAAGTTCGGGATGTTCTTCGTGAAGATGGGCCTCGTGCCGGAACTCGCCAGCTCCGCCCTGCTGCCGCAGATGGTGGGCCAGGCGCGGGCACTCGAATGGTGCCTCACGGGGCGGATGATTGGCGCCGTTGAAGCGCGCGACGCTGGTCTTGTCTCCGAAGTCGTCCCGGTGGACCAGCTCCTGGCGCGGGCGGTTGCAATCGGCGAGCAGCTCTCGGGCCAGTCCGCCTTCGCGATGACGCGCATCCGCCAGCTCCTGGTCACGAACACCAACGAGACCGACCTGGAGGCGGCCCAGAAGCGCGAAGGGGCGGCCCTGGAGAGCGCCTACCGCTCATGGGAGCACAAGGAGGCCATTGATGCCTTCCTGACGAAGCGCGCGCCAGACTTTCAGAAGCAAGCGCCGACGCCAATCTCCTGAGGTTCGCCAACGGCCTAGCTCGTCATCCCCGCGAGGCCGACGAGAGCGCGGCCATGCTCAACTTCGCCCATGTGGCGCAGTCCGTGCTGGTAGACGAAGCACTCCAGCACTTCCAGCTTCCGCAGGGGCGCGTCCGGCCCGATGACGATCGCGCAGAAGATGTTCTGCATGTTCGGCGGCAGCTTCGGCATGAGCACTTCGCCAAGGATCTCGGCATCGACGGTTTCCAGTACGCGGTTCGTCCGTTCGATGACCGCGGCCTGGTAGGACCTCCAGGCCTCAACGTCTCCGAAGCGGAGGTCTTGCATCTCCGCGACGGTCTCTTCGCGGCCCAGGGTATCCACGGAAACGCCAACCCGTTGCGCCCAGCCTCCCGCAACCCACAGCGGTGTCTCGCGCAGGAACGGTCCACTGACGGATTGGTCCTGTGCGCGGATGTAGTGGCTGAAGCTGAAGGCCATGGGCAGCACGCCCTCGCGCTCATGGTGGTTCATCTGCTCGAGCGTGAGGTCGCTGACGGCCCGCTCCCAGAGGACGTTCATCGCCCGGATGCGGTTCCGCAACGAGAGGACGAATGCGTTCGTATCGAGCATCATGAGCCTCGCTTCGTAACGGGGATGCGTTGCATGTCGCGCGCAACGCGGATGGGGCCCCCGTAGATCCCGGCCATGCCGGCCATGAAAGCCGTCTCCTGCTCCGTGTCGTTCGGTATGGGGGGAATGATGTGGGAGAGGACGACTTCGCCGACGCCGGCTTTGCGCGCCAGGCCCGCGATCTCCGTGGTGCCGATGTGGTAGGAGGGGACGTCGCCGAGGAGGCCGGCCTCGCGAGTCCGGCCGGTGCCGCGCAGCAGCGTTTGCACTTGCTCGAGCATCGAAACGTTCATCGCTTCGCAGACGAGCATGTCGGCCCCCTGCGAGGCCGCCACCAGGCTTTCGCAGAAGGACGTGTCGCCAGAGAGCACGGCCGAGAGGCCGTCGTACCGCACACGGTAGCCAAATGCCGGCACCACGGGGAAGTGGTCCACTTCGAAGCTTTCGAACTCCAGTCCACCAAGCTTGAGGAAGCCGGTCGCGGACGTGGTGGTGGGGAGTTCCGTGACTTCTACCTTGATGCCGTCCGGGTGTAGCTTGTCGCCGTGGTGGGCGAGGCGGAAGCCGATGTCCCGGCGGAGAGCCATCATGAAGCCGTCCACCATCTCCTTCGTCCCATCGGGGCCGTAGACCCGCAGCGGCACTTGCGAACCCGCCGTCCAGCGCTGGAAGAGGAAGTCCGGGAAGTCGGTCATGTGGTCCGTGTGCATGTGGGTGAAGAGCGCCACGTCGATGCTCGACGGGATCACCCCCGAGGGGCGAAGGCGGCGAGCGGCGCCCCATCCGCAATCGACCATAACGTGCGTGTCGCCGGCCACGATGACGTTCCCGGCCCCGCAACGGTCCATGCTGGGAAGGGGGCTTCCGGTCCCCAGGAAGACGATTTCAAACCTCGTGCCCATTGGCTCACCTCAATCCGCGGAGCGTACGGAGCGGCACGTCCAGTGGCAACACGCTGGACTTCAGGGTTGAGACGGACGGACGGGGCGCACAATGAACCCCCGCGGACTCCCTACGCCGTGGGGACCAGCTTCTTGCGGCCGTAGTACGGCAGATCGACCTCGTGTTCGTCCAGCTTCACTTTCTCGGCGAGGGAACTCATGTGCGGCTGGTTGGGGTCGGTCATGACGTTCACGCAGGCCGCCTTTCCGCTTGCGAACGCCCTCTCCAGCGCGCCGCGGATGCCGGAGGCGGTGGTCACGAACTCGGCGTGGGCGCCGAAACCCTCGGCGACCTTGTCGTAGCGAGTGGGCCCAAGTTCGGCCCCAACCACGCGGTCCGGACCGTACCGGGCGCGTTGGCCGTGCCGGATCATCCCCCAGCCCTGGTCGTTGTTCACGACCACGACGATCGGGATCCCGTGGCGCACGGCGGTGTCGAACTCGGCGATGTTCAGCCCGGCGGACCCGTCACCAACGATTGCGACGACGCGCTTTTCGGGATGGGCAACTTTCGCCGCGATGGCGAACGGGATGCCGACGCCCAAACAGCCCAGGTAGCCGTGGCTGAGGTAGTCGCCCGCGTTGAGGACGACCGCTTGTTCCGCCATCCAGATGGATGTTTCGCCGCCATCGGCGACGATGATCCCGTCACCGGCAATGAGGTCGGCGATCTCGCGGGCGACGCGGGATTGGTGGATCGGCTCGTCGCGGGCTGCCGCCTCGTCGTACAGGTTGCGGAAGGCCGTTTTGGCGGCGGTGAGTGCGTTCAGCCAGCGTGAATGGTCCTTAAACTGGCGTCCGCGCGCACATTCCATGAGCGCTACGAGCGTTTCGCGGATATCGCCCACGAGGGCGACATCGACATCGCGGGAGCGTCCGATCTCCTCGGCCTCAATGTCTACCTGGATGACCTTCGCGTCGTCCGAGATGGCCGACGGAGTGGCCCCGAGCGGGCGGGTTCCCGTACCCATGCCGACGCGCGCGCCGAGGAGGACGACAAGGTCAGCCGCACCGCCGGCAGCTCTCGCCACGGCCGGCGAACCTGCGAACGCAAACGAGCCGTAGCCGAGGTCGCTCCATTCAGGGACGACTCCCCGCGCCTTTGCGTTCGCCATCACGGGTGTCTGGGTCATCGCCGCGAACTGGCGCAGCTCTTCCTGGGCGCCCGAGAACATGACTCCGCCGCCGGCGAAAATGGCTGGACGTTCGGCCTGTTCGAGCAGTTCCAGCGCCCGGTCCATGGCCACCGCCGCGGGGACGGACCGGCGCTCCGGGTCGTGCCGGCTGAGCCTGGGGACGTTCTCCTCGTTCACGGAGGTGAAGAGGACGTCGATGGGGATATCCAGGAAGACCGGACCGGGGCGCCCGCTGGTGGCGATGCGCCAGGCCATGATCAGGTATTCCGCCACACGCTCGGGCTGGAGCACCGTCCTTGCGAACTTGGTGATTGGCGCCATCAGCGCGACCTGGTCCATCCCCTGGAGGGGCAGGCGGTCATCGTCACGCAAGGGGCTGCGGCCGCCGATGCAGATCAAGGGGATGGCGTCCATGTAAGCGTTCGCGACGCCGGTGACGGCGTTGGTGACGCCCGGGCCGGCGGTCACGATCGCCACCCCCGGCCGCCCGGTTGTACGCGCGTAACCGTCCGCCATGTGGACTGCGGCGGCTTCGTGCCGCGTATCAATGATGCGGACGCCCTGCTGGACGCACGCCTGGAAGATGGGGTCCAGGTGCCCACCGGAAAGGGCGAACACTTCCCGCACACCGTGCTCCACGAGGCTCCGGACCAACAGTTCGCCAGGTCCAATCGTTGTCATTCGAGTTCCCCTCCCACGCGGACGCGCGCATGAAGCTTGCCCCTCTCCTCGGCGGACAGGGGTATGACGGGCCGCATACTCGATTACGCGGCCGTGAACGCGGGGCTGGGTGGCTCCCTCGTCTTGCCCGAGGCGCGCCGGCAGCATGGCCTCAACGGCCGGGCGCGCGCCCGGTCAGGCTTGTCTTACGTACTTCTCGCCGTCCCAGGTAATCCAGCTCCCGGCGGCGTCTGTCGTCTGGCCCCGCACGTCGAGTTCCGTCCGCAGGATCTCCAGTTCCTCCGCGGTCGGCGGCTCCAGGACGGCCACCTCGTCCGCCACGAGCGGCTTCCACTCGCACTCGGCGAGTATCTCTTCGGTCGAGACCCAGGGGACGCGCGCCATCAGCCGAAGCCGGCGCGGCGCGTAGTCGTACATCGCCCAGGGGGTGACGACGCGCCACGGGCCGGTGTCGCGCGGCAGGCCCGCCCGCTCGCGCGCCCCTGGCGTCCCATCCAGGTATCCGGGCGAGGAGACGAAGTCCACTTCGCGGACGAACTTTCGCTTGTCCTGGTCGGTAATGAGGATGGTGCGCCAGCAGCAGGCCGCGATCGTGTCCGCGCCGCCGGGGCCGCCAAACCGGCGCCCGGTCCCGCCGTATTCGCCAAGGAAGGTGGAGTTGATGTTGCCGTGCTGGTCCACCTGGAGCGTGTTGAGGACGCCGTAGTCCATGTACCCCAATTGGGCGTGGATGCCGGCCGAGTTCATCGTCCCCCAGGCGAGCGCGCGATGGACGGCGCGCGAGGCGACCATTGTCATCATCGGTTCGAACGGAAGGAGCGGTTCCGGCGCGATGACGCCGTCCTCGGTCACGTACTGGGCGCCTTGGGCATACAGCTTCTTGCCCAGAAGGACCGAGTAGAGCGGCGTCCCGCCACCGGCGGCCCAGTAGGTGCGCCCGTCCTCGACGAGCCTTGCGACGGTGCACATCGCGACTTCGCGTTCGGAGAAAGCTTCGGCCCGGGTCATGCGCTGTATCCCTCCTTCACCACTTCGCGGGCGCGCATCGCGTCCAGTTTCTCGCGGCCCACGCGTTGCTCCAACATCTCCGCGAAGGTTTCGAACGGCGTCACCCACTTGTCCAGGTAGGCCCGCACGCCGTCTCCCATGACTGCCCGGAACACCTCGAAGACGCCTTCGGGGTCTGAGCCGTAGTAGCCGGGGCAGGTCCCCGGGTAGCTCCCGAAAGGCGAATGCACGACGGCGTCCACGGCGTAATAGGGGATGCTCGTCGCCCCCGGGTTCCGCCGGATCTCCTCCGTGTCAACGATCTCCTCGGCCGAGACGATAACTTTCCGCGAGGCCAGCGCGGACTCGACATCGGAGATGCCCGTGCCGAAGACGCGGGAGTTGCCGTAGATGTCCGCCTGGTGGACGTGGATGAGCGCCACGTCCGGATTGAGGGCGGGCACGATGGTGATGGGGTTGCCGGTGTACGGGTCGGCGATGAGCTTGGCACCTGAGTGGTCGAAGCCCGTTGTCCCACCGAACGAACGCACGGGGAGGAACGGCACGCCCATGGCCCCGGCCTGAAGCCGGAGGGTCATGATGACGTTGCTGTATTCGAAGACCTCCAGCCGCCGCTCCTTGATCGCGCGTTCGATGGATGGCGCGGAGAGGAAGAAACCGCAGTCCACGCGCGACGCGCAGCCGGAGTCCACCAGGAGCGCGACGTCAACGTAGGTGAACTTCCCGGCGATCCAAAGGCGGCGCTTTTCCTGGCGGATGATTTCGTGGACAACCTCGTTCGGCCCGCGCATCAGGTAGTTGCACTCGTAGGTGAGGTAGTCGCCATCTGCGACGAACCGGTCCACAGCTTCGCGCGCGGTCATCAAGCGCGGCTCAAGCGCGCGGTTCTTGTTGTCCCGGACGTACGCGCGGAACCCATCGGGGTCCACCGGGTGGAACGCGGCCGTGCCTTCGGCAAGCACTTCGATCTGGCCGGCCGACCGTTCGGCGATGGTCATGTCAGCCTCCTTCCGGGATAGCATGCCACGGCAGCGAGCCGGCGGCGGGCTGCTCCCTGGTCCTGTTCGCTTCCCCGGCGGTCACCGCACGAGGATGGTGACGCACATCGCGGCGGCGTCGGAGCCGATGGAACCGCCACCGTTGTGCGCGAGCCCGACCCGGGCCCGTTCGACCTGCCGGTCGCCACTGCGGCCCTGGAGCTGCTCCGTGAGTTCCACGATTTGAGCGATGCCCGTCGCCCCCACGGGATGGCCCTTGCGCAGCAGCCCACCGGAGGTGTTGACGGGGATACGGCCACCAAGCCACGTCGCCCCGGAATCGATGAAGGGCCCGCCCTCGCCCTTCTTGCAGAGCCCAAGCGATTCGTACGCCATGAGTTCGGCCGGCGCCGAGGCGTCGTGGAGTTCGATGACGCTGATGTCGTCCGGGCCGAGCCCGGCTTCGGCGTATGCTTCGCGGGAACACAGCTCCACCGTCCCCGGCTCGTCGCCCGTGTGGTCCCAGCCGGAATGGAGCGCCATGGACACAATCCGGACCGGCGATTGGATGCCCATCTGGGCGGCCTTTTTCTCGCTGACGACGATTACCGCCGCCGCGCCGTCGCCGATCGGGGAGCACATTGGCCGGGTGAGTGGCTCGGCGATCATGGGCGCCGCGAGGACATCTTCAACCGTGAGCTTCTCGCGGAACTGCGCTCTCGGGTTCAAGCTGCCGTGGAACGAGTTCTTGGCGGAGACCCGGGCGAACTGCTGCACCTGGGTGCCGTACCTCTTCATGTGGTTCCGCGCCGCTGCGGCGTAGATATCCATGAACATCGAACGGTTTTCGCCCGCGCCGGTGGATGCGGCGGCGGCGCCCGTCTCCTTCGCGCCTTCCTTGAGCCGCTCCATGATCTGACTGAGCGCCTCAACGTCCACAGCCCCGCTGAAGGCTGAGAAGCTCTTGCGCTTGTCTTCGTGGTAGAGCTTCTCGACGCCCAGGGCGAGGACAACGTCGTAGAGGCCGGCGGTCACCATCGCCGCCGCCTGGTGAAGCGCTGTCGAAGCGCTGGCGCAGGCGTTCTCAACGTTGATCACGGGGATCTTGCCGATGCCCACGGAGCGCAGGACGACCTGGCCGCGGATGCACTCCTGGCCGGTCACGAGGCCGGCGGCCGCGTTGCCGACGAAGGCTGCCTCGATGTCGCTCGACTGGATGCCGGCATCCTTGATAGCGGCGTTTACGGCCTCGGCGCCGATCCCCTTGAGGCCGGTGTCGAGCATCTTTCCAAACCGGGTCATGCCAACCCCGGCGACGATTGCGTTCATCTTCATGCGGCTAACTCCTTCTTCAAATGAGGCCGTGGCCCTTGATCCCAAGGGCATTCTTCAGGTAGTCGAGTTCGGCTTCCCGCCAGGGCGCGGGGGCCGGCGCCTGGAACATACCATCACGGGTCAGTTCCTCCACAACCTCGGGACAGCGGGGGAACGGTTTGTCATACCCATTCATCTGGAACAGCTTTTCGAAGGGCTGGCGGGGGCGCTGTCCACCGGCCTCCGGGCTTTCCGCCGGGTAGCCAACGGTTTGCAGGATGAGGATCCGGCAACTCTCCGGCAGGCCCAAGTTTACGCGCATCTTCTCGGTGTTGCCTCCCCCCAGCAGGCACGTCCCGAGGCCCTGCTCGAAGGCCATCAGCGTGGCCTGGGCGATGCCCTGTCCGCAGTCCAGCTCGTTCAACCCGGGCGCCTTTAGCCGCTCCGTAAGGCCGGTGAAGAACGGGATGAGCTGCCTTTCCAGCGCCTCTTCCTTACCCTCGCCAAAGCCCAGGGCGCCTGCCTTCAGCAGTTCTCGCAGGCGGTCCGGCTGTTCGTCGATGGCCGCCGTCTCCACGTACCAGACGATGACCACCGGGGCGATGCGGATTTGGAACCCCGCGACGGGCGCCGTGATTGCCTCCAGGACCTCGGGCGGCGCGCTATCCTTGAACACCACGACGGCTCGCAGGGTCTGGACGTTGCCCCAGTGCGAGGCGATCCGCGCGGCTTCGAGCATGCGCTGGATCTTCTCCGGCTCAACCGGCTTGTATGGTTGCATGAAGCGGATCGAACGGCGCCTGCCGATCACTTCGCGTAGTTGCATAGAGTTCTCCCCGTGACGTGATGGTTAGAGTTTCGCCGCCCCGACCAGGCTGAGGATGTCGTTGCAGCCGTCCTCGATCATGGATGCGCGGGCGTCGCGCATGAGCTTCTCCATCGGGAACTCCTTCGTCAGGCCGTTGCCGCCAAAGATCTGCAGCGCCTGGCTGGCAACTTCGAAGGCCGTGTTCGTGGAGGTGACTTTGGAGGCGATGGAGTACTGCAGGAGCGGTGGATTGGTGGCGTTGTAGTAGGCCACGCGGCGCGAAAGGGAACGGGCGGCTTCCACCTGGGCGAACATCTTGAAGAGCCGCGCCTTCACGCTCTGGTGCTCGAAGATCGGCACCCCGCCCTGGACCCGCGATTTCGAGTACTCCAGTGCGTGTTCGAAGGCGGCGCGGGCCACGCCAACGAACATCAGCCCCATGCTCGCGTTGGCGCCCGTGAGGATCTGTTCGACCACGGCCGAGTACGCTTCGCTGCCCACGATCATGTACTCCGCGGGGATGCGCACATCGTCGAAGAAGATTTCGCCCTGGTTCAGGGCGCGCTGGCCGAGCTTGTCGGTTGGACGGCCGCGTGACACGCCAGGCAGGGTCAGCGGGACGACGGCAACGCCGCCGCCTTTGAACCCCTGCGAGGGGTCTATCGTGCAGAACAGCGCCGCGACCGTTGCGATGCTGCCGTTCGATACCCAGGCGGACTTCTGTCCGCGGATGACGTAGTCGTCGCCGTCCTTGGTGGCGATGCAGTTCGCGCGCACGCTTGCGTCGCTGAAGTGGCGCTCGGTCACGGTCAGGCTATCGCTGCCATGGTCTGGCTCGGTCACGGCCCAGCAGCCGACTTCGTCCTTGCCGGACTTCACGTAACGGTCGATCAGCGATTGCCGGCCGGACATCAGGGCGAAGGTCTTGTGGAAGTTCGAGACTCCCAGGCTGATCGCCAGGCCCGAATCGCCCCAGCCCATCTCCTCGCTGACAAGGCAGCGGATGCGCGTGCGCTCCAGGGGCGACAGCTCCATGGTTGCGGACTCGAGGTCGTTCAGGCCGCTCTCCCGGTGTTGCCGGAACACGTCCCAGAGGATGCTGTCCGCTGCGATGACAGCCTGGGGGTCAGCTAACTGGTCGAGCTGTTTGCCGGCCGGGCGCATGACGTTCTCGGCGAACCTGTGAGCGGAGTCGCGAATTGCGCGTTCCTGGTCGGTGAGCCCTACTTCGATGTCAGTGATCACGCTGAGGCGCCCCCAAAGGGTATTGACGGAACCTAACCACGCCCGGCGCCGAATCGATATGACCGCGATCATGACGGTTGCCGCGGCCGCTCCATACCGTCGGCAGGGAGGGCCGGGCCCCGCGCGTCGCGGCTTGTCCTCACAGGGAGGGGTAATCATGTTTGCACCGTCGATCAACGTGGACCTGGAGAAGCTAGCGAAGGCCGCCGAAGAGCAGCCGGCCGGCAAGAAGAGAGTAGCCGCGCGAGGCCGCCCAGCCGCCCGGAAGCCCCAGGCCGCGCCGCAGCCGGAGAAGGACAAGTAGCGGAGGTTTGACCTCATGGCCACTGCCATTTCGGAACCGCCACTGACGCGCCTCGCCCCGCTTGATGCCTCGGCCAGGCTGGACGACCTGCTGTCCAGGCCCTACGAGTACCGCTCCTGGGAAGACGTCTACCGGGAGCAATGGACCTGGGACCGCGTCGTCAAGGTCACGCATACGCGGGTGAACTGCATCTCCGCCTGTTCCATCGATGCCTACGTCAAGGACGGCATCGTCTGGCGCGAGGAGCAGAACGCCACCTATGAAAAGGCGTTCGAAGACGTCCCGGACTTCAACCCGCGCGGCTGCCCCATGGGCTGCATCTACAGTTCCGTCATGTACGACCCCACGCGCATCAAGTACCCGATGAAGCGGGTGGGAAAGCGCGGCGAAGGCAAGTGGCAGCGCCTCACCTGGGACCAGGCGCTGACTGAGATCGCCGACCGGGTGCTCGACGTCGTCGAGCAGGACGGCTCTGAGTGCGTTGTCTACGACAACGGGACCACCAACCTGGACTTCGGAATCGGCTCACCGATGGAATCCCACCTCTTCGCGACCGGCATCGGCAGCACCACGATCGACTCCTACGCGGGCGTGGGCGACCTTCCCGTGGGCCTCATTCAGACCTGGGGCCTTTACATGTCCGAAGGCACGGCGGACGACTGGTTCCTTTCTGACTACATCCTCGTCTGGATTGGCAACCCTTCGTACACGAAGGTGCCGGAGGCCCACTTCATGTGGGAGGCGCGCTATCGCGGCGCCAAAGTCGTCAGCATCGCGCCGGACTACAACGCCTCAACCATGCACGCCGACCGGTGGCTGAACGTGCGCTACGGGACGGATGCCGCGCTCGCCCTCGCGATGGTCAACGTGATCCTCAACGAAGGCCTGTACAAGGAGGCCTACATCAAGGAGCAGACGGACCTCCCGTTCCTTGTGCGTGACGACAACGGCCGCTTCCTGAGAGAGTCGGACGTGTACGAAGGCGGCTCGGATACGGTCTTCTGGGTCTGGAACAACTTCAACGGCCGCAAGGAATGCGCGACGGGAAGCTGGGGTTCGTCCGTCTCCACGATCGCGCTGGACGAAGAACTCGACCCCGCCCTGGAAGGGGCGCACCGCGTCCGCCTGGTTGACGGCCGCCGCGTCACCGTCCGTCCGGTGTTCGAGTTGCTGAAGCGGCGCGCAGCGGAATACTCGCCGGAGAAGGTTGCCGAAATCACCGGCGTTGCCGCCAACAACATCCGGGTTGTCGCGCGCGAGTTCGCGGCGGCCAAGTCGGCGATGATCTATTCCTCCTGGGGGGCATGCAAGCACTACCACTCGGACCTCTTCCAGCGCGGGATGGCCTACCTTTGCGCCCTGACAGGAAACTCGGGCGGAAAGCCCGGCAGCGGGATCAAGGTCTCGACCTGGTGGCCACCACCCAACGGGGCACTTACCGGCAGCGCGCTTTCCGGGCCCCACGTGCGGTTGCAGACGGACCCCGTGCCCGAACTGCCGGTTGACCGCGTAGGCGTCCAGGAGCTCTCCAAGGTCACCTTCGAAGCGGGCAGGCTCGGAAACGCCACGCCGCTGATCCCCTGGCTCTACGCCCACGACCCGAAGTGGGCCGAAATCGCGGGGAAGGCGGAGTACAACGACCCCGCCCTCCCACGTCCGCCGCGTGAGTACATTGATGAGGCGTTGGCGCGGGGCTGGCAACCGATCTCGCCCAAGCTCCCGAAGCGGCCACGATTCCTGTACTACTCCGGCCCGAACCCGCTCCGCCGGTGGCCGAACCCCAGGGTGATCCGGGACGGCTTGTGGGAGGGGTTCGAGACCATTGTTACCCTCGATTTCAGGATGTCGACGTCTGGCCTCTGGTCCGATTACGTCCTGCCGGGTTGCGGCTACTACGAAAAGCCGGGGATCAAGTACACGAGTACCTACGTGCCCTACGTTGTCGTCGGCGACCGCGCCGTGCCCCCGCTTTACGAATCCAAACACGAGTGGGATGTGGCGCTCCTGCTGGCCGGGAAGATCCAGGAGCGTGCGCTGGCGCGCGGCACACCGCCGTATACGGATGCTCGCGGACTCGTGCACAACCTGGGGACGCTCTACGACGACATGAGCGCCGACGGGACTTACGCCCCGGGACCCGAAGGTGAAGAACGCGCGCTGGACTTCATCCTCCAGTACTCGGCCATCACCCGGAACAGCGGACTCGGCGAAGGCGCCTGGGCCAAGGCGGCCGAAAAGGGCATGGTCAAGATCAAGGCCGTCCAGCCTTCCGCCCTCGCCGTGATGTTCAATTCGGTCTACAGCGACTACACGGAGGATCGCCCGCTCTATTCATGCGGGTGGTTCATCGAACGGAAGAACCCATGGCCGACGATCACCGGCCGCCAGCAGTTCTACATCGACCATCCCTGGTTCCTGGAGGTGGGCGAAGCCCTGCTGGTCCACAAGGAGCCGTTGGACGCCGGGGGGTTCTATCCGCTCCGTCTCAGCGGCGGCCACACGCGCTGGAGCATGCACAGCATCTGGCGGGCGAGCGAGGAACTCCTGCGCCTGCAGCGGGGCGAGCCGGTTGCCTACGTCTCCGAAGCGGACGCCGCGGCCCGCGGCATCAAAGACCACGACAGCATCCGCGTCCACAACGACGTCGGCTCCTTCGAGTTGAAGGCGAAGGTATCGCCTTCCGTCCAGCCCGGCATGGTCATCGTCTACCACGCCTGGGAGGGGTATCAGTTCAAGGGCTGGGCTACCCAGAACGACGTTGCCGCAAGCCCGATTAAGCCGACGAACCTCGTCGGTGACTACGGCCAGCTCCACTACCGCATGGCCTCCTACACCATGAACCACGTCCCCAAGGAAGTGGCCGTCGATATCGAACTCGTGGAGAGCGTCTCATGACCGCAGCACAGGCCCTCCAGGTGCGGGCGGCGCGGCTGGCCGCAGCGCAGTCCTCTCAGCTTGGCCCATCCGGCGCGGCGTGGAATCTGCTCCGCGAGAGGGACATCCCTCTCGAACCGACGCCACTGGACCGGCAGCCATCAGCCTACGTACAGACAGCCTGGCGGGAGAAGACGTATGGGACGCTGGCGGTGGCAGGGCTCACCGCCGCGGTGGCCGGCCCCTCCCTGTTCTTGCGGCTGCGCTGGCTGGCGCCGGAACCGCGCCCGGCTATCACAGACAACGACATCTTCGCGGACGCCGCCGCGCTCCTCTTCCCCCTCAATGGCGTCGATGCGCCGCTTGAGACCATGGGCGACGAACGCCACCCGGTCCAGGCGTGGCACTGGCGCGCCGGCGCGGGCAAGCCGTTCGTGCTCAACGCGACCGGCCTGGGGACCGCTACCCGGTTTGCCCACCATCCGGTCGAAGTCGCCGACGAGTGGGCGAACGGCCAGTGGTCCGTCGTCTTCTCAGGCCCGCTCCATGAGTCCGGAGTGGCGCTCACTGCGGCGGGTTCAATTCCCGTCGGGGTTGCCATCTGGTGCGGTGCGCGCGGCGAACGGGCGGGTTTGAAATCCCATACACCAGCGTGGATCACGCTCGCTCTCCCCTGAGCGCAGGAGGAATCGATGGTTACCGCTCCGCTGCCCACGCGCCAACTGGCGATGGTGTTCGACCTGAACAAGTGCCTCGGCTGCCAGTCCTGCACCATCGCCTGTAAGACCCTCTGGACGGAGGCCCCGGGGATGGAGGCGATGTGGTGGAACATCGTCAACACCCTGCCCGGCCAGGGCACGCCCAGGGACGTTTTCGCCCATGGCGGCGGCTACCGGGACGGCCTGCCCGTGCCGGGTGACTTCCCGCCCGTCCGGGAATGGGGCGAAGCCTGGGATTTTGATTACGCCGGGACGTTCGCTTCGGGTGAGGAGCGCCGGCCGGTCCAGCCGCTCGGCAAGAGTGGCGAACCGCCCTCCTGGGGGCCGAACTGGGATGAAGACCTGGGTGGCGGCGTTTACCCCAACTCCTACTTCTTCTATCTCCAGCAGGTGTGCGCCAACTGCTCCAAACCGGCCTGCCTGGAAGCCTGCCCTCGCGACGGCCTCTACCGCCGGGAGGAGGATGGGATCATCCTCATCGATGAAGAGCGCTGCCACGGCTACCGCTTCTGCGCCGAAGCCTGCCCCTACAAGCGGATCTACTTCAACCCGGCCCGCGTCATCGCCCAGAAGTGCATCGCCTGCTACCCGCGGCTCGAAGCGGGAGTCGCGCCAGCCTGCGTCCGCCAGTGTCCGGGCCGCGTCCGCCACGTGGACTACATGGACAACCGCGAAGGCCATCCCTACCGCCTGGTCCACGAATGGAAAGTCGCCCTGCCGCTGCGCCCCGACTTTGGTACCGAGCCAAACGTCTTCTACGTGCCGCCGCTCGCTCCGCCAGCGTTCAACGCCGCCGGCGAGTTCGATGACACGGCCTCGCGGATTCCCATGGACTACCTGCGCGAGCTGTTCGGCCCAAGTGTGGATGACGCCCTCGCCACGATCCAGCGCGAGCGCGAAGTTGTCGCCTCTGGAGGTCAGTCGGACTTGATGGATGTCCTCATTTCGCGGGACTGGAACGACTTGATGGGGCCGTTCACTCAGAACCCGTCCGAACTCGACCGGCAGCAGGCACGCGCGTGACCGCGGGCGACGGCGGCCGGCACGCCATGGCGGACCTCTGGGCCCTGCTCGCCGAGCTGCTTTCGTTCCCCGGACCCGCGTTGGAAGAAGAAGTGCCCCGCGGGGCGGTGCGCAGCGCTGTCGCCCATTTGGCCGGGCACCTTGACTGGGACCCCGCGCCGCTGTTGACCGGGCTGACGGCGACCGTCCCCGGGTCATCGCTGGAGAGTGAGTTCATCCGCCTCTTCGATGCCCCCGACGGAGCGACGACGCCCCTCTACACCGGCGTGTATTCCCGGCGTCGCCGGGACGCGATGGAAGAGCTGCTGCGGTTCTACCGGCACTTCGGGCTGACCGTGGCGGGCGGCGCGCACGACCTGCCAGACTATGTCCCCACGGTGCTCGAGTTCCTTCGCTTCCTCACGCTTCGCGCCGCCACGGATGGCGCGGGGGAACCCGCCGAAGCCGCCGCCGCGGATGTCATCCAGCGGCACCTGGACCCGTGGGCGGCGCAGACAGCTCGCCGCCTCCAGGGCCGGGCGCCCCACCCGTTCTACGCCGCGGCCGTGGGCCTCGTGGCTGCCGCCTGCGCGCTCGCCCTCGAACAGCGGCCTCAGCTAACGGAGAGCCCCTCGCGATAGGATCAGGTTAGGAGCCCAGCAGATACACCATCCCGTTCGCATCGGAAGAGGCCAGCATCCCGGTGCGGAAGCGGCTCCCGGCGAATACTGGCGGCGCCGCTCCCTCTTCGTAGCCGCTCATCAGCGACGGCGAAAACACGGTCACTTCCGCCAGCTCCACCAGTTCCCAGAGCGCCTGGATCGGCTCGCCCGTACGCGGGTCGGCTGGCACCACGTGGGCGTTCGTCATCGGCAAGCCGACTGATTCGTCCATGTACCACGACTGGTGGGAGGCGAACACGGGCCCGGTCTCGGGCATCCCCCAGAACGTGAGTGCCGGGCATTCGAGCGACTTGCTCACGCGCCGCCGCTGGTCCGGGTCGAAAGGGCCGTCCACGGCGAGGAGGGCGGCTTCGAGGACTTTCCGCGCGTCCTTCGCGGCGCGTTTCGCCTCCCGGCAGACCGTCGCGAATGCCTCCAGTTCCGCCACGATGAAGCCCGCGTTGTGCCTTGAGATCAGGCCCAGAAGGCTGTCCGGGTCCGCCCCGGGCGGTGGGATGACCAGCGGCGCGCCAAGATGGAGTGGCGTGAGCAACGCCATCAACCCCTCCCACGTCGAGAGCGGCAGCGTTGAGATCCACGGCCTTTCGCGCCCCGCGTCCAGGTACGTCGCCATGGAGATGGCCATCGCCAGGAGCGACCTGTTCGAATGCCAGACCCCCGCGCGGCCCCCGGGCACGAGCACCGCCGGCAGTCTTGGGTCCAGCAGCTCCCCGGGGAGCGGCGAGGGCGGCGCGGTTGAGTTGGACGCGGGCAGGGCCGTCGTACGGCCTGCAAACTGCACGCGGACACCGCCCGCGAGCGCCGCGAGCAGATGGAGTAGCGACGCTCGGGATAGTTCGCCGGGGACGGTGACCAGGCGCGACTCCCCGGCCTCGAGTGCGATGGGCGCGGCCAGCCTGGTCACCTCTTCCGCAAGCTCCCCGAATCGCAGGGAGCCGGCTGCGTCGATCAGCGCCACGGCGTCCGGCTGGTTGCGGGCGTGGCGGCGGATGCAGAGCTCGAAGATCGAGTACGGTGGCACGCCAACGACACGGGGGATGTCCGCGGGCCAGTACCACGATGGCGTGATGGCTATGGTTTTCGGCACGGTCGTCCTCCTCTCGCGCTCAAGCGAGCCCACCCCTGTGCAGCGAGGCGCCCACCCCAACGGCGATCACCGAAACCACGAGTTCGAACTTGAGCGCGTGGTCCATGCGCGTGATCGCCTGCCCCACGCGCGCCCGCTCGGCTGCGATCTCGGCGTCGCTCATCTCCGGACGGGATCGTTTTCGTTGCGCCGGGTGCAGCCAGAAGGCCATCAGCGCCACCGTTGCCGCGAGCAAACACCACAACGCCGTGAGGAGGAGCAGTGTCCGGCCGTAGGGGTCGGAAAGGCTGAGTTCGGGCGAGCCGGGCCGGGAGGCGAGGACGGCGTCGTCGATCCGGAGCAGCATCGCCCCGCCTGTCACGCCGATGACCGTGAGCGCCCCCAACGCCAGCCAGCGGTAGCGCATCCCGGCGTTCTTGCAGACGATGCCGACCTGGGACGGGGGCATCGTCCGCTGAACGTAGCGCAGAATCCATTCCATCGTGATAGCCCCACCCACGTAGGTTGCCCAGGCGGCTGCATGGAGTGCTCCAAGCAGCGTATCCATTCTTACGTACCAACTCCCGGAGACACGTTCAGATGAGGCCTCCCCACTTCAGGGAGGCGCCCATCAAGGCGATGACGAGGGCGACTCCGAGGTCGATCCGGGTGAGCCGCTGGACCCAGTTGGCAGCCTGGAGCTTGGCGCCCTGGGCCGCGGCCACCTGCGCCGCCGTTATCTTTGTATTGAGCTTGCCCGCCAGGCGTGGCCGGAAGACGAACGTAATGAGCGCGCCGTTGACCACCAGCACGCACCAGAGCAGGAACATCGCCAGCATGGTCCGTCCGTAACTGTCCGAAAGCACGAGGGGAGTTTCGAAGAACGGCCAGCTCCAGGTCAGCATCTCCAGCCGCTCCAGCCGCAGGACACCGGTCACCAGGATCGTGCCGAGCGCCCCCCAGACCAGCCAGAGGAAGCGATCAGCAGTCTTTTGGCCCATGACCTGCGCTTGTGCCGGCGGGATGGATGCCTGGGCCGGCCCGAGGATGAACTCCATCGCCACCGCCCCGCCAATGTACACGGCGATCGCGATGTCGTGCGTGAAGCCGTAGAGGATGTGGAGCCAGGTAGTCAGATCGTCAGGCATGGCCATTCCTCCGCGCGTAGCGGTCGGGCTCGCCCGGGTGCCATTCGCTGAAGTGCGAAAGGAGTTGCGGCGTCGCGAGATACGGCTCGGCGCCCCCGGCGTGGAACCTGCGGTAATAGTCCAGGTCCACGTGGTGCACCTGGCAGGAAAACTTCGCCCGCACCGGGTTCACGTATGCCGGGACCGCGCCGTACTTGTCCATGACGTAGCGGACGGTATCGATCGCGGCTTCAACAACCCAATCCGGCATGTGCGCCCGCGGGTGTTGAAGGATGCGCTCCCGCGCTTCATCGGTGAACGGCCCGCGGTTCCGTTCCGCCCAGTTGTCCTGCGGGGAAAGGTGGGCGCCGCGCTGGTAGCGCAGCCCGACAACGTGGCGGACGAGCGCCTCCGCCGTCGGGAACTTTCGCGAAGGCGCGGCCGCCGCGTCGAGGACGCCGGGAAGGCCGAGGCAGGTCGCTGTGCGCGATGGGTTGCGCGCCGCGTCCCGCTCCAGGAAGGCGAAACCCAGGCCGGCGGCGACTTCCGGGTAGGCCCCGAGCAGGAGGTCATCCGAGTAGCCGCCCATCGCCCAGGCGCCCAGCCCCATCGCCTCGCACGCCAGGCGGATGTTCTGGACGACGCAGGCCACCTCCGTGACGTGCTGCATGAGCGCGAGTTCATCGAAGATCGGGATCGGGAAGCCCACTTCCAGGAACCCGGGCCGGATCCACTCCTCGCAGCCCGCGGGCTTGCCTGTTTCGGCGTCCTGCAGGTAGAAGCCTCCGAACTGGTAGGACGACAGGAGCAGGTTCACCCATTCCAGGCCAACGTCGCCCACGGGCAGGAACCAGGAGCTGCCGGGCCGGTTGGCGTTGTACTGGAGCGCGCCCATGGTGTTGACGTTGTGTGTCCCCGGAGGCGCCGTGGCCCAGGCGACGTCCGGCCTGCGGTCGGAGATCTTGAGGCGGCCCGCGCGGTACCAGTGGAGGATCTTCCAGTAGTCGCCCGGGCCCGTGATCTCTACCGGCGCCATGCGCTCGTTGCCTGGGCGGTAGAGGTGGACCCCCTGGTCGTTGATGATGAACAGGTCCACGCCATGGTCGTTGCTCGATGCGGGCACTGTCCGGCCCGCCCAGGAGAGCAGGCTGGAGAGGTCACCCTGGACCGGGATGTCGGCCGTGACAATGCCGTTTGGCCCTATCGCCGCCCAGGCGATCAGCGCCTCCTCCACTTCCGAAAGCGGCGCCGGCCCCGATGCCGATTCGAAGGCGAGTGGCCCTTCCCGCTGACGGACGACCATGTGGCTGGACCAATCGAAGCTTTCCTCTTCACCGGTCTCACTCCGGTAACCGAGCCCGATCCGGCGGGTCCGGAGCGTCGAAAGCGCGCCGAAGACGGACGGGCCAGATTCGAACATGCGCGCGATTGCCGCGTGTTCGGCGTCGCTCAGGGCGAAGGGCTCCGGCCTGGATGGATTGCTCGTCCCGGCCTGCGTCATGCCTTACTTACCTCCACAAACACCGCCCGATCGGCTGGGACAGGTTGCCAGCCGAAGGGAAGATAGCGCAAATGCCCGTAGCGGCTCACCAGGTGAAGCCATTTCACCATTCCCGGTTCGACTTCGTTCGAGCCCTTCCAGCCCGGGAACATGTGCGGTTCCCAGCCGTTGTAGACGATGAGCTGCCCCGGCCGGACGCGCCCGGAAACACGTACGCGCACCTGGTAGCTGCCGCGGTCGTTGCTCACCGTGACCAGGTCCCCATCGCAGATGCCGCGCGAACGGGCCTCGCCCGTGCCAAGGATTGCGAGCGGCTCCCCGCGGTGCGTGCCGGCCATTACTTCGTTGCCCATGGAGGCGGCGTGAATCGTCCAGCGCGAGTGCCCGCTGGTGAGGAGCAGCGGATAGTGGCCGCCCACGAAGGGGTTCTCCTTGTGGCAGGGCAGGTCCTCTTTCGCCTCGGCGAACCATGGGTGGTCGATGAGGAACTGTGCCCGGCGAGTGAGCGTTGGGAACGGGACGCCGTCGTTTACGTGCCACTCGAAGGCTGTCACCGTCCGGTCCGGCTCCACGTTCGCCGCCAGCGAAAGCCCGGGCGCGAACATGCCCAGGCCCGAGAACCTGGCCGTCCCGCGCTCCTTCAACGACCCGAGACTGCCCGATTCCGGAAGCGTCCCCGCCTCGATGCTGTCGCGCAGCCACTCGTCCATGACGGACTCTTCGTTGTCGTAGGCACCGTTCGCGGTGAAGGCGCCAGCGAGGGTATCAAGCCGGCGCTGCTGGCGGCGGCCGTCGAGGTAGGTATTGACGCCCATCTCGGGCGCCCGCTCCTGGACTTTGGCGGAGAGCGCCTTGAAGATCTGCCACTCCGTCCGCGCCTCGCCGGCGGGCAGCCGGGCCTGTTCCGAAAAGCCGACGTGGAACGAATGCGTGATCGCGTATTGGAGGTTGGGCCGTTCGTACTGCATTGCCGCGGGCAGGAGGATATCCGCCTGGAGCGCTGTCGCGCTCATGCGGTTCTCCACCACCACCACTTTCTCCAGCTTTGGCCAGAGGTGATTGAGCAGCGTATCCGAGCCGCCGCGTTGCCGGCGCACGGGGTTCGTGGCAACGATGAACAGCACCTGCGGGTCCGTGGCGGGGCCTGGCTTCACCAGGCCTCCCCACCAGCCCCGCCGGGTGGCGTCGGAAAGGTAGTCCTCGAACGACCGGTCCGTCGTATCGTCCGCCCATTCCTTTTTGTTCCACGTCTCCTTGTAGCCGCAGTGATAGAAGTGGAAGAAGGCCGGCGGGCTGGCGGTGCCCGCCGCCACGCCTCGTTGGAGCAGTTCATATCCCAGGATCTCGTCGGACGCCTCGGGATCCTGCGAGCGCAGCGCTTCGACGGCGCCTTCGACGCCTTCCATGACCCGGATCGTCTCGGCCACACCCCGCTTCTGCTTCATCCCAAAGAGCATGTAACCATCCAGCCCCGCGAGGGCGAGGCCCTGGATACCCGTGCCCGGGCGGCCCCAGTTTCCAGTCAGCGCCAGGAGCAGGCACATCGCCCGCTCCATCAGGTCGCCGTGGTAGTACTTCGGCGTGTTGAAGCCTTCGATGATCTTCGTGCGCTTGCTCGCCACGTCGCGGGCGAGTTGGCGGATCGCGTCCGGGTGGACGCCGCAGATCGGCCCGGCAGCCTCCGGCGAGTAGTCCGCCAGCTGTTCGCGTAGCAGCTCCCAGACTGTTGTCACCTCGATCGCTGAGCCATCGGCTCCCGTGACGGTGTATGTGCCTTCAAGCGCCGGGTCGGCTCCATCCAGTTCAAGGGTGCCGCGCGGCGCGTCCGCAATGGCGCCGCCGGTCCCATCCCACCAGTAGAACTGGTCCTCGCGTTCGCCCGCTGTGACTTCGGGCCCACGGAGGAACCGGCGCGACTCACGGTGAACGAGCAGCGGCAGGTCTGTTTGCGACTGGATGAAGGCGCGATTGAACAGCCCTTCATCGACGATCACCCGGCACATTGCCAGCGCGAGGGCCGCGTCCGTGGCCGGGCGCACGGAGATGTAGGTGTCCGCCATCAACGCCGATGGGCTGTAGTCCGGCGCGATACAGACCACCTGGGAACCGTGGTAGCGGGCCTCCGTGATGTAGTGGGCGTACGGGATCGACGTGTAGGAGGGATTGGAGTGCCAGATCAGGATCAACTCGGCGTGGAAGGTGTCGTCCACGGAGCTGGCGCAGGAGAACTTGCCGAAGGTGATGTGGTGTCCCGCGGGAAAATCGTTGATCAGCCCGTTGGCGTCCAGGGTGGTCGCGCCCAGGAGCCCCGCGAACCGCAAGTAGGCCGCCTGCGTCAGCAGGCCTCCTTCAACGGTCTCTTCGAAGACAATCGACTCTGGCCCCTCCAGGTCGATCGCTTCGATGAGGGCGTCTGCCACCTCGGTCAGCGCTTCGTCCCAGGAGATGCGCTCCCATTCGCCGGCGCCGCGTTCGCCCTTGCGCCGCATGGGGTAAAGGAGCCGGTCCGGCGAATCGAGCTGAATACTCCAGGCGCTTCCTTTCTGGCAGGCCATCGGGTTCATGTCCGGGACGCCTTCTTCGACCTGTTCGAAGATGGCCGCGGGCTCCTCAAACAGGACCTGCCCGTCGCG
Organism: Anaerolinea sp.; assembly: GCA_013822275.1. Classification (GTDB taxonomy): domain Bacteria; phylum Chloroflexota; class Dehalococcoidia; order Tepidiformales; family Tepidiformaceae; genus PNKC01. Next base: position 19,220 of record PNKC01000016.1, on the reverse strand, counting down.
CGAGTAGACGCGGTAGGGGCAGGTCGCGAGGCAGTTCAGGCAGTGGGTAGCGAAGGTCGTCTTTTCCCACGTCCAGCGTTCGCGGTAACGGGATGGCGCTGATGGTGTCATGCGTCACCTCGCACCGCTGCGCCGCCTAAACCGCAACCGCTGAGGCCGCGTACTCCGCGTCCGCCGCGACAAACGCCGCCGCGGTGCCGGCCACCCACTCAAAGTACGGCCAGGTCGCCGCTTCGCGGGTCTTCTCCAGAAGCTTTGGCAGCCAGGGGACGAGCTGACGGTCGAGGAAATCGTGCTGGGCCCGGCGGTAGGAGGACTGCAGCCTGGGCGACGGCGAGACCGCTTCCTTGTACGTCAGGTACTTCATGAACTCCAGTTCAGTCGCCAGGTGGTCCGCCGGGCGCGGGTCCTCCGCCGATGTAGTGAGCCCGAAGTATTCGTAGAAGCGGACGACCTCCTCCAGGCGCTGCATGCGGTCCGGGCTGTACAGGCCGCCGTAAAGCGGGGCCGCCGGACCGTTGCCGCTGCCGATCTCAAAGACCCGCAAGAACTCAGCCTGGAAGTCCTCTTCCGCAATGCCGGGGTCGATCGCGGCGTTACCAAAGTCGTGCTGGAAGCCAAGGAGCTTCCCGGCGGCGGCCAGGCGCGCCCCCCACTCACCCGCGGCGGCCGCCTCGTAGGCATCGCGGTCGGGGACGGAGAGCAGCCGCGCGAGGGCCTGGTAGACGCCCGTGCGGGCGGTGGTCTCGTTGTCCGGCAGCTCAATCTCGGGGAGCTGGCCGCCATCCACCTGGAGGCCGGCAAGCGAGTAGACGAACATGGCCTAAACCTCCCGGTGTCCGTTGCCGTTTGGCGTGAGCGTTGCCGGGTCGACGGTGAACGGCCCAAGCAGTTCCTGCCAGTGGTAGGCGATGAGCGTGCTGAGCATCTCCGACTTGGCGCCGCCGCGGACGGATTCCATTTCACCCTTCAGACGGCCAAGAGCAGTATGGACTTCGGGGCCGAAGAGCGATTCCAGATACTCCGGCGGGATGCGAGGCGTTTCGTAATCAATGCTCATGTCTTCGTTGAGCCGGTAGGGCGAAAGCGGCGGGACGTAATACACGTTGGGGCCGGTGCCGGATTCGGCATGCAAGGGGAGGGCGATCTTCCAGGTGTTGATGAGTTTGTTTACCGGACCGTCTTCATCATCGAGGTAGCCGACGAAGACGGCCCGGCCAGGGCACTGGCGTACACACGCCGGTGCGACTCCTGCTTCGATCCGCGGGAAACAGCCGATGCACTGCTGCGCGACGTGCCGTTCGTAGTTGAAGTAGATCTTCTTGTAGGGGCAGGCCTCCATGCAGAAGCGGTCGCCCATGCAGATGTCCTCGTCGCGCAGCACGAGGCCGTTGTCTGTCTTATGGAGTGCGCCGGTGGGGCAGGCGCCCGCGCAGACGGGGTTGGTGCAGTGGTTGCACATGCGGGGCAGGTAGAAGTAGTACGAGTTCGGCCACTCGCCGGCGCCCTGGTCTTCATCCCAGTTCATCGCCCAGCGGTTTTCGCGCGGGGCCTGTGGCTCCAGGTGGGCCTTGCCTCCGGTCCCGCCGTAAAACACTTCGTCGTAGTTGAAGTCGAAGCCGCCGCCGAATTCTTCGCGGGTTGGCTGGTGGCCTGGCCGCGGCCTGGCGGTGACAAGGTCGATGCCGCCGCCCATGCTCTCCCAGTTCTTCGGCGTGCCGAGGCCGGGCATGGTGTTCACGGAGCACCACCACTGTTGCTTTTCGCCTTCGTCCCGTGTCCAGAGTACCTTGCAGGCCACGGAACACGTCTGGCAGCCGATGCACTTATTCAGGTCGTACACCCAGGCCAGTTGGCGGACCTTTGCTTCAGTCGTTGCAGCCACGGTGCCCTCCTCAGTCCATCTCGAGCGGGAGCCATTCGCGGCTGACCGCCGCAAGCCCCGCGCGCTCGTCGTTCGAGCCGTTCCAGACGGCGAGTCCAACCTTGCCCTTCGCGCCGATTGCCGCGGGACCGCTGAGGACGACGCTCCAGCGCCCGTCCGCGAGCACACCCGCGGCGGCGACACCGTCGCCGGTATCCCTGCGGAATACGCCGGGGCCGCGGGAGATGAGGCGCAGGGCTTCCGGGCGGCCGTTCTCCCAGAACCAGAGGACGAGCGGCTTGTCGGCGTCCCCGAGCGTGGCCAGGACGCCACTGCCGTTCGTCGGGAAGATGGCGCTCACCGCGTCCTGGAATTCGGCGTTTGGCGCCGGGTCGTCTGGCCACTCCACCCGCAGGTAAAGCCGTTCTCCGTCGCTGGCGGCTTTGACCTGGCCTTCGGCAACCTGGCCGTAGTCCCGGTCTTTCCACGCTTCGCGGATGTAGGCGTTTGGCTGCGATTCGAGGGCGACGGGTTTCAGGGCGACCGTCGCGCCGTCTGCCCCGCTCCACCCGGCCCATTGCGGGTCGGCGAGCGCGCCGCTGAGTTTTGCAACTTTCATGCTTGCACCTCTACTTTTTCGTAGTCACAGCGCACCCAGCGGTCCGCGGGTACGGGCTGCCATTCGGTTGAAAGATGGCTCAGGTGGCCGTAGCCACCGGCGAAGCCGATCCACTTCACCATTCCGGCCTCGATTTCGTTCGCGCCGCTCCAGTCGTCGTACTGGAAGCCGTCCCAGCCGTTGTAGGAGACGAGCTGGCCCGGCTTGACGTTCGGGGCGACGCGAGCGTGGGCTTTGAACGAACTGATGTCGTTGAAGACGCGAATCAGGTCCCCGTCGGCAATGCCCCGGGCGGCCGCATCGCCGGTGTTGATCGTGACATCGGGCTGACCGCGGTGCGTCCCCAGGATCACCGGGTTGCCGGTGTTCATCGCGTGGATGCTCCAGCGGTTGTGGCCGGAGGTCATGCCGATCGGGTAGTTGCCACCCATGTCCGGGTTGGGCTTGTACGTGGGTAGTTCCTCGTGCGCCTCCAGGAACCACTCGTGGTCGATGTAGAACTGGGCCCGCCGGGCGTACGTCGGGAACGGGGAGCCTGTTTCGACGTTGTCGCGGAACGGGGCGTGCGTCTCGTCGGGCTTGATGGGGGACGCCTGGGCCAGGGCCATCGGCGCAAGCCCCCAATCGATGAAGCGGACGTGGCCTTTTTCCCGGAGCGTGCGCAGGTTGGTGCCCATGGGCAGCGTCCCCGCCAAGGCTGAATCGCGCATCTGCTCGTCCGCCAGGCGTTCTTCGTCCAGGAGGAAGCCTTTCATCGAATACGCGTCGGGGAGGGCGGCGAAGAAGCGGTCCTGGCCGGAGCTGTCCTTGTAGGATGTGAGCCCTCGGGCGTCCGCGCGCTCCGCCAGCTTCAGGAACAGGGCGTGGTAGAGGTCCCACTCGTTCTTTGATTCGCCGGCTGGCTCGGCGGCTTTGTCGCTGAAGGTCAGGTTCATCACGTGCGGCGTGGGGATGTGGAAGCCGATCTTTTCGTAGTGCTGCGCCGCCGGGAGGATGTAGTCGGCGTAGAGCCCCGTCTGGCTGATCCGGAAGTCAATCGAGACAATCAGGTCGAGCTTCGGCCAGAGCGTGGGGATGAGGGCAGCCTTGCCGCCACGCGTGCGCCGGAGCATGTTGCCTCCGCATTCGATGAGCACGCGCGGGGATTCGTCCTCGCGGGGATGGTCCAGGCCCTCCCACCAGCCTTTTGCCCTGGCTTCGTTGAAATACTCGTCGAACGTCCGGGGAAGCGAGTCATCGCCCCAGCCCTGTTTGTTCCAACGCTCTTTGTAGCCGCCCTGCCAGTACCACCAGAATGCCGGAGGAGAGGACGTTGAACCGCTTGGAGCTTCGTCCCGGCCCCGCTGCTCGCCCCCGGCCAGTGCGGCGAGCCCGCCGGGCACACGCTGGAACTTCTGGGAAAGCTGGCCGAGCTTCTTGACCGCGATTTCGGTGGTCATCGTGGCGTCGGTGGCCTTCATGGCCGCGATTCCCGCATCCCGCCCGGAAAGCACCATCTCCGTGTTCGCCGCACCCGGGCCCGGCTTGTTGATTGCGATGAACGCGCCGTCGTGCATGCCCGATGCCCAGCAGCGGATGCCCGTGCCCTTCTTTCCCCAGTTCCCGCTCGCTGCGAGCACCAGCGCGAGGGCGCGTTCGATCAGGTCGCCGTGGAAGAACTTGCAGGCGTTGTAGCCCATCATGATGTTCGTCTTGTGCGTCGCTACTTTGCGCGCGATGTCCCTGACGACATCCGGGTGGACACCGGTGATCGCCTGCTGCTTTTCAGGCGTGAAGTTCTCGTTGAGGTGGGCCCGGAGAAGCTCGAATGCTGGCCGTACCTGGACTGTCGAGCCGTTGGCGAGATGCACCTCGTAGGTGCCCTCCAGGGCTATTTCGACGCCTTTAAGGTGCATATTCCCGCGGTCGGCTTTGCGCAGGCCTGATCCGGGCGACCACTGATACAACTGGTCTTCCAGGCCCTTGCCTTCGACATCCGTCTGGCGCAGGTAGCGCTTGTTGTCGAGCCGGACGAGGAAGCCGAGGTCCGTCTGTTCGCGGAGGAACTGCCAGTGCGCGATGTCCTCCGCGAACATGACCTGGACGAGAGCGAGCCCGAAGGCAGCGTCGCTGGCGCCGTTGATCGGTACCTGCATATCCGCGTGGAGATGCGACGGGTTCACGTCCGGAGAGATGTTGATGACCTCCGCGCCGTTGTACCTCGCCTCCGCGATGAAGTGGTAGAACGGGATCCGCGTGAACACCGGGTTCATGTGCCAGATCAGAATTACTTCGGAGTGGAACCAGTCGTCCGCGGAGGAGACCGCGCTAAACCGGCCAAAGGTCTCGTAGAGGCCAATCGAGAAGTCGTTGATCGACCCGTTGAGGTCCAGGCCATGGCCGCCAAGGACACTGAAGAACTTCCCCGTCGGGAGGACCGTCGCCATCTCAGGCGTGCCTTCGTGTGCGATCGTCCTGGGGCCGCCAGCCTCGATCGCGTCGATCATCTTGTCGGCGATGTCCCCCAGGGCGTCGTCCCAGGTCACGCGGTTCCAGCGGCCCTCGCCGCGTTCGCCCACGCGCTTCAAAGGGTAGAGGACGCGGTCCGGGCCGTAGAGCGACTGGCTCCAGGAGGCGCCTTTCTGGCATCCCATCGGGTTAAAATCAGGCACGCCCGGTTCGATTGTCTGGAACGTGCCGGACTGTTCTTCACGCCAGACGAGGCCGTCCTTCACGTAGACCCGCATCGGGCAGTTGCCGGGATAGCAGTCCACGCAGTGCGTGCCCCAGTAGACGGCATCCCAGTCCCACTTCTCGCGGTAGAGATCCTGGGCACTGGTGTAGACGACCTCGGATTCGGCGGTGGCTGTCATGGGCGGGATGGTGCGGGTGCCGCATCGATGCGGGTTATGACTGGGGTCATATCCGGCTATCGGCCCCGAGTTTGATCGGAAAAGGGGCGCCGCCGTGGCGCCCCTTTTCGGGTCCCGAGCTCGAGGAATCGACTCACACGGCTTCGATCCCGACGCGCGTGCTTCGCATTACGGGCGACGGCTGCCACTCGGTGACCCAGTAGCGCAGGTGGCCGTACCCGCCGGCCAGGTGCAACCACTTGATCATCCCGGGTTCGATGTCGTTCGGGCCGGCCCAGTTGGGGAATTGGTAGGGGTCCCAGCCGTTGTACATCACGACCTGGCCCGGTTGGGCGCTCGGTGACAGCAGGGCCGGCACCTGGAACTCACCCATGTCGTTGAAGACGCGCACCATGACGCCGTCCGCGACGCCCAGGCGGGTGGCATCGCCGCTGTTGACCACGAGATGGGGCGTACCGCGGTGGGTGTCCAGCATGATCTGCGAGGCGGCGTTGAGCGAGTGGATGCTCCAGCGGTTGTGGCCGCTGGTGATCTGGAAAGGATAGTCGCCACCCATCCGGGGCGGGTCCTTGTGGCGAGGCAGGTGTTCGTCTGCCTCCATGAACCAGGGGTGTTCGATCAGGAACTGTGCCCGCCGAGAGAGGGTGGGGTACGGCTCTCCGCGTTCGACGTGGTCGCGGAACGGCACGAACGTTTCGTCCGGTTTCGGCTCCGTGGCCTGGGCGATAACCCGGGCGTTGATGCCCAGGCCCTGCCAGCGGTAGAACCCGTTTTTGCGGATGTCTTCCAGGCTCGCGTTGGCGGGCAGAGTCCCGGTCAGGGCGCTGTCCCGGATCATCTCGTCGGCGATGATCTCCTCGTCCACGAACACGCCTTTGCGCGTGTAGGCCTCGAGCGCGTTCGCGGGGTCGCGCTGCCCGCCGCGCGAGTCGGTGTAAGGCTTGATCCCGCGCGCCCGCGCCCGCTCCTGGACTTTCTCCGCCAGCCGCCTGAAGGCTTCCCATTCATGTACCGACTCTCCGGGCGGCTCGACCGCCTTGTCGGAGAAGGTCAGGTGCATGACGTGGGTGCTGGGGATGCCGAAACCGATCTTCTCGTACCACTGGGAGCAGGGCAGGACATAGTCGGAGTAGAGGGCCGTCGTGCTCATGCGCACTTCGAAGGTGGCGACACAGGTCAGTTGCGGCCAGAGTTTGTCGAGCAGCATCTTGCTTCCGCCACGCGTCCGGCGCAGGACGTTGCCGCCCATCTCAATGAGCACGCGCGTTGGCTGGTTCGCCCGCGGCACGTCCACGCCGCTCCACCAGCCGCTCGTCGAAGCTTCCTGGAAATAGTCAGCGAAGGGGCGCGTCATGCTCGGGTCGTGCCAGTCGGCGCGCTCCCATGCCGGCTTGTAGCCCACGTGGTGGTACCACCAGAAAACCGGCGGGATGAGCCCCATGGAGGACGCCCGCGACTGCCCAACCGACACCAGCAGTGGAGTCAACGAAGGGTCCTGCGCGATCGCTGCATTCACCATCTGCTCCCGCATGTCGAGCAGTCCCACCACTTCGTCCGGCCCGCGCTTGCTCTTGAGGGTGAAGGTGGCCGAGCCGTCGAACAGGCCGGCGAGCCAGGCGCGCACGCCCGTGCCCTGCTTCCCCCAGTTCCCGGTGAGCGCCAAGAGGAGCAACTGCGACCGTTCCATTAAGTCGCCGTGGTAGTGCTTCCCCATGCCCCCGAGGGCGGAGAGGATTCCCGTCTTCCGCGACGCGATCTTCCTCGCCAGGAGCCTTGTCGTGTCCGGGTGGACGCCCGTTATCCCCTGGGCGTATTCGGGTGTGTAGGTGGCCAACCGCCGGCGAATCAAGGCGAAGACAGGCGTGACGGTGAGCGTCCCATTGACGCCTTTCACCTGGAACTCGCCCGCCAGCGCGGGGCGCACCGTGCCCCATCCGAGGTCCCGGCGCGAGGCAGGCGTGATCGCGGCCGCAACTTCGTCCCAGGCGTAGAACTGCTCTTCGCTGCCGCCCGCTTCGAGGTCGGACTGGCGAAGGTAGCGGTTCGAGGCGACGTTTACCAGCAGCGGCAGGTCGGTCTGCTCACGGACGAAGGTCTCATCGGTGAGCCCTTCGTCGATCACGATCTTTGCCATCGCCAGGGCGAGTGCTGCGTCGCTGCCCACCTTCACCGGCACGTGGAAGTCCGCGTGGACCGACGAAGGCGAGACGTCCGGGGCGATCACGACCACCTCGGTCCCCTTGTAGCGCGCTTCATTGACGAAGTGGACATGGGGGATGCGGGTGTAGTTGGGGTTGCCGGCCCAGATGATGAACAGTTCCGAATGGAACCAGTCGTCGACGCTGCTGACGGGGTCGAACGAACCGTACGTCATGTAGTAGCCGGGCGCGAAGTCATTCATCTCCGCGTTCACATCAGTGGTGAGGCCGCCGACGGTAGAGAGGAAGACACCGCGCGCCGCGCCCGCCGCGGGTGGGATGTTGCAGCCGCTCGGCGCCATGATTGACTCCGCGCCCACTTCCTCAACAGCGTCAAGGATCTTGTCCGCGATCTCGGTTGTTGCCTGGTCCCACGAGATGCGCTCCCAGCTCCCGGAACCCCGCGGGCCAACACGCTTTAGCGGGTAGAGCACGCGCTCATCCCCTTTCACCATGCGGGACCAGGCGACACCCTTTTGGCAGCCCATGGGGTTCATATCCGGGACGCCGGGCTCGTACGTGGGGAACACCGCGGCTGATTCCTCGCGCACCACCGCGCCATCCTTAAGGTAGACGCGCATGGGGCAGTTGCCGGGGTAGCAATCGATACAGTGGGACGCCCAGCGCACCTCGTCCCAATCCCAGCGGGCGCGATAGGGTCCGCCGTTTGTTCCGGTTTGAATCTCAGTTTGCAGGGTAGCCATCAGGGACCGCCTCTCTTCGCCCGGCCGTGGGAGAAGCGCCCGGGGCACCTGGGCCGAGCGGATTCGCCCCGTGCTTCGCTATGGGTGGCGAAGCTCCCGGGCGAGCAGAGCGTGGCAGTGCTGCAGGCTCGCGGCTATGACGGCGGTCATGATCCGTGGGCAGGCAGCCCCGCGAACCGGCGGGGCGCTAGCGAATAAGTTGCGGCGTGCCCGAGGCGAACACCGAGCAATCGAACTGGCATTCTTCGCAGCGGGCCGGGTCCCGCATCTTTTCGATGTCCAGGATTTCGATGATCTGCGAGTGGGTGCGGATGATGCCGCGGCGCTGAAGGTCCGACATAACGCGGATCGCCGTTTCGATCGTCACACCCGAGCGGTCGGCGATATCCTGACGCGTAAGGCGGTAGTCGATTCGGGTCGTCTTCCCGTCGTCCACGCCAAACTGCGTCGCCAACCAGAGGAGCGTGCAGCCGATGCGTCCGCGAGCATCCTTCAGCGAGGCGATCGCTGTCGTAATGTCCCGTTGCCGGACTTCGAGACAGAGCTGTTCGATTGCGTTGCGGACCGTAATGGGGTAATTCCGCGCCAGCTCCGAAACGAGTGCGCGAGGCACCAGGACCATCTCGGATGACTCCAGCGCCGTGGCTGTTGACATGTAGGGACGGCCGTCCAGAGCGGAGGTGAGTTCGAGCACCGAACCCGGGGAGCGGAATCCGCCTACGTGCTGGCGGCCATCCGCCATCAGGTGGTGGAGCCGGACACGCCCGGCAGTGACCACCCAGGCGCCGCGTGAGCGGCCGCCTTCCTCAAATACCCGCCGCTGCGCCGGGAAGTGCTGGACCGTTGAGCGGGCAAGGATCCCTTCGATCTCCTCACGGGCGAGGCCCGTCAGGAGCGGGCATTGTCCCAGCGCGGTTACCGTCCGTTCGTGGTTTAGGGCGACCGCCCGGCCTGGTGCTGCCGTCGATCTCGTCATATCTGCTACCTCGATCTGACTTTGATTATCCACGTGCGACATTCATGTGACCAATGTCACGTGTGGATGCCGCCTATCGAAAGCCGCAACCACATATGACGTGGCGCATTATAGCTTCTTTCGCTGCCGTGGTGGCATTCCTCGATGGGAAGACTGGGGTCGCGGCCCGCGCTGAGGCCTCTCCAACATCGCGACTTCCGTTTGCTGCTCGCTGGCTCGGCGCTCGTCGGCGTGCTCCTGCCCCTCCATCTCATGACTCAAGTCTTCTGGGTGAGCGAGCGGTTTCCCGGTTCGGCCGTCCTTTATTCCAGCATCCTCGCCGGCAGCCGCGGGGCAGGGATGGTTGTTTTCAGCCTTGTTGGCGGCGCGATCGCGGATCGCGCCCGGCGAAAACGGGTCCTCCTGGTCTGCGAGTCACTTTCGCTGATCCTGCATGGGCTGATCGCCGTGCTCATGATCCTTGAGCCCGGGGGCGCGGCGAGTGTCGGTTTCGTCGCAGCCGTCACTTTCTTTGCGGCCGGGGTGCAGTCGATCGATTCGCCGGCCCGCAGCGCCAGCATCCCGGCGGCGGCCGGCGTCGAAAACGTCGGCGCCGCTATCGCCCTGCTGGCCATAGCGAGTCAGTTGACCATGCCACTCTCGCTCCCGGTTGCCGGGGTAATGAACGAACTGCTGCCGCCTGGCACGGTCTACGCCTCCACGCTTGTGGTGTGGGTCGGGATCCTGCCGCTGATCGCCATGCTGCGCCTGCCGGGAGGAGCAGCGCCAGGGGCTTCCCGGACCATGTTCGCCAGCATTCGCGACGGTCTCGCCTACACACGCTCACACCGGCCTATCCTCGCGATCGTGTCGGTCGTGCTCGTGGTCCAGGTCATCGGCATGCCCGTCGCCACCCCACTTGGGCCGATGTTCGAAATCGAAGTGCTTGGCTTCACGCCAGCCCAGGTTGGGTTGATGGGCGCGACGTGGGGGCTGGGTTCCTTCACCGCCAGCCTCCTCCTGGCCCGGGCAGGGGGCCTTGCCCTTCGCGGCGGAAGCCTGGCCGTGGCCGGCCTCACGTTTGGCGTCGCCATCCTTGGATTCGGCTACTCACGCTTCATCCCGCTCACGGCCGTCTCGGACTATGGCATGGGCTTCGCGTTCACGGGGACAAGCCTCGTTGCCTCCACGCTGGTACAGCATCTCGTTGCCGATGAGATGCGCGGCCGGGTGCTGAGCCTGTTCCCGCTTTCAATCGGCCTCGCCCAGGCTGCGACTGCACTCGCGGGCCTGGCTGGCGGCGCGCTTGGCCTGACCATGCTCCTGCCCATGCTGGGCTGGCTGGTTATCGCCGGCGTCCTTCTCCTGGTTGCCGCCCACCGCCAATTCCTGGGGGCGAGGGTTCAACCCCGGACGGCCCTCGCGCGGCCGCCTGCTGCCTGAATCAGGCGTCCCGGCTGGCGGCGAAGTGCAGCGTCGCGGCCAGGGGGACGGCAATCCAGGCGGCCAGCGCCGCCGAAAGCAGCGCGACGCCGGTCCCGCGGCCCACCTCGTTCGTGACATACGAGCCCAGTGGTCCAAGGATGTCCAGGTCCGATTCCAGGCTCATGATCGCCAGGATTCGGACAGCCTCGATCGGATTGCCGAGCACCACAAGCAACAATGAACGCCCCGACGACGAGACGGAGAGCGCCAGGCCAACCGCGCCCAGGTCGTACAACAGCACCAGCAGGAACCACACCACGATGGCGACGGAGAGCGCCTTGAGCCGCCCATCGGAGAACACCGAGATGAGCAGGCCGACGCTCAGCATCGCTGCCGCGAGCACCGCCGAGAGGACGACGAACAGCATGTAGTGGGTGACGTCGGTCACCGGGCTGACCAGCGCCATCAGCATGCCCGCAGCGCCGAAGCCCAGCGCGAGCGCCATCCATACGGCGAGTACCAGCCCGAAATACTTGCCGAGGACGAGTTGGGCAGGCGAAATCGGCTGCGACAGGAGCGTCGCCAGGGTGCCCCGTTCGCGTTCCCCGGCGATGGCGCCCGCCCCGAGCACGAGCGCAAGCAACGGCACCAGCAAAAGGCAGAGGTTGATGAGCCCGGCGGTCGTGCGGTTGAACCCCTGGGCGCCAAGGTCTCCCGAGCTGCCCTGGACCAGCGACAGCGTGAGCGCGAGCACGGCAAAGGTGGCCGCGAAAGCGAGCAACCATCTGCTGCGAAAGGCATCTCGCAGCTCTTTGCGCAGAATCACCGAGGTTTCGCGCATCACCGTCCTCCTTCAGCGTGGCGGAACGAGGCGCCGTCTACCGGCGAGTCTTCCACGCGGAAATCGAGCACGTGGACGCCAGAAACGACGAGGTGCTCCACGACGCGGGCCTTATCAGACGCGCGACAGGATACGACCAGCCAGTCGCCTGTCCGGTCGATGAGTCCTCCGGGCGCGATCTGTTCAATCAGCCCGACAGCATCGGGCGTCCGCCCGTTGAGGCGCAGGTACAGCCGGCTCAACGGAGCTGTCACGGACGCGAAGTCCGCGGCGGCCCCGAGGTAGCTCGTCCGGCCGCGGTCCAGGACGAGCGCCCGGTCCGCGATGTAGGGCACGTCTTCCAGCCAGTGCGTGGAGAGGAGCACTGCTTTGCCGGCGGCGCGCTGGTCGAGCACGAGCCCGCGCAGCTCCAGCCGCGCGGTGATGTCGAGCCCGGCTACTGGCTCATCGAAGATCAGTACGGGAGGGTCTGCGAGCAGTGCGAGGGCGAGCGCCAGGCGCTGGCGCATGCCCCCGGAGAGGGCCCCCACGCGCTTGTCCGCGTGCTCGGCGAGCCCGGCAGCCTCAACGGCTTCGCGCGCCCGCCCAACGGAAACGCGTTTCAGGTCGGCGTAGAAAAGTGCTGTCTCGCTCACCGTCATCTCCGCGTGGAGAGCGGGGTTCTGGGGCAGGTAGCCGATCTTCGCGCGGGCCGCGCGGCCGTCCTTCGCGACATCAATGCCATCGATCGTGACCTTGCCGTGGAACTTCACGAGCCCAACGAGGCACTTGATCAGCGTCGTCTTGCCCGCGCCGTTTGGCCCTATCACGGCGAGCACTTCGCCCGGTGACAGTTCGAAGGCGACGCCGTCGAGCGCGGTTTGAGACCCGTACTTCTTGGTCAGCCCGGATGCGGTCAGCATGCGGCCCACCTCCGTCGCGGGCCGGCCACGGACAGCCAGAAGGCGGAAGCTGGCAGCAGGAGCAGCCCCGCCGTCAAGGCGCCCCCGGCGAGTCGCCGGCCGTTGCCGCCCTCGTTGGCCAGGCTCATTGTCGGCGTCATCAGAGGGTAAAGGTCGATCGCCCGCGGCTCGGGGCGATAGACCGGGAACCACTTCGCCGCCAGGTCCAGCGCCATCCGCGCGGGCGTGTAGTCAAAGGCCCGCAGAGCCGGGTTGTCTTCAACGAGCGCGTCATACGCCCCCTGGTAGCGGTAGGCCAGGTCGCCAATTCCGTCTCCGTTCGCGTCGTACCCTTCGTAATCGTCCCAGTAGTTGCCACGCCCGTCGAGCGACCAGCGATTCTTGTGCTCCACGCTTCCGGCGACCGCATCCACCTGCCGGAGGTTGCCCGTGAAGGTGTTGCCGGTGAAGGTCACGTCTGTCGTGGTGAACATGCCGACGGCAGTCCGGTTATAGCCCACGAGGTTGTCGCGGATGGTGACGAAGGCTCCGGGTGTGAATGGCGAGCCCTCCATCGCGATGCCCAGGCGGTTGTGGTGGATCAGGTTTCCCCGGATCTCCACGTCGTCCACATCCTTCAGCATCAGCCCGTAACCGGAAGCGACGGAACGGTTGTGGGAGATTTCGTTATCGATGAAGCGGGCGCCCGTAGAGTACATCAGCACGGCCCCTGTGACGTTGTCGACCATCGTGTTGCCGGCGATGTCGTTGTCAACTGCGTACATGAAGTGGATAGCGTAACGGACTCGAGTGATCGTATTGCGACGGATGCTGTTGTGCTCCGAAAAACTCAGGAACATGCCGTCCTTTGCGTCCGTGAGCGTGTTGTCTTCAATCACATTGTTGCTGGAGCTGTGGAGGTAGAGGCTGTGTCCGCGCCGCTCCTGGGGGAATTCGAGGATGCTTTCGATGCTGTTGCCCACAACCCGGTGGCCGCCGCTCTCCATCAGGACCACGCCGTAGAGGGAATCGCGGATGCGGTTGTTTTCGATCGTCGCGCCCGGGGCGGTGACGCGTATCGCGGCCGGTTCGGCGGTTACCTCGGTCCCGGAACCCTGGATAACGAAACCGCGGAGGGTTACCCCCTCCGCGGCGATGACGACGACGTCGCCCTTCCGTCCCCCATCTATGATTGGGGCCTTTTCGCCTACGAGTGTGACCCGCTTCGTGATGACGAGCTGCTCGCGGTACGTCCCGGGCGGGATGAGGATGGTGTCGCCCGGCGCGGCCCGGGCGATGGTCTCCGTGATGGAGCTGGCGGCCGCCACGGTTTCGGGAGTTCCTAGGCTACTCAGCAGGAAGGCGAAGACCACCAAAACAGCGCCCCCAACTGCCTTCGTACCAGTATTGCTCCAGCTTTCCTTTGTGAACCGGGCGAGCCACGGCCCGAGCGCGACAAGCGCCACGGCAAGGACAAGCAGCCAGAACCCCGTCGTTACGGTGGTAACGCTATGGAAATTCATGACACGGGTGTTGCCCAGCACCTTTGGCGTGAATGGCTCGATAGTCAGGGCCGCCTCGGGGTTAATGTCGTGTCCGTAATCGTAAAGCCAGTACTGAAGGTCGGCCAGCATGAACAGCGGCAGGGAAAGCGCAGCCAGCACGCTCAGCGCGCGCTGCCTGCGCGTCCGGAACTTGAACGCCCCGACGAGGAGCACACCCAGAATGGCTGCCACGCCGAATGGGAACAGCTTCAGCTCGACTATGCTGTTCGGCTCAAGTGGCTTGAGCCCGACATAATGGTTGAGACCGTTCACTTCAGTGATGTCGCCCGTCATCTGATAGCCATAGGCCGTGATGAACAGTCCCTTCGGGTACTGGGGGGCCACCAGTTCGAGTTTCCAGAGCGGCAGGAAGGCCGCCACGAGGATGAGCAGGCTTGCCAGGATCGAACAGGCTGCCCACACCGGGTCCACGCGCCTTCTCGCGACCAGAGTGAGGGCGGGAGTCCGCGAAAGCTGTTCCGGCGCCGTGGCCGTGTTCGTCGTCATCCGCGATCCACCAGCGACCCGGCAAGAGCTTCCCAACGGGCCACTTTCGCCTGGGCGGATTCTTGCACGATCTGGCGGGCGCCTTCCGGCGTGGCGCTCGCCGCGACACCGTAGGACATTGGTGTGCGGATGCTTTCGGAGATTGCGTACGAAGCGCCAGGAGCGTCAAGCCACGCTTCCGTGAGATAGTCATGCACCCAAAAACGCGTGCCAGCGGCGGGATTGCGTTCGCCCTGGAGCATAACCATGCAGCCGATGTCGTCGAAGTGGGTCTCCTTGCCGGTTGGCTCCCGCCAGGCCGCCGCAAAACGCGCATCGCTGATTGCCATCCGGCAACGCGCGCAGTTTTCCGTGCCGTAGCGGATGACCGGATCACCCGTGGGGGCGGCTTCTCCTGGTAAGAGCGTGACCCCCGCGACGGCCGCCAGCCCGGTTGTGCCGGCCGCTCCGAGCAAGGCAAGGAATCCGCGCCGTGTGACCATTTCGTCCCCTTTCGGTCTGTGGATTTGGTTGGGGCCGCGGTGGAGGGGGCCGGCCGCAGCCCCGTTTAGGGCAGGGCAGCCCGGTCAGGCGATGACGAGGAACCACCCCTGCATCTCCAGGTGGAGTGCCGAGCAGAACTCCGTGCAGTACATCGCGAACGAGCCTTCGGCGTCAGCCGTGAACTCGACGGTCACGCATTCGCCCGGGTCCAGGCTGACGTTGATGTTGTAGCGCGGGATGGCGAAGCCATGCGTTGCATCCGGCGTCTTCTCGACGTTCGTCAGGTGGAGGATGACCTTGTCGCCCTTGTTCGCGCGGAGGGTGTCCGGCTTGAACTGGCTGCGCTTGACTGTCATCCACGCTTCGAGCGTGTTGCCCCGCTTTTCGAGGCGGTCCTTGCCGTCTTCGATGGCGTTCGGGTCCTTCTCCATCGTCAGCGGGTTCGTGCCCGGCGGATATACCTCCCACGCCTTGATTCGCTCCGCCTTGATCGCCTGGACATAATGCGGCTCGCCAATGCCGATGGGGGTGTCGGAGAGGATCTCCATCTTCTCCCCGGTAAGGTCCACCAGCTGGAAGTTCTGGGGCTTGAGCGTCCCCACCACGGGGAAGCGGTCGATGGACCACTTGTTCAGGGCGACCAGGTACTTGCCATCGGGCTTCACCGTGTCGCCCTCCATCGTCACGAGATGGCCGATGTTGTAGTTCACCTTGAGCTTGTCAACGAGCTTAAAGGCCTGGTCGCCCTTGAAGTACGGCTCCCCCAGTGAGAACTTGGCCACCGCACTGTCGAGGAACAGGCTGATGTAGCCGTAGCCCTTCTCGTCGTACTGGGTGTGCAGCGGGCCAAGGCCGACTTCAATACGTCCCGCGACGACCGCGTCATACTTGAGCACGGGGACGCCGAAGTCGTCTATTTTCTCGTAGTTCTTGGCATCGATCGCAGCCTTGATCTTGTCAAAGCCGTAAATTGTGACGTGTGGGTCCAGCTTGCCGCCAACGCAGAGGTAGTTTCCGTTCGGGGCCACGTCCACGCCGTGTGGGCTCTTCGGCTCCGGGATCAGGTGGAGGACGCCTTCGGCGGCCGCCACGTCCAGCGGGATGACTTTGATCCCGTTGATCGTCCTGGACTTGCCGGCCTTGATGACCTCTTCGGCCTTCTTCCAGTTGATGACATGCATCATGTCGAAATCGTTCTTCGAAGCGCCGACTTCGATCGGAACCCCGCCTTCGGCGTTTCCGCCGACCGCCATTTCTGAGTTGTAGGAGTTGATGAAGACCCAGCCGTCGCTTACGAGCTTGCCCGAGTCTGCGAGGTCCTGCGTGTACGGCGGCAGCTCCACCTGGAAGCTGCGGTCCAGTTCCATCCGGCCCGTCCCCTGGTTGATGGCCATGAAGGTCGAGTAGCCGCGCATCAGGTCCTTGAAGTTCGTTAGCGCGGAGGCTGCCTTGGAGCGATCGGTGAGCGTCGGCGTCTTTGTCGAGATGTGGACGTACTCGCTGTTCGGAGTGACGAAGCAGCCACCGTGGGACGATTCCAAGTTGGGGACGTCGATGATCTGCTTTGTCTTGAAGTCGCGCAGATCAACCATCGCGATGCGCCCGTTCGCCCGATCTTGGATATAGAGCCAGCGGCCGTCGTATTCGCCCTTGGTCTCGCTAAGGGCCGGGTGGTGGGTGTCGCCCCAGGTAAGCATGCCCCGCTCTTTCGAGACGGCGCCGCCCGCAGACGTAGTTCCTTGCCTAAGGACGATGTCGCCGGCATCGGCGCCATAGCCATAGCCCTGCCACGGTTCCGGCGTGAACACGCCGATGACCTTAAGCAGCTTCAGGGAAGGTACTCCCATGACGAGGATCTGTCCGCTATGGCCACCCGAACTGAACAAGAAATGGGTGTCCAGGCCCGGCTGTCCGGGCGGGACGAACGTCTTCACCGCGCGCGTGACATCGTCCGCCGAAAGCTTGCGGTCGGTTGCGACCTTCTGTGCCTGGCCGGAAAGGCCGCTTCCGCCGGCCCCCCCGCCGCCGCCGTCCCCGTCCCCCAGTGCTACCTTTCCAACAACCCCGCCAACCACCAGGCCCGCGCCGCCGACTGCCGCTCCCTGGATCAGTTCTCTCCTGCTAATAGCCATTGGTGTCCCTCACTGTCGCTGTCCGATGCCCACCGGTGTGGGCTACGATTTCCGGAGCTGGTCCGGTCTGGTATTGCAACCCATTACTGTACGGTGATGGTGCCGACCATGTCTGGCGTGTGGTAGTCGCACTGGAAGTCGTAGGTCCCCTTCTTGGTGAGCTTGATGGTGAACTTGTTTTCCGCCCCGGGAGCCACCGTGGCAGCGCTCGAGAAGTCCTTGCCTTCCTTTGCCTGACTAAGGATGTGCATGTTGTGCACAGCCTGACCTTCGTTCTTCAGCTCAATCACGATTGACTTCCCTGCCGGGACGGTCAGAGCCTTCGGTTCGAAGAGGTTGTCCTTCATCACGACCTTGATGGATTCCGCCGCCGCCTGGCCGTCCCCGCCGGCCCCCGGCGTCTTCACCTGGATGCCGTCTTCGGGCTCCCCGTCGGCGGAACCGCCGCCGCAGGCAACCGCGCCACCGGCCACGATCAGGGCTATGCCCCCCAACGCGAGCAACCTGAAGTACCTGTTCATCAATCTCGAATCTCCTCTCCCGATGCGCCTTCCGGGCGGGTTGTCGTCTCATCCTTTACCGGGGCTCGTGAACGGTATGTGACATTCATCACGAACTCGGACGGGCTTCGCCCGCTGGCTCGCGCGTGCCCCCACCACACCGTTTTATGCCGGTCCCCCGCCAGGGCCCACGGGCCATCGGCCCGCCCCCACGGGCCCATTCGCACGTGCCGCAGGTGGCGCGACCGCCTCTCTTTACCGCACTTGCCAACTCGCCGCGGATCGCGTCGTATTGCGGGACACCACGCCGGAGTTTGCCATGACCCGCCTTTCGCCACTGGACCTGGACAACCTCTCCCCTGAGCAGAAAGCCGTCGCTGACGCGATCGTCGCGGGGCCGCGCGGTGGCCTTCGCGGGCCGTTTGAAGCCTGGCTGCGGGCGCCGGAGCTCGCCCAGCGCGCCCAGCTGCTCGGCGAATACTGCCGCTTCGGCACCAGCCTCCCGCGAGACCTCTCGGAACTCGCCATCCTCATCACCGGCAAACACTGGAAGGCGCAGTTCGAGTTCTGGGCGCACGCCCGCCTGGCGCGCGAAGCCGGCCTCGCCGAAGCGACCATCGAAGCCATCCGCACCGGCGCCAGGCCGTCATTCGGCTCCCCCAAAGCGGAAGCGCTCCATGACTTCGTGACCGAATACCTGGCGACGAACCGCGTTACCCCATCCACCTACCAGCGCGCCCTCGATCAGTTTGGCGAGCGGGGCATCGTCGATATCATCGGCGTTGTCGGCTACTACGGGCTGGTGTCAATGACCCTGAACGTCTTCGAAGTCGCGTTGCCGGAAGGCGAGCCCGAGCCGCTCATGTAGCGCTGGCGAAGCAGAAGCCGCCGGCTCCAACGCGGACGTCCATACGGTTGTTGCGTGCCCGGTGTCGCGTGTACCGTTTCGGCCAGAATCTTTACGGCTGAGGAGCATGAAGCGATGCAGGAGGTCCGCGTTGGCAACCTGCAACTGGTGGCACTGGTCGATAACGTCCAGCTCTACCCCGCCACGGCGGTCTACCCCGAGGCGGGCGACGCCCTTGATGCCCACGCCGCGCACCTCGATGCGGAAAAACGCGTCGCCCTCAACTTCGGCTGCTTCTTCGTTGCCGATGGCGACGCGCGCCTGCTGGTCGATACCGGCTGGGGGCCTGAATACAACGGCAAACTGCTTGAGGAGTTGCGTGAGGCCGGGATCGAGCCAGCCAGCATCTCTCGCGTGCTGTTCACTCACCTCCATGGCGACCACACCGGCTGGAACATCGACCGGGCCAGCGGGAAGCCGGTGTTCGCCAACGCCCGTTACCTGGTGCCGAAAGGGGACTGGGGCTACTACTCGTCCCAGGCCACGAAACCGGCCTCCTTCGTCCGCGACGTCGAGCCGCTGTACGCCGATGGCCGCGTGGATCTGATCGAGGGCGAACACCGGCTGTCCGCCGGGCTGACCACCGTGCCCACCCCGGGCCACACCCCCGGGCATACGAGCGTTGCCATCAGCTCAGCCGGCGAACGCGGCTTCATCCTCGGCGACGTGGTCATTTCGCCGATCGACGTGGAGGAGCCGTCCTTTAAGAACTCATTCGATTGGGACAGCGGGACCGCGCTCCGCACCCGGCTGGCGATGCTCGACAGGCTGGCCGGTGACGGGTCCATGGTGGGCGCGAGCCACCTCC